>JBGSMU010000130.1:0-5349 GCA_041739955.1 Gallionella sp. | reverse complement strand
TAGCCAGCCGACACCCACATGTTGTCCACCACCTTGTATCCGACCGAGCCGCCTATACCGTAGGACGTCACGCCGGAATTGACCGAACGCATCATGGACGCGAAAGCACCGATATCCCAGCGTTGAGTCAGGTCGTGGCGGATCTCTGCACCAACCAGGTCGGTATAGCCTTTGTAGTCCGTGTTGTTGATCGTATCCAGTACGTATTTTGCACCGTATTGCATCGAGATCTGTGTCTTGCGCGTAGGCATGTAATTGGCATGCAGGTTATTCACCAGTTTTTCGCCGTTGAGTGTCGAGTTAGCAGTCTGGTTGTAATCGGTGATGTAGTCGATACGGTCGAACCAGACCCAGCGGCTGTCATTCGGGCGATGGGCGTAAGAAAAGCGCAGGTTGGTATTGCGTGTCCTGCTGATCGTACTGTCGGCCTGCCGCAGCGTGTAGCCGGCAGCCAGAACACGACCTCGATCCAGCTGGCGCTGCACGCCGAGTTGCAGGTTGCGCTGCTTGTCGATACTGGAATCACGGAATTCGATACGGCCGTCGCTGCTCCATATCTTGTCATGGTAAGCCAGGCTGAAAGCCGAAGCGGTGTAATCACCTGAGGCAGCAGGCAATTGTGCTATGCCGCCGGAGCCGGATGGTAACGGTGTGTTCAGGTTCAATGGCGTCGCGGTATTGCGCATGGTCTGGCTGCGATCCACACTGAAATTGGTCTGCCAGTGCTCATCGAGCTGCCAGCGCTGCACCATGCCCAGATTGGAATAGATGCGTTCGGCATCATTGTTATAGTTGCCGCCCATGGATGCGGACATCTCGTTGCCGCTCCAGGGTTGCGTGCGGATACCGACACGGGTGGTGTTCGCGTCTATCTGTTCACCCCGGGCAAACTCCTGTTCGGCAAACACCTTGCTTTGCTCTGTTACCTTGTATTCACTGCCCAGTATCAGGCGGTTGGGCATCATGCTGCTGTCGGCAGAGCCGCCGCTGACCTCGGCGCTGCCGTTCAGGGAGAGGCGGTTTTCGAGCATACTGTAGGAGGCGCCACCCAGGAGCTGGTTGCTTTGCGCGACGGTACCGGTGGTGGTGACATCCTGTGCCATGCGCGCACCATAATAGGCACTCAGGTCGCTATTGATGCGCGTATCGACACGTCCTTCTGTCACGCTGTTCTGTGTGCTGTTGGTCATGTTCTGTTGCTGGTAAGCCTGCGCCTTCAATTCGGCGGAGTCGGACAATTTATAGCGACCATCCACGCCAAACTTTCGGGTGGCGTTTTCAGAGGCTGCTTGCTGCCCCATGCCGAATGCTCCGCCTTGTTCGCTCACATAGGCTTTAGCGTCCCATTGTTCTTCATGGTGTGTCACTTCACCCAGCCATGCTCCGCCGCTGATCGGTACATTCGCCAGCTCACGATCTGTCGCAGCCAGTTCGGCACGAACCTTGGTCTTGTCATCGACCTGATAACTCGCATCAACCCCCTTGAGGTCGCCGTTGGCACCCACCGTGCCTTCATGCACAAGCGTCACGCCAACCTCTACATCCTTGACCGGCTTGAAGCTGCCGCGTCCGCCGAAGGTGGCCTTTTCGTCGGATGGATCTGCCGACTCGTATTCGGCGACGATATAGATCGGGTTGAAGCTGCCGTCGCGAACATTGACCGGCTCGCGGAAGGTCAGTGTGCCGTTGAGGTAATCGATGTCGTAATCCAGATAGCGGGTCAGGTTCTGCACACTGACGATATTCTGCGACTGGAAGCGGTCGCGGGTCTCTATGCGTATCTTGTCGGAGTTGATCATCAGGTTACCGCGTGAAAGCCTGTATATACCCGAAGTGCCATTACCGGGGATCTCATCCTTGACATAGGCCTGCGCGGTGACTGTGGCGAAAGCGTTATAGCCCAGTGTCTCGCCCTTGTACTCGCTCTTGATGCCATGCAATGTGCGGCTGTAACGGGAGAGCTCGGTGACGGTCAGTCCCGTGTCGAAGTCGCCGAACATCGCATAGAACTGGCTGCGCTCCAGTTTCACATATAGCTTTCCGCTGCTCGCCGCGTCGTAATTTGCCTGCGTGGCATCTGCGTACAGCGTGTAATACTGGGTCGGGTCGACAGCCTGCTTGAGCAGGTTCCCGTCTGATTGCTTGGTGGTATCGTATGCGATCGTCAGCAGGTAGTCACCGCGTATGCTGCCCTTGGCATAGAACGCCAGTCGGTTGTCATCGAACAATTCCTTGTCGGCGCCGGCATCCTTGAGTGCCTGGACATTGCCCGACAGCGTCTTGTTCCCGATCGTGCCTTCGCCGAAACCCACCAGTATCCAGTCACGCTGACCGGCTTCCAGCCATGCTCGCACTTCCTCCTTGCGTTTATCGTTGAACTGGAAGTTAAGCACGGCTTCGCCGCTCTGTGTAGTGGGCTCAAGTTCGATCATCGCCAAGCCGTCGGTCTTGATCTCGTAACGCGCATTGCCGCCGATACGCCCGGCCAGGGGTTCGCGCTCTATCCCTTCGTGGCGGTCGTAGGAACGATAGGGGGTGTTCAGCATGAATTCACCATTGATGCCGCGGCGGATCGGTGCGCCATCCTTGTCAAGGAAGCGCACGGCGATGATGGGCCGAGTTTTTCCGTCTGCGACCAGGCGGGACAGCTCGGGTACGAATTCGACATGGTCGGGCGTGGTCGCAAAATGAATAGTGCGCTTGTTCCGGCTCAGCTCATTGCCTTCCTTGTCGGTGACCACCAGCATGATTTCGTTCCCACCGGGAATGAGGTGGACACCACGCCAGCTACTGAGTGCGACATCCTGCTTGCGGTTCAATTTGCGACCGTCAAAGTTCAGCGGGTTGACCGCTTCACCGTTCACCGTCAGTGCCAGACGATGAGTCGGATCATGCTTGACTGCGACAGACATGACCGGCAGGTTAGGACTGAAGCTTTCCTGTGGATGCAACCATTCATCCCCGGCGGGAGCCTGTTCCAGCCATGCTGCATCGTAAGGCAGTTTTTCCAGCATGCTAGCCGGATCATCATCACCGGGAGTCTTGGCCGGACGAAGGTCCGCGGCTTCAACCAACACTTGTGCTGTGGTCGAAACACTGGCCGGGGCATGGTTGATCACCGTGACTTGCGCTACCGGGACGTTCTGTGCTGCTCGTCCGGGTGGGGTGAAGCGTACTATCGACCTGATCGTCGCTTCGCGGCTCAAGTGTTCGACGTCGAACGTATATTGATCGTTCCAGCTGGCAGGGCGGCCCTTGCCGCGGAAGATCAATGTGTTGTCGGCATTATAAGGATCGTCGATTGTCTCGCCGTTCAGCCTGGAAGAACCAGCGACGTAGCGCGAGAACTCGGGCAGCATCAGTGTCGCTGAATAGCCGGTCACCTCGGTGCCACTTTCCAGCAACAGAGATACCTCGGTCGTATCAAGGTTCTGGTGTGCGGCCAGGGTTTGTGTCATGCGTGGCGCAACCGGTGCTTTCTTCTGCACGTGGAAATCGGCACGCCACAGGCTGCCGGGCTGAAGGTTGACGAATTGTGAAAAGCTGCGCCCGGCAAAGCGGGTGTTCTGTTCGCAAGAGACCACCTCGTAATCCCTGGGCAACGAATCCAGGTCAAGCTGGACGACATGCGTGCCCGGGCGCAGGTTGTCGATATGCCAGCGGCCTTCCGTGTCGCTCAGGATGTAAGTGCCGTCCTCGAGGACGATACGTGCGTTGGCCAGCCCTTTCTCATCGTTGTCGACCTGGTCATCACAGGAACCGTCGATCACGCGACCGATCAGAATGCTCTTGTTGCGGTACAGGTCTTCACGCACATACACACTTGCGTGGGCTGTGTTTGAAGTTGTCGTGCCCGTCGCGGCCGCGATATTTTCTGCCGGCCCGGTCTTTGTGCCCGGCGTCACTTCCAGTACATATTCGACGGTTGATGTCGATGCGGTCGGGATATTCACGCTGAATGTGAGTGTGCCGCCGTCAACGGAGATTGCCGGGTCAGCCGCTGGAACTCCGTCTACACGTACCGATCCATTCTGGAATCGGAAACCTTGTGGCAGATGGTCTGCAACCGTTCCTGCGATCACGGGCAAGGTTGCGCTATTGTTGGTGATCGAGAGTGTATAGGGAACGAAATCGCCGGTACTGACAACGGTTTTGCCCGCAGTCTTGCTGATGGTTATCGCGGTGCTGCCGGCATCGATAGGGACATCGACTTTAAGCGCCGGACCCCACAGGGTGAACACGCCGCCGTAAGAACCGCCCGGCGTCACTCCGGGATTGCCCAGGATCGCAGGCGAGAGAGCAGGTGTGCCGACCAGTGCCGGGAGGCTGGCCGCAGGTGTCGCTGACGGGAAGGAATGGCCTGCAGGCGGCGCGACAGTGATGCGGTAGCTGCCTGCTGCAACCTGGGGAAAACGGAAGCCGCCTGTGACCATCACCGGATCGCATGTCGTCGGTGAGCCGCTAGTGACTGGTTGCGCCATCGTCGTGACACCATCATCGCAGAACACGACAGCTGGAAGATTGGTGAATGTGTTGATCAGGGTGACGGTCGCGCCCGCGATCGGCGCGCCGGTCCCGGAGTCGAACACGATGCCGTAAGGGTCGATCAGGCCGCTGCTCGAGCTGGCGATATTAGCGCCGGTACTGCAGTCGGAATGGGTGTAAACACCGGTGATGGTTTCATTGTGGGCGGAGATCGTGATCTGCCCGTCGTTCGGGGTGGGAGCAGAACCCAGTGCGACAAAGACGGTCTGGACTGCGCCGATGAACACACCGGTAGACGGCCCGGTCTCGGTGAGTTGCACCAGTTCGCTGTCGCCGCCGGTGGCTGTGTTCAGACTGACATTGATGGTATCGGGGGTGAGCGGGTTCACATTGCCATCGAAGCTGACCACGCGCACGAATATCGGTTCGTTGCGGGAGAAGGCGGACAGCGGATTACCCAACGCGTCGTTTACCGGCGACAGTAGCAGGCTGGCAGGCAAAGCGATCGGCGCAACATCGCCGAGCAGGGTGGGGTTGGCTAGCGGATTGAAAGGCCCCGCGCTGAGCCCGCTGGTCGAATAGGCGGCTGGCTCGACATTTACCGTTGTAGCCAATGGGGCCTGTGCGGCGCGAGCGGCTGGAATGTATTGCAGCAACTCGATATCGACACCGACAGCGATACACGCGGCAGTGTTAACGACTACGGTGTTGTTGTCGATCATCGTGGTCGGGGAAGCAACAGGACCGATCTGGTAAGTGGCGGTCGCGGTATTGCTGATCGCGGTATTTGGTGCGGTCGCAGCGTATGTCATGGATGATATCAATGACAGTGCAGCGAATACGAACGCCTTTTGCTGCGCACGG
>JBGSMU010000126.1:0-15317 GCA_041739955.1 Gallionella sp. | reverse complement strand
TCGTTGAAACTCCGGCAGCGAGCGCGGGAACGGCAGATCGTCTCGCTCAAGTACGTCGATAACCATGATTATTCCACTTGGGGGCAGATACTCAACATACTACCGCTAGTGGATGTCTGTGACAACCGGATAAGCACGGTTGAATTTAAGTCGCTGCCTTTAACCGATATGAACAATCTCCAGCCTTCTATCGTCCGGCCACATTGCGACACACTGTGAGCAATACCCCGCTACAGGCTGTGTCGAGCTGTGCAGAAAGCCTGATCCCGAAAAAATCTGCCAGCCCGGATGCGCTCCCCGCACAAGAATAGCGTCATGGTCGAAGCAGGTTGAATTGCCTGCGACACGTGCAAGCCGGTTATGTGCGGTAACGCACGGAACATGACGGTTTAAATTGCCAAGATGCAACCCAGTGGCCACATGACATTGAAGGGGTTCGGTTTCCCCGTGTTAACGGTCGCTTGATTTGCCCTCGGGCCAACGAAAAGTCATTCAATAACGTGGAGCATTCCCGTCTATCGCCGCTACCACATCAAAGCTGGCTTGAATCTTTACAAGGAGCAAGCATGATCATCATCGAAACTATATTGTTACGCGCATTTATAAGCTTTCTTGTGCTGGGCAGCGTTGTCGGCATGATTCTCGGTGCAACGCTGATATTGCAACCGCGCTGGTTGGTACGGGTAAGCCTGATGGGCAACCGCTGGATCTCCACGCGCCACATCAACAAATTCCTGGAAACCTCGATAAACTTTAATCCATGGTTCTACAGTTATCTCTTCGCCGGCAGTTTGGCCACATCTTTGGGAGCGATTTTTATGCTGTATTATTTCGGCGTGCAGATCGACAGAAGCAGCATCACCTCCGGTCTGGCAACGCACTTTCAAATACCCGCCGCATATATCAGTGTGATGTTTGGCCCGATGCAATTGATTGTGATATTGGGTGCGGTATTTGCCTTGATCGCCAGTCTATTGGCGATGTTTCGCCCCGGCTGGTTTCGCAAGTTTGAACAAGGGGCAAATAAATGGGTTTCATTGCGCCACGCGATGAAACCGCTTGAGATCGTACGTAGCAACGTGGATGAATTTACTTTTCGCCACACCCTGCCGGTAGGTGTGATACTGGTATTGGGCAGCGTCTATTTGTTCGCAATACTCACCTTCTGGGCGAGCTAATTTCCTCAGAAATTTCGCCATGACAAACCATATGTCCGTGCCGGTCTTCGCGGTTGCGGGCATGCTCTTTTTTGGCTGTGCACTTGCCGACCCACATCTTGCGCCAACCCCGAATGATTGCCTGCTCTCAAAAGATGTCGAATTATCAACCGGGAAAGTAATTGCAGCCGGAACGCGCTGGTGTCGGCGGCCAGATATTAAACGCCTAAAGCGTGAGGTGTCTGACGGAACTTATCAGGGCGACATGAAATATGCGCGCCGCGTGATCTTCGGGTATGACCTGGTACATAACACCTATATGACCATAGGTGATGGGCGCAAGGATGGCCGCCCTTCGTTGGGGCATGGCCGCATCATGAGTTGTACGAATTGCCACGCGTACGACGGTACCCTGGCCTATTCATGGCCGTTTTTCAGAACGCTGACTTTTTACGGGTTGCGCGAGGATGGCGAGAAGGGCGTTTATTTCCCGAATCTTGGCTATCATCGTGATGCGCGCAGCCGTTCCCGCGACTGCGGTCGCGAATGTGGCGGGACTGTGATGATTCCCGATAAATCACCAGAAATGGATGCCTTCGTCGCATGGCTGAAAGCGGTGAGAGACGGCATTTATCCGGGGGAAGGCGTGCTCGTGGATGCCTTCAAGACCAAGAAGGATGTGGGCAAGATTCCCGGCGCATCAACCGAATTATTCCCCAATGTGCTGGATATGAAAGCCGATCCTCAAAGCGGTACCAAAATCTACGCGAAAATCTGCTTCGGCTGCCATGGTGCGGATGGTCTCGGGAAATGGAGCGATAAAACGGGATACGTATTCCCGCCGTTGGCTGGTGCAGGTTCGTTTTCCGATGCGGGAGGCCCCTTGATGGTGCCGGTCGGGGCAGCCTTCCTTCACCAGAACATGCCGCAATACTTCCCAGGTTCGCTGTCCGAACAGGAGGCGCTGGATGTGATGGCCTATGTGGCGACCATGCCCCGTACGGCTGTGTGGTGGCAGGATTATTATTTCCGCCATGACCCATGCGGTCGTCCCGCTTTTTTGCCGTTGCACATCGGTACGGTACCCAAGGGTTACCTGTTCTCCAAGGAGCAAACCCAGTTCGGGCCATGGCGACCGATTTCGCAATGGCTGGCCAGCGATGCCTGCAAGAATGCCAACCCACCTTCTCAACCCGTTCTTGATCGTGATTTTGATTCCAGCAAGCCGCGATAGGATGAACGCGGCATCAGTGATATCGGGTTAGCTCATTACGTCCCCATGTTGTTGCTTTAGGCCGCCAGGCAAACGTTCAGTTTTTCCTCGGCAGGCCACATATTGTAGACAGCCTTGCTGATACGGGCATGGTAGGGGCCAAACAGGGAGGGATATTTCGCATCAGCCCGCGCATCTTGGGTGGCATCATCTGGTCACACATCGGCCATCCCAGCGGCCCGAACTTTGCCTCGTAGTCCAGCGCCATATAAATCTTACTTCCGCCATCGCCAAGGTCCCTGACACACTTTTCGCCCTCCAGACTGCGCATCGGCAAGTGATACCCGGATGCATTGAATCTCAACATTTGCCCCTCGTTAATCTGGATGACGTCCTCGACAACACTTGTTTTATCGTAGAAATAGCCCTTGCGTTTGGCTCACATGCCGTGGCGGATATCGTGATATGGGGACAGAGTGAGCTAACCCTCTTTGATTTCAATATTTACCAGAAAGAATGGTATGATGGTTGGAAGCAAATCAACATTTGCCGTGCAGGCCTCTTTCCAATTAGCGCGGGGGTATGTAAATGAAACTGAACCATAAAATGGTCTCGATGACAATCATTCTGCTTGCTGCGACTTCCGCCTACGCGGGGGATAGTGCGCAGCATATCAAGCTGAGAGTCGGGCCAGGTGATCCTGTTGCCGGGAAAGAGAAATCGGTGATGTGCCAAGGTTGTCATGGTGAGGATGGTAATAGCAGTTCGGATGATTACCCCAAACTTGCGGGGCAATATGCAGGGTATATCTTTAAGCAGATAAACGATTTTAATTCGGGCGTGCGTGAGGACCCGATAATGTCAGCAATGGCAGCGACAGTAACGGATAAGCAGGATTTGCTGGATATCGCGGCATATTTTGCCAGCCAGAACCAGATGAAAAGCGATCGGGCTGTGGTGAACAAGGCGGGCGAGACCCGCTTCTGGGATGATACAAACGGCTGCGTAACTTGCCACGGCAATAAGGGCAAAGGTTTAGCGCCGAATCAGCACCGATATCCGGTGATCGGCGGGCAGCACAAGGAATACCTCATCAAGCAGCTGAAAAATTTCAAGAGCCATGCGCGCAAGAACGACCCGGGCGGAGTGATGGGCATGGTTGCCGGGTTTTTGTCGGAAAAAGATATGGAAGATGTGGCGTCTTACATTTCCGGTTTTTAGTCAGGTTAATAAATGACCGTGTAAAAGTGATCTGCATCGCAAGATTTTGGACGGATCGATCGGAGGCGGGTTGCTGGATCTGGTCTAAACCCTGCGCGGCGGCGATAGATGCCGGAGGCGAGTTGTTGAACTGGTAATTTGGGAGTATGGTCAAATGAATCCCGCCCACATGTTTTTGCTCAGGTATCAGGATAGTCGCATCTCGTTAACTGATTTTTTTAACCAAGGAGATTGAAATGACAACAGCGAAAAAAGCAGCACCGGGAAAGTCGGCCGCTAAAAATCCGGCTGTCAAGAAAACTGCAACCAAAAAAACTGCAGCAAAGAAAGCAGCAGTAAAGAAAACAGAAGCCCATAAAGCCGGAGCCGATATCATGTTGGCGGCCAAGAAGGCTGCCGCCGAGATCATGGCGGTTGCCAAAAAGGCCGGTGCAGATTTCAAGCCGGTAGCCAAGAGGGCGGGAGCCGATATCATGTCTGCCGGCAGGATGGAGGCAGCAAAGATAAAGCCGGCGGCCAAGAAGGCAGGAGCCAGGATAAAGCCGGTGGTCTTGAGAGTTGAGCACCAGATAGAGGCTGCAGCAAAAAAGGCGGAAACTTCGTTAGAGGAAGCTGCCAGGAAAGCAGGGGCCAAAATAATGGCTGCTGCCAGAAAGGCGGGAGCCAGGATAAAAGCAGCAGCCCAGCAAAAGACAACGCCAGAGAAAAAGACAACAACCAAGAAAAAACCTGCAGCCCGGAAAAAGACAGCGGTCAAGAAAAAGGCTGCAACCAAAAAAGCGTGAAGTAAACGCGGTGCTAATGGGTTCAGCATCACAATAGTTTCCAGAAGACGCAAAACCCGGAAACTATACCGAAGCTGAACCTGTTAATTCCTGTCCAGGGAACTTTCACCGCCATAGCCCTCACGGCCGAAAAACTATCGGGGGCGGATTCCGTGACGTTGCAAAATGAACAGGGCTCAGCCCCGGCTACCAGCCCAACAGAAGGTCGATACAGAACACCGGCATCATCGATAAAGCAAGGGATCCCAACTCGCTCACAGCTTTCATTTCTTTCGAAGAAGAGTGTCGTGCGTTCTAAATGAATGCCGGTTTGTGCCTGGTGATGGCAGCCGATCGACGTTAGCAGGTAATATTCAGGCAGCGTGATATTGGTGGCTTTTGTGCTGCGTTATGAAAGGTTTCGTTTATGGTGCGAGTGCGCAACATATATCTATCGGTTTTATTCGCGTTATTTTATGTCTCATCTCACGCGGCAGAGCAGCCCGAGGTTGGCGTTGAGCCAATGCCCGCGCAATCGGACTCTGGTTCGAGTGAGCAGGATGCGCCAACTGATGTCGGGCCGCTCGAGATCGTTATTACCGTCCCCAAGTCACCCAAGCGGTCGTTCAATGCCAAGTCTGGATTGAGTCAAGTAAGCGCACAAAAGCTGGACGGGGAAACTGTGAGGAAGTTGGCGGGGTCATCCGGTGACCCGTTGCGCGCATTGCAGACCTTGCCGGGTGTGGCGACGGTGGATGGCAGCAGCGCACCGGCAGTTCGCGGATCCGGCCCCGGCGAGAATATCTACTATGTGGATGGTTTGCGCTCTGCCAAGTTGTTCCACTTCGGCAGTATCAGCATCTTTAACGCCGATCTGGTAGAGGGCTTTGATTTGTACAGCGCCGCTTTTTCCCCCTACTACGGCGATGTGACGGGCGCTGTGATCGATGTGGCGTTGCGTGATCCGCGCACTGACAGGTTGCACGGCAAAGCAAACATCAATCTGATCGGCTCGGACTTTCTGGTCGAGGGGCCGCGCAATGAAGACCAGTCCTTTTATTTTGCCGCAAGGCGGAGTTATATCGATCTGTTGGTCAAGCAGATCGAGCAGGATGGCGTGACGCTCCAGATCCCGAACTACTGGGATTATCAGGGAAAGTATCTGTGGCAAATCAATGATGCGAACAGGCTGACATTTCATTTGCTCGGGGCCGGGGATAGCCTGAAATTCAATATCGCGGCCGATGCGAAGTCTGCACAGAAACAACCGATCCTGGTGGGAGCCTCGACTTTTTCCGATGATAGTGCAACGCAGGCGCTGACACTGGATACGGTGTTGTCCGGCAGTGCCGTCAACAGGATGGCATTTCAGCATTCCACCAGCCGCTTCAAAAATTCCCTGGGCACAGCCGGGTTCGTCAATTTAAAGCTGAACAATGTGCGGCTCAGCGATCAGGTCGACCTCGAGGTGAGCCGCGGACATAGCGTGATGATGGGTGCCGAGTTGATCAATTCCGTCACGCAAGTGAACGCTGACTTTGTCAATGCGAATTGCACCCAGTTCAATCCAAATTGTGATCTCAGCACGGCCGCTAACCAGCAGTTGAACGATGAATTTGACACGAATGTCGCCGCGTTGTTTGCGCAGACACGCAAGCGGATCACCGAGCCGTTGACCCTGGTGGGAGGTGTGCGCTACAGCAACGAGAATTACACCAACACCAGTTTTTGGGAGCCGCGTCTGGCGCTGGAGTGGGCCAGCGATAGCGGCACGTTATATACCGCCGGTTGGGGGCGGCATCACCAAAGTCCGGAAGGTGCCCAGTCTGCGCCAAAATTCGGCAATCCCGCACTGGGCCAAATTCGCGCGGAGCATAGTGTGGTTGGGGTGAAGCACACCGTGAATGCGACATGGGATTGGAAGGTGGAGGCTTATTACAAAAAATTCAGCGATCTGGTGGTGAACGACGCGGTGCTGAATTACATCAACGCGGCGAGCGGCAAGGCTTATGGGGTGGAAGTGTTGGTCAGCAAGGCGGCAACGGATCGATTTTCCGGCTGGTGGGTGCTGAACCTGGCCAAGTCATTGCGGAAAAATGATGTCACCGGAGAGTCCTTCAGGTTCGAATTCGACCAGCCGGTCAACACCACTTTGGTCGGGAATGTCGATCTGGGGGATAACTGGGGATTCGGTATGAAGTGGCATTATCACTCGGGTTCGCCCTATACCCCGATCACCGGTACCAACGGGAATTATCCGGATGGTCGTCCTGTCCCGGTCTATGCCGGGGTTAACTCGGGCAGTTTACCGGCGTATCACCAACTCGATTTCCGCCTGGACCGGAATCATGTTTTCAGCAATTGGAAATTGAATACCTATATCGAATTCAACAATGTCTATCAGCGCAGGAACGTGGTCGGTTACAGCTACACCCCCGACTTTACCGTGCGCGAACCCGTATATGCTTTTGTGCTGCCCATTTCGTTCGGAGTGCAGGCTGAATTCTAGTGTCGTGCATAGGGATAGCACTCCACCTCAACACCGACTTGCAGTGGACATGCTATTCAGGCAATTTGCCCCGTAACACCTCACGGTCAAACCACCATTTGTCACCAACGATGGCATCGACCACCTGCGCCATGCGCGGCAGAAACACCTGCGGATCACGCAGCTCCAGCTTGTCCAACCACAGGTCCATCGTAAACTGGTCTTGCACATGGCTATGGCGCTTGGCCACCAACGCAATGAGATTATCAACGAGGAAGCTTAGACTCTCATGCTTGTCGTCATCGGCACGCAGGTCGGCCACATAGCGTCCGGTGATCGCCGCCACGGCGGCACCGTCTGAATCATCCGGCATTCCGTCGATCGCGTGGACCAGCATGGCCACGGTCAGTTCGGGATCGACAGGAAAGGTGATGGACAACCAGATGCCCATGCCAAGCACAGCGATGGAATCTTCCCGGTCTGTCTGGAAGAGCACGTTGCACGCCTCGACGGCATCCTGCCAGGATTCCTGTCTCATGGAGATCACAAATGCCTCACGGGCAATGTCCCATGCTTCTTTCTTGCGCTCCAGCGCATTCAGGATCTCGGCGATATCCAGTTGCAGCCGCGCGCGCGGTAAGTGGTCGGTGTCTGCCAGCGCGTTGAGCTGCTCGATCTTTTCTGCCAGCTGCTTTTTCAGCCCGAGTTGCTCCCCCGCAGTCAGGCCTTCCTTTGCGTCTTTGACAACAGATCCTACGTTGATGATTTGTTCGATCATGAGATTTCCCGGGTTGGATTTCTGGTGCGTGACATTGGCAATACTGGTATATCTAAGCAAGATGATATCAGGTCGAAACGGATATCCCAGGAATGAACAGGCCGAAATTGAACAGCCCAAATCCTACGGAATCGGGACGCATTGCTTCCTTGATGCTGGTGCATATCGGGTAACTAACAGATAATCCGAAAATGCCTGCTGTTCTGATGGCGGGTATTCAGGTTTCAGGACTTGCGTTTGACATCTATCCTTTCAAATTTGATTTGAATTAATCGGGGCTACATCATGGGATTTGGACACTGGATCATGGACAACTTCTGGCTTGCCGCGACTGCAAGCCTGTTCGCCATGTTTGGCGTACATCTGGCGATAGGCAGGCTTATGAGAACGGCGCGAAACCAGTCGAAATAAAAATGACGGGATCGGATACCGTCTTTGGATGTCAAGAATCGATGGGAGAAATCCGCCACCACTTTTTTTGTGCCGCATAAATCGCGTGTTGATGACTGCACCTTTATGCGGATAATGACAGCATGAGTTTAAAGCCTTTCCCCAGCCTTGCCGTGATGGCGATGCTTTTCCTGATCAGCAGTTGTGCCACTTATCAATCCGCGCGTACCGATAATATCTGCACCATCTTCCGTGGCAATACCGATTGGTACAAGTCTGCTCGCGATGCCAATGAGCGATGGGGAACACCGGTGTGGGTGATGATGGCGATCATCGATCAGGAGTCGCGTTTTGTCAGCGATGCACAACCGGAGCGCGACTGGTTCCTTTTTATCCCGCTACCGCGCAGATCCACGGCTTACGGTTACGCCCAGGCTCAAGATCCGGCGTGGGAGCAGTATATGAAAGAAACGGGCAACAGCGGCCATGACCGCGATGATTTTGCCGATGCGATCAATTTTGTCGGCTGGTATTCCAACACGACACAGCGCACCCTCGGCGTTTCAAAGTGGGATTCCTATAACCAGTACCTCGCCTATCACGAAGGTCATGGCGGATATAAGCGCGGCAGCTGGAAAAACAAGGGGTGGTTGCAGCAGGTGGCCGACAAGGTCAAGCGTAAATCGGATGCCTATAACGCCCAGTTGAAGTCTTGCAAGTCGGAGTTGGACATTGAGGTTGATAGCTGGTTTTGAACGCAAAGCTAATGGGCTCTTGCCAATCAGCAACTGAACAATCCAGACAGATCACGATTTCGCTTCATGGATCAATGGCGCAAATCTTGGTTTGTGCTATCAATTCCGGTTGGCTACAATCGGGCCGGGTACAACACTCATAACCTAACCATCAGGAGGCAGCATGATCTCAATTAAAAAAGTAATGCTATTGGCAGCACTGGCGGCATCTTTGATTTCAACCGCAGCGATCGCAGCTGAGTCGTATGCCTGCAAGAACGGCAATCAAGAGAGAAAAGTAGAGGTTGTCTATACCAATGCGGGTGCACAGGTGCCTTGCGAAGTAAACTACACCAAAGAGGATGGTTCCACCCAAAGTCTGTGGCAGGCGCAAAGCGAAGCCGGCTATTGCGAAGGAAAAGCAGCGAGCTTCGCTGAGAAGCTGCGCGGTTTGGGCTGGGACTGTAACAAGCAGTAAGTTTAAATCGCACCAGAAAATACTTGCGGTTTTCAATCGTCACTCCAGATCATGTGCAGCCTTTGCTAGGAGTGGAAATAGGGCCAGAGTAATCTGGCTTTATTTTTTGCGGCATGTAAAAGGGCTAGTGGAGTCAGCATCTGAATAGTTTCATTCGCGGCGGTTGAAATAAAGTACCATCTGTTTAACCGATCTACAACGAGAAGAGGAGTTGAGTGATGAGTGAAGCCGCAGACTACAAGCTGGTTCGAAATTCAACGGTGGGTACCGAGCTTACCGAGGAAAAGGCCAAGCTGTTGGCCGAAAAAATGGGTGTGCGCCACCTGAAGGATGGCGAAGTGCTGGTCAACGGCGGTGCGGCCGATCGGACGCTGTTCATCCTTATCAAAGGCCGGCTCGACTTCTTCAGTCAGGATGGCGAGAAAAAGCCCGACTACTCCATGAAGGAAGGTGAATGTGGCGGTACACGTGCCTTCGTGGAGAAGACGCCGCGCAGGGGAATGTTGCGTGCCGTGGGCGATGCCACTGTCTACACCTTGACCCCGGAAGATTTCGAGTCATTGCTGGATGCCTATCCGCGTGTTGCTTTCAGGGTGATGCAGGCGCTGTTCCGCGTGACCCACGCGAATCTTTCCCGCGTGAATCGTGTCAGCGAGGAGTTGTCTAATTACATCAACAAGACCAAAGGGCGTTATTGAAGCGGCGCTGAATTAAAATCAGGCGCGTCTGCTGACCAGCCTTGAAACTAAAGAGTCGAGTTGGTGCGATGTAATTGTTTGTGGGGAATCTTTAATTACATGATTGTGCCGGACAAAAAAAGAGGGCTTGAAGCCCTCTTGATGTTTGATGTTGCTGTTAAGGTCTACAGCTTTACAACGTGTTCGGCTTCAACTTTTATTTTATCTCCCGCAAGGACGCCGGGAGCGGTATCGTGGCGCAGAATCAGTTCCGTGCCATTTTCCATTTTGACTGTCACATTGTAGAACTTTGTCTTTTTCATGGTTTTCTCGATTTTGTTACCGGCAAGTGCACCACCAACGACCCCAGCGATGGTTGCCAGGTCTTTGCCTCGGCCTTGCCCGACCTGGTTACCCAGTGCGCCGCCGACCAGGCCACCCGCGATGACACCAACACCAGAACCACTTCCTTCCTGCTCGATCTCGGTGACGGAAACGACTTCGCCGCAATTAGAGCAAATGATTTTGGGCGCTGGTGCCGGAGCTACCTGAACTGATTTTTCCTGTGTTACCGGTTTGGCTTTTGCGACTGGCTTAGGCACTGGTTGGCGAGCCGGTGCCTGCGCAGCCACTTCGGCTACCCGAATCGGCTCGGTAGCGGCTGCTTGCTCTTTGCTCTTCTCTTCTGCCAGCGTTGCCTTGACTTCAGCAGCGATTTCTTCGCTGGAAGGTTTTTGCGAGCAGCCGCTGAATGCCATCACGCTGGTCAATGTCAGGATGGCGATAGTATTAGCGTGTATAGAGATGGTTTTCATATGGTGTTCTCATAAAATAGTTTTTGGTTGATGGGACTTGCAGGTTAAGACAATAAAATTTCAGGTGGATACTTGAACTGGCTGGACTAGCGTCGCTATGCAATTAACATCTTGCCGGCCAAAATTCGGCGGCATCATAACAGTAAGCTTGAGTAAATCAAGGGGGTAAGAAAGGCAGTATTATGTGAGAAGATTTGACGTAACAAGTTATCGTTGTTGACCTCAAAGGTCCGGTCGATCGCGATTCATCGGGGAGAGATTATGCAGTTTAGTAGCAAGACATTCGTCATCCCGGCTGTTGCGTTTTTTTTGATCGCGGCGTTGCTTTATCCCTTGCTTTCACAATCCTTTGCAGAGCCATTCACTCAGGCAAAACTTGATGAACTGAACCAGTCCGGCCAGCCGGTTCTGGTCGCCATCCATGCGGACTGGTGTTCGACTTGCAAGACCCAGGAGCGGGTGTTGCAAGAATTGCTGCCGCAAGATGAGTTCAAACGGATTCATTTGCTGCGTATGGACTTCGACCGGCAGAAGGAAGCGGTGCAATCGTTCGGTGTCGAGTACCAGAGTACGCTGATCGTGTTCAAGCAAGGGCGCGAGGTGGGGCGCTTGACGGCAGAACAGAGCCCGGTTCGAATCGCGGAATTACTGCGCCTGAGCCTCTAGAATCGAACATGCCAAATCAACGACCTGATGAGTTGGCTGTCGTGGATGAAGGACTTCATGGATTTTGATGTCGTAATCGAAGTATCACGCGCGCTTGTCAGCACGATTATCATGCTGTATCTGACGCGTGTCGGATACAGTGAGCAGCTCCGGCACCAAAATGGCTGGTAGTTTATCGTTGGCGGCGACGAGTTTGTGGTGATACTCGGGGAACTCGACACGGACAGGGCAAAGTCGGTTGCACAGGCCGGCATCGTCGTCGAAAAGATCCGCGTTGCGCTGGCCGAGCCTTATTCGTTCGAATATCAGGCTGAGGGCAAAGCGGAGATCATCACAGTGACACATCAATGCACATGCAGCATCGGCGTGGAGTTGTTCATGAATCACGAAGAGAGTCAGGATGGCATACTCAAGCGTGCCGATATCGCGATGTACCAGGCCAAAGAGGCAGGGCGCAATCAGGTCCGTTTCTGCCAGCCGAAATCATGACTGTTACGAACGGTTGTGATCCGGGGTCGATGCAGTTGTACCTCATTGGTCCAGCCAGAAAAATAGCCGGTTCGCCCGGCTATTTTTGTTTGTGAATACCGCCTTGGAGTCGGGTGTGACTCACGCCCGATCCGTGGCCTGCTAATTATTCGGCTTGAGGTGATTGTTGACGGTAGACGGGATGGAGTTGCCGCTGGCCTGCATGTCGATCGCCTCGGGGTGGGCCCGGTAGTGCGCCCTCATGAATTTTGCCAATGCTTGCTTGGTGTCGTCCTCCACCGGACAGGTCTCGGTATCCAGCAGGCAGTCGATCATGCCCTGCAGCAATTGATCCTGCGGCTTGGGCATCTTTGGTTTCCAGGAGGCCAGCAAAGCGCGGTTGATGTGCGAGGGTAGCGAGGCGAGGATGCCGATGTCGTTCTGGTCATGTACCAGCAGGCCGGAGGTGGTGCCGCGATCGAGGGTCAATACCTGGAAGAAGTACAGGGTATGGTAGTCCAGTTGCTTCTTGCGGTCAGCCTCCGTCGGTGAGGTGCGTTTTTCGAGCGCGGCGGTGAGGATGTCGATATAGGTGTCTATCGCTGCCTCACCAACTGTCCTTGCCATTTTCATGTCAGCTTCAAAATCGCCGCTGAAATAGTTTTCCAGATAGAAATGGGTCACGCCGCGTGTACGTCCCAGTACCGGGATATTGAAGTAGCGGTCCCCCTGGGGAGCCGCTTCGGCATATTGCCCCGGTGCGGCTTGCTCCAGTTTGCTTTTGAACTGGGCTTTGTCTTCGTTGAATTCGATGGCGGGATTGAGATCTGCCATGACGCGCCAGTAACCGCTGCCGTTCTTCAGTTCTGTCCAGCTGATATGGATGTGCACCGAGGGCGCCAGCGGATTTTTGGGATGGATGATGGTCGAGATGGCGGAAGCAGAGGCTAGTTGTTTGGAAGTGTCATCGTCATATTGAACCTGCGAGGTATTGACCGAGGCGCGATTGAATATCGTCTCGTCTGTCGCCATGAAGCGGACGCCGCCGCCGTGCCTGCCTTCGTCGCGGAACCATTCGGTCGGCTCGTAGGGTTTGTCGCTGCCGAATTTTTTGCTGATCGCATTCAGTTTGTTTACAAACCGTTGCTGAAGATCGCACACCAGTGTGTAACCCTGTGCTGCGCGTGCAGATTTTGCTCTGATTCTTTCCATCTTTACCGACTCCGTAGTTAATCGACAGGTTTGTTGCATGTCCGGTATTGAATCCGAACGCGGCCGATGAATGTAGCACAATATCCGCGATCAATCAGGTCGAACCCGAATGTTTCACTGCGGTAAATGGCCTGCAGGGACAGGCATGCTTTCATTCGGCTATGTACAGCGAGAATGTCGGTATCTGGATAGAGGGGTGTCAATGACGGGCAGATTTTATCTGCTCAAGCGATTCATCGATCGCCTGGACCAGGAAGCCATAATAGAAATCAGCGGTCAGCAATCCTTCTATGCGGGTCAGTACTTGCCCGCTGCTGTCGAACAGGGTCACATTGGGGACGACCGAGACCCCATGCCTGGCGGAGAAGCGCTTGTAGGTGGTGGCGTTGCCTTCAAAGTCGATCAGCGCATCCCCGCTGTCGGTTTCGATCTGGCGCAGGATCACTTTGCCCCTGAACTCGGAATCGCGTTGCATAGGCAGCAGGAAATCCTCCAGCGCGGTTTCGCAATAGGTGCAACCTTCGCTCATGAATAACACCAGGACCGGCACTTGCTTGTCGCGGGCTTCCCCGGCTTCGGCTGTAAAATCCTGGGGGACCGGCAGGCCGGCGTCATGCGGAGCCGACCAGCAACCGGTCGCTGTTGCAATCAACAGGGCGAATAAGGAATGGTTGAAAGCAAATCTCATGGTTGCTGTTTCAATGCCGCATGCGCGGCCGCAAGCCTTGCGATCGGGACGCGCGGCGACGAGCAGGATACATAGCTCAGCCCGATGCTGTGACAGAAACTGATGGAGGCGGGATGCCCGCCGTGTTCGCCGCAGATGCCGATCTTCATGTCCGGTTTGACCTGGCGTCCCCAGTTTACTGCCAGTTCCATCAGCTTGCCGACGCCCAGCGTATCGAGCACTTCGAACGGGTTGTCATGCAGGATATTTGCCGCGTTGTACATCGGCAGGAATTTGTTTTCGGCATCCTCGCGCGAGAACGAGAAGGTTGCCTGGGTGAGGTCTTTGGTACCGAAGCTGAAGAAGTCGGCTTCTTCGGCCAGCTTGTCGGCTCTCAGGCACGCGCGCACCACTTCCATCATGGTGCCGAACTTGAAATCGAGCTTCTGTCCGGTGGAGGTTTCGACCTGTTGGCGGATGTCGATGACGAGCTTCTTGACCGATTTGAGTTCCGCCGCAGTGCAGACTTGCGGCACCATGATCTCCGGATGATTGACGATGCCGCGTTTTGTGCATTCCGCCGAGGCTTCGAGGATCGCACGGATCTGCATCGAGTAGATCTCCGGGAAGGTGATGCCCAGTCGCACGCCGCGGTGTCCCAGCATGGGATTTACCTCATGCAGAGAACGGACCTTTTTCAGGATGGCCTCTTTTTTCACGATGGCCGTTTCCACCAGACCCGAGTCCGCCAGTGTGTGGATGTCTTGCGCTGCCGCAGCATCGCCGGGCGACAGCAGCCTGATCGTATCGACCAGGATATCCACGCCCCGCGCGGTGCTGCGCAGATCGCGCAGGTGCTCCAGGTCGGACACCAGTTGCGATTCTGTCGGCAGGAATTCGTGGATGGGCGGATCGAGCAAACGGATGGTTACCGGGCGCGGCGACATGACTTCGAGCAACGCCTGGAAATCGCTGCGCTGGATAGGCAACAATTTGTCCAGCGCCTCCTGGCGTTGTTCCAGTGTGTCCGCAACGATCATTTCCAGCACGATGGGCAATCTGTCCGTGGCGTTGAACATGCGTTCGGTGCGGCACAGACCGATACCCGTTGCGCCGTAGCTCAGCGCGCGCAGTGCATCCTGCGAGCTGTCTGCATTGGCCATGACTTTCAGCGTGGCAGCCTGGTCGGCCCAGGACAGCAGGGTTTTCAGGTAGTCGGTGAATTCCGCTTCAACTGTGGGCACTGCGCCCAGATAGATGTTGCCGGAGGTGCCGTCGATGGTGAGCAGGTCGCCTTCCTTGATGATGGTGTCGCCGATGGTCGCCTTGCGCGCGTGAGTATCCACATGGATGCCTTCGGCGCCGGCGACGCAGGGTTTGCCCATGCCGCGCGCCACCACTGCCGCGTGGGATGTCTTGCCGCCCCGGCTGGTCAGGATGCCCTGTGAAGCGAAGAAGCCGTGGATGTCCTCGGGTTTGGTCTCTTCGCGCACCAGGATCACCAGTTGTCCGCCGCGCCCCATCTGTTCGGCGCGGTCGGCGTCGAACACGGCACGCCCGCAGGCCGCGCCGGGCGAGGCCGGCCGGCC
>JBGSMU010000008.1:0-8463 GCA_041739955.1 Gallionella sp. | reverse complement strand
CTGATGAACGGGAAATCGTCCGGAATGGTCGGCGAAATGACCCTTGCCAGGGTAATTTCCGGCCAACTCGAACATCTGCAACAGAATGTGCGCTCGTCGTTTTCATTTATTGCTACTTATTCAGACCTTCCTTAACAAGGTCACGCGAATGAACCACATGCAAAGTTTTTCCAGCCAGGACGACCAGATCGACCAGATCAAGCTGCCCCCACATTCAGTCGAAGCCGAGCAATCGGTACTCGGGGGCTTGATGCTGGAAGCGACAGCGCTGGACAAGGTTGCGGACCTGATCACCGAAGATGATTTCTACCGTAAAGAGCACAAGCATATTTACACGCAGATCGTCCGTCTGAGTGAATTGGCCAAGGCGGTGGATGTCATCACCGTGGCGGAAGCGCTCGAAATCGCAGGAAAGCTGGAAGAAATCGGCGGATTGCCCTATCTGGGCAGCTTGGCGCAAAACGTGCCGTCTGCGGCCAATATCCGTCGCTATGCAGAGATCGTTCGTGAGCGCTCCATCATGCGAAAGTTGGCTGAAATTGGCAGCGATATCGCAAGTAGCGCATACAATCCTACGGGACGGGATGCCGCACAGTTGCTTGATGAAGCAGAAAGAAAAGTATTTGAGATCGCCGAGGCAGGCTCCAGAGGCAAACAGGGTTTTATCGGAATGCCACCGCTACTATCCCAGGTCGTGGAGCGTATCGAAACCTTATATGCGCGTGATAACCAGAGCGATGTGACGGGTACGGCGACTGGGTTTACCGATCTGGATCGCATGACCTCGGGCCTGCAGGCAGGTGACTTGATCATCGTCGCGGGTCGTCCGAGTATGGGCAAGACTGCCTTTTCAATCAATATCGCTGAAAATATTGCCATGGACACCAATTTGCCCGTGGCCATATTCAGTATGGAAATGGGTGCCTCGCAATTGGCGATGCGTATGCTGGGTTCGGTCGGCAAACTAAACCAGCATGATCTGCGTACGGGAAGGCTTCAGGATGATGACTGGGGGAGACTGACCCATGCTCTCGGCAAACTTAACGATGCACCGATACACATAGACGAGAGCGCGGCGCTGTCAGCATTGGAGCTTCGTGCCCGTTCTCGCCGCTTGCATCGGAAACATAATGGATTGGGCTTGATCGTCGTCGATTACCTACAATTGATGAGTTCGAATGCGGGGAAAATGAGTGAGAACCGAGCCACTGAAATATCAGAGATATCGCGCTCACTGAAAGCACTCGCAAAGGAATTGCATGTCCCTGTCATTGCACTTTCGCAGCTCAACCGCAGCCTGGAGCAACGTCCCAACAAACGCCCTGTAATGTCAGATCTGCGCGAGTCGGGTGCCATCGAGCAGGATGCCGACCTGATACTGTTTATCTACAGGGATGAAGTCTATAACAGTGACTCGCCTGATAAAGGCAAAGCGGAAATCATCATCGGGAAGCAGCGTAATGGCCCGATCGGCAAAGTCGAGCTGGCTTTCCGCGGTGAGTTCACCCGTTTTGATAATCTGGCACCGGGTAATTATTGATTAGCCGAGATTTTAGTTTGAAGCGGGGTATCCTTTCAGATACAATGCGCACCCTGCAATAGGCGCGTAGCTCAGCTGGTTAGAGCACTTGGTCGACATCCAAGGGGTCGTTGGTTCGAGTCCAATCGTGCCTACCAAAGAATACAATGGGTTAGTTCAGAAATGGGCTAACCCGTTTTTCTTTCATGAAATAGTCTTGTTAATCAATCTATTGAATCTTGAAGGCTCTTAATTCCAGTGCGTGGCGTATAATGCCAGCACTTAGGAGAGATAACATATTGAATACCATTAGTTTTGCAGATCTGAAACTTGCACCTGAAATTCTCAAAGCGCTTACCGAGTCAGGCTATACCACTCCCACTCCAATCCAGGCACAAGCGATCCCGCTCGTGCTGGACGGCCGGGATTTGATGGCGGGTGCTCAAACGGGCACCGGCAAGACTGCTGCGTTTGCCCTCCCTATGCTGCAAAAACTGTTGCAGTTCGCGAGTTCAAGTACTTCGCCGGCAAGACATCCTGTGCGGGCCCTGGTTTTGGTTCCAACCCGTGAGTTGGCGATCCAGGTCGAGGAAAGTGTGCGGGCATATGCGAAACATTCCCAATTGCGCTCTCTCGTTGTGTTTGGCGGAGTGGATATCAAGACACAGACACCGACATTGAAGCGCGGTGTGGAGATTTTGGTTGCGACCCCTGGTCGCTTGCTGGACCACATCGAAATGAAGTCGGTGCAATTGAATCAGGTTCAGATGCTGGTTCTGGATGAAGCGGATCGCATGCTGGATATGGGTTTCATGCCCGATCTGAAACGCATCCTGGCATTGCTGCCGAAGCAGCGCCAGAATCTGATGTTCTCCGCGACTTTTTCAAAAGAGATCAAGAAATTGTCTGAAGAGTTTCTAACGAATCCGACACTAGTTGAGGTCGCGCGCAGTAATGCAACTGCAGAGAACGTTACACAGAAAGTTTATCTGGTTGAGCAGGCGGACAAACATGCATTGCTCGCACAGTTGTTGCGGGGTAGCGACGCGACACAGGTGCTGGTATTTACCAAAACCAAACTCACCGCAAGCCGTCTGGCCAAACAGTTGCAGCGTGATGGTGTGGCGGCAGACGCGATTCACGGCGACAAAACCCAGAAGGAGCGCATCCAGGCTTTGGATGCTTTCAAGCAGGGTACGGTGACGGTACTGATCGGGACGGATGTAGCCGCGCGCGGACTGGATATTGACCAATTGCCGATGGTGATCAATTACGAGATCCCTAGCGCTGCGGAAGATTACATACATCGTATCGGGCGTACCGGCCGTGCCGGTGCTTCCGGCGCTGCAATCTCACTGGTCTCTCCGGAAGAAGAAAAGTACCTGCTGGAGATCGAAAAGCTGATCAAGCATCAGATACAAAAAGAAACAGCGGACATTCCACGTACAGAGAGAATTGCGAAACCTGCGCGTAGCGATCATCACGAACGTGCTTATACTCCTCGTCCTGCTGCACCCAGAAAACCCAGCCATGACCCGTGGTTCGACAAGCCTTATGAACCCAGTGTCACCGCGATAACCGCGCTCCCCAAGGAGTCCGAGCAATCGGAAAGCAAGCCAAAAAAACAGGTGGCTGCATTGTTTGTGCGCCGTCAGGGTTGAACTGCTGCAATTCCTTTAAACCTAAAAACTCACTTCACCACGAAGGGCACGAAGATCACAAAGGTTTTTGCGAGTTATCGACCACGGTCGATATCACTGCCAACCCCGATTCATGGGCTTGCATGATATTGGACGATCACCCAAAAGGTGAATCCCATTTTTGAAATAACCTGTTGTTATTCTTCTCGGTCTTCGTGTTCTTAGTGGTTCAAATGTGGAATTTGGGTCAAGCGTCGAATTGCAGGTTGGCCAGGCGCGCATAAAGCCCGCTCTGTTTGCGCAAATCTGCCGGAGTGCCTGTTTCCACAATACGGCCATTTTCCATCACTACTATGCGGTCAACCTTTTGCACGGTAGCCAAACGGTGGGCGATTATCAGAGTAGTGCGTCCTTGCATCGCGGCATTCAATCCCTTCTGCACCAGAATTTCGGACTCCGCATCCAGCGCGCTTGTCGCCTCGTCCAGCAATAATAGCGGCGCATTTTTCAGGATCGCGCGCGCGATTGCGATTCGCTGGCGTTGTCCACCTGACAATCGTGTGCCACGCTCTCCCAGAAATGTCTGATATCCCTGAGGCAAGCGGTTGATGAATTCGTCCACCAGGGCGGAACGGGCAGCTGCTAACACTTCCTCATCACTTGCATCGGGCCGGCCATAACGGACATTTTCCAGCGCGTTGGCAGAGAAGATCACTGCGTCTTGCGGCACGATGGCGATCTTGTCGCGCAGATCGTGCAGTGCAAGTTCGCGGATGTCCTGATTGTTGATCCGGATGCAACCACTGGTGACATCGTAAAATCGCATCAATAGCTGGAAGAGGGTAGTCTTGCCGGCGCCGGAAGGGCCTACCAGCGCGATGCTTTCGCCGGGAGAGATGTCGAGTGTAATGTTGTCCAGCGCTGCGATTTCCAGTCTTGACGGGTAATGGAAGCTTACTTGTTCGAAAGTGATCGCGGCCTGATCCGGATGTTGTAACGGTGGAGGGGAGGTGACCTCGGTGATGTTGGATTCAGTATGCAACAACTCCATCAAACGCTCTGCCGCGCCGGTAGCGCGCATCACATCGCCCCACACCTCGGCCATTGTGCCTACCCCGCCAGCCACCAGTGCCGCGTAGAGTATGAATGAGGCCAGTTGTCCGCCCGTCATGCTGCCATCTTGGACCTGGTTAGCTCCTATCCAGAGCACAAAGATGATGGTGCCCATCACTGAGGTGATGATCAGTGCGGTCATGGCCGCGCGCACGCGGGTGCGACGGATCGCGGCGACAAAACTCTGCTCTGCGCTGCTTGCGAAGCGATTGGACTCACGCTGCTCCTGCGTATAGGCCTGCACTGTGGGTACGGCATTGAGGATCTCGCCGGCCAGTGCCGAGGCATCGGCGATCTTATCCTGAGATTCGCGCGAGAGTTTTTTAACCCGGCGACCGATCAGGATGATCGGCAGCGTCAGCAACATCATCAGGCCGAGGTTCAGCGAGAACAAATAGAAGCTGGTGATCGCCAGCATGATCATTCCGCCGGTGAACTGGAACAGGCTGCGCAAGCCCATCGCGATCGAACTGCCAACCATGGTCTGGATCAGCGTCGTGTCACCGGTCAGCCGCGACAGCACCTCGCCGGTCTGTAGCGTCTCGAAGAATTGCGGAGACTGTCCCAGTACACGCGCATACACCGCACTACGCAGATCCGCCGTGACCCGTTCGCCCACCCAGCTCACCGTGTAAAAACGCGCCGCCACTGCCACGGCCCAAAGCGTGGCCAAGCCGAAAAGTAACGCGAAATGTCCATCCAGGCTTTGTGTGCCGAGTAATGGACTGTGTATATCCGCGCGTTCCCCGAATCCAAAGTCGATCAGGTCGCGAAAGGCCAGCGGCAATAGCAGTACCGTACCGGAAGCGAGGATCAGCAACACGAATGCGAGCGCTATCCTGCCGCGATAGGGACGCAGAAACGGTAGCAGGTCACGGAATGATGACAGGCGTTTTGTTGCTGCAGGTCTGGCGGGAGTTTGGATGCGGTTTCCTTTGTTGGAAATCAATAAATTGGCAGTTGAAAGCGTAAATTCCCAACTGGAGATTATATGAGTATTAGCAGGTAGTGTGCCAATCGGGAAAGTTGAGACGAGAAGAGCTTCTGTGTTGAATAACTTCGCGTATGTTGGGAGTACCCACCGTTGGTATATACTGATTCCGGTTTATATCCGTTCATCCCGTTTCCGGAAACAGACAAGTCGACCATGAGCAAGGAAGCAAGCGAAATCGAACTGCATAACTCACTCATCAAGGCCATCAATGAAGCAACGCCTGAGGGGATTCTTGTCGTCGACGACAAGAACGTCATTGTTTCGTATAACCGCAGGTTTTTCGAAATCTGGCAAATCAATGATGATCGTTTGCACGGCTCAGAGCCAGGCACTGCCATCGGGGCCGATGATGCGCCACTTCTGTCTGCAGTTGTCGAACGTGTGGCCGACCCGCAGACATTTCTTGCACGCGTCAGGGAGTTATACGACTCCCCTGACTTGACTGATCATTGCGAAATACAATTGAGGGACGGCAGAACGGTTGAACGCCATTCGACGGCTCTGCGCGGGAAGGATGGTCGCTACCTTGGGCGTGTCTGGTTTTTCCGTGACATTAGTTCAATCAGGGAGACATCTGCGGCGTTGCAACAGAGTGAACTCCACTTAAGGCAGGCCCAAACCATTGCTCATATCGGAAGCTGGGACTATGACCTGTTTACAAGCCAATTGGTTTGGTCAGATGAGCTGTATCGAATTTACGGGGTTTTCCCCGAAACCTTTTCTCCCAGCATCGAAAATCTGTTAATCCTGCTTCACCAGGATGAGCGGCCAGCCATGGAGGAATGGATAGCGGCGTGTGCTGCGGGACAAAATTCGAAGCCACTGAAAACCCGTTGTATCTGGCCTGACGGGACGATTCGAGTGATTGAAGGTCAGGCAGAGTTGATCAGGGATGCAGCAGGCAAGCCCAGACGTCTTTCAGGGACGGCACAGGACATCACCGAGCGCAAAAAGAGTGAAGAGCAGCTCCTGATCAATCAGTTCGCCAGCGACCATGCGCCCGACAATATCATGTGGGTTGATGAACAGGCGCGAATCGTTTACGTCAATGAAGCCACATGCCGCAATTATGGTTACACAAAACAAGAGTTCCTTTCCAAAACCATCCTCGATATCGATCCTGGCTCCAATCCTGAGAATTGGCCTGCACACTGGCAAATGTTGCGGCAGAGCGGCAGCAGTACCTTTGAAACAACCCACAGGCGCAAAGATGGCTCGGTTTTTCCGATCGAGGTTTCCGCCAATGCGGTCAATTTCGAGGGTGAGCATCTGAATGTTGCGTTCATCAGGGACATTACCGAACGCAAGATAAGTCTGGAGAAGCTGAGGTTCACCCAGTTTGTCAGCGACCATGCACCCGATAGTATTTTGTGGATTGATGAACAGGGACGAATCGCCTATGCCAATGAAGCGGCATGCAGAGAGCGTGGCTATACCAAAGAGGAAATGCTGGCGCTCTCTATTCCGGATCTAAATCCCGATCTGCCGCAAGAATTGTGGGCTGACCAGTGGCAAAAGGCTTGTGACAAAGGCAGTATGAGCTTCGAGGCAACGCATGTCAGCAAGGATGGCTCCGGTTTTTCGGTCGAGGTTTCTGCCAACTTGGTGAAATTCGGAGACAAGGAAATTATCGTGGCGTACGTCAGGAATATTTCTGAACGCAAACAGCAAGAGATGCTGCTTGATGCAAACCGCGAGCGATTCGAGAAAATTTTTGAATATTCAAGCGATGGCATGTTCATACTCGACATGCACGGTAACTTTGTCGATATAAACCGTACAGCCTATGAAAATCTGGGATACAACAAATCGGAAATGATGGAAAAGAAGCTTTCCGAACTTGATTCACCCGAGTTTTCTGACAGGGTTCCGGAGCGAATCAAGCAGATCAAGACGCAGGGCAAAGCGGTGTTTGAAGCGGCACATATCCGTAAGGACGGCTCAATCATGCCGGTGGAAGTCAATGCACGCGTGATAGAGCTGGGCGGCGAGAAGATGATGCTAAGCATTGTTCGTAATATCACCGAACGCAAGGCGGCAGAGGATGAGATAAGACAACTTGCGTTCTACGATCCCCTCACACAGCTGCCGAACAGGCGACTGTTGCAGGATCGTCTTCAGCACGCGATGGCCTCCAGTGCGCGCAGTGGACGCAATGGTGCCTTATTGTTTATCGATCTGGACCATTTCAAGACCCTTAACGACACGCTCGGGCACGATTTAGGTGACCTGCTTCTGCAAGAGGTCGCCAAACGTCTCCAGACCAGCGTGCGTGAGGGAGATACTGTGGCCCGACTGGGGGGGGATGAATTCATGCTGATTCTGGAGGATTTGAGCGGCTCTGCTGTTGAAGCAGGTGCCCAGACGGAATCCGTTTGCGAAAAAATTCTCATCGCGCTCAGCAAACCATGCCAACTCGATGTGCATGCTTACCGCACTACGCCCAGTATCGGTGCCACTCTTTATGTCGGTCATAACGTAACAATAGAAGAATTGATGAAGCAGGCCGATATTGCGATGTATCAGGCCAAGAAGGCTGGACGCAATACGGTGCGCTTTTTTGATCCCGAAATGCAGGAGTCTATCAACGAACATGCGGCCCTTGAAAAAGAATTGCTTCAGGCAGTGGAGCAAAATAAATTTCAGTTGCTATACCAAGTACAGGTGAACGCTTCGAATCGAATTCTGGGTGCCGAAGCATTGATTCGCTGGGAACATCCCGATCGCGGCCTGATTCCCCCATCCCAATTTATCCCGCTTGCAGAAGAAAGCGGGTTGATCGATCCAATCGGGAAATGGGTATTGGATAAAGCTTGTGCACAGCTCAAGGCGTGGGCTCAGGATGAATTTTCACGTGATTTTGTTTTGGCGATCAATGTGAGCGCCAGACGGTTTCGTCAGCAGGATTTCACGGCAGAAGTGCAGACTGCAATTTTGCATCACGGCATTGATCCGAAGTTGCTCAAACTTGAACTGACTGAAAGCCTGTTGCTAGAAAATGTCGATGACGCAATTTCAACGATGAATAACCTGAACGATATAGGTGTTCAGCTTTCACTAGGGAAGGTCTGAATAAGTAGCAGAAAATGAGAACGACACCCACACATTTTGCTTTGGATATTCGAAATAACCATAAACGGCCCTGGCAAGGGCCATTTCGTCGGCCATACCGGTCGATTTCCCGTTCATCAGACGCA
>JBGSMU010000004.1:0-3427 GCA_041739955.1 Gallionella sp. | reverse complement strand
GCGCAAATGGGCTGCCGCCGCTGCCCTGCTGTTGCCATTGTTCTTCTTGCCGCATGAATCCCATATTGAAAAACAACTGGCCGACGGGACGAAAGTCGAGCTGGTTGCGAATCGCGACAGTTTTTACGGCAACCTGAAAGTGGTTGATTACTCATTCCAGCAGAAACAGCAACGCGAACTGATCATCGACGGTTTGGTGCAGGGCGGTGTGGACATGCGCAACGGTTTGTCGGTGTACGAGTATTCCTACATGCTGCAGTTCATCCCCTATGCGCTCAACCCGGACGGCAAGAACTGCCTGGTGATCGGCCTTGGTGCGGGGCTGGTTCCCGCCTGGTACCACAAACAGGGGGTAAACACCGAAGTGGTCGATATCGACCCGGAAGTGGCACAGATCGCGCGTAATTATTTTGGTTTCGATCCGGCGATCAAAGTACACATCGAGGACGCACGCTATTTCCTGATCAATAACCAGAAACGATACGATTTTCTGATACTCGATATGTTCAACGGCGATACCACCCCCGGTCACCTGCTGAGTATCGAGGCGATGCAACTGGCCAAGCAACGTCTGGCGCCAAACGGCATCATCGCGATCAATCTCGTCGGCAGCCTCAAGCACAACAGCCTGATGACCGCTTCGGCCGTGAAGACACTGAAAGAGGTTTTCGACGAGGTGACGATATTCCCCACCTTCGATCCCGCCGTGGGCGATGGCACGGGTAATCTGGAAATCATCGCATACGATGGCGCACCCAAACCGATGCAGCTGACCCGTGTCAACGATCTCACCATCCACCCCATGGCCCAAAGCGGCGTGACCATGGGAATGCAGCGTCCGTTCGTCTTTCCCGGGCAGACACCGGCGATGCTGCTGACGGATGATTACAACCCGATGGACTTTTACGACCTGTGGCTCAAAGAGGCGGTGCGTAAAGGGATCATCAATTCCACCGACTTTGACATTCTTCTCGGTTGATGCCGGTCAGGTCACTACATACGGACTTGTAGCTGAAGAAAATGGAAAAACTTGCGGTTTTGTTTGCGGACATATGCGGTAGCACTGCGCTATACGAGACCCTCGGGGATGACAACGCCCGCAGGATGATCGCGCGGTGCATCGCCACGATGAGCAACCAGATCCCCGCGCACGGTGGTACGCTGGTCAAGACCATCGGCGACGAGATCATGGTCATTTTCCCCAGCGCCGAGCAGGCATTCAATGCGGCTTGCGCCATGCAGGAAGCGGTTGAAGCCAATATCCTTCCCGACGGTACACCGATGCGTATCCGCATCGGATTCAACTACGGCGAGGTCATCAATGAGATCTTTGACGTGTTCGGCAATGTCGTTAACGTGGCATCACGTGTCGCCTCGATTACCCGCGCCGGCCAGATCATGACGACCCAGGGAGTGTTCGACGAATTGCCCGAACATTTGCAGCTTAAGTTGAGGCAGATATTGCGCGCCGAGTTCAAGGGCAAGCAGGAAAGGCTGGGGATCTATCAGGTCGTTGCCCGCCCGGGTGATGTGCACAATACCCGTTCAGGCCTGTCGACCAACCGGAAATCAGCCGATCGCAACGACGATCTGTTGCTGCGTTATCGCGACCAATTGCTGAATATCAACAATGAATACAGGAGTGTGACACTGGGGCGGGGAGATACATGCGATATGCCTGTTAGCAACGATCTCGCTTCACGCTTGCATTGTTTCATCGAATTGCGCTTCGGCAAATTCGTCCTGGTCGACCAAAGTACCAACGGTACCTATATCCAGTTCAGCGACGGCAGCGAACAGCGCATCGCCCGTGAGGAGATCATCCTGCACGGAAGCGGTGCGATCGGACTGGGAGTTTCATACGAAGAATACCCTGATGAAGTCGTCGAGTTCTCCGTGACTTCTACGTATAACTCGTAAGGAAATCTTGTGTGGGTGCGCGGCCATGCGGGACTTGATCACAGGTTCCCGATGTCCAAGCATGCGGTACAGTCCAGGCATTCCCTGTGACCGGTAATCCATCTTCAACTATGCAGTCACTCGAAAAATATATTCCACCGCCGGATCAAGGTTTGGACATCATCTGGCGGGACGAGCATCTGCTGGTGGTGAACAAGCAGGCCGGATTGCTGAGCGTTCCGGGGCGCGGGGAGGACAAGGCAGACAGTCTGATCAGCAGGGTGCAACGCGAATTTCCCGATGCGCTGGTCGTGCACCGACTGGATATGGCGACCTCGGGTCTGGTGTTGCTGGCCCGCGGCGACGAGATGCAACGCCGGCTTTCAGAGAGGTTCCGCGAGCGCGGGATGCAGAAGCGCTATACCGCCCTGGTGTCGGGGCGGATCGAAAGTGGATCGGGGGAAGTCGAGCTCCCGCTCAGCGCCGACTGGCCCAACCGTCCGCGCCAGAAGGTGAACCTGCAGGATGGCAAGCCCTCGCTGACACGATACCGGCTGCTAATGTTTGAAAACAATGTCAGTCGATTAGAGCTGGAGCCGGTTACCGGCCGCACCCACCAGTTGCGCCTGCACATGGCCGCCATCGGCCACCCGATACTGGGCGATGCACTTTACGGGCAGCGTGACAGTGACGACCGTCTGATGCTGCATGCCAGCCTGCTGGAATTCATCCACCCGTTCAGCGGCGACCCCGTCGTTGTTACCAGCGTAGCGCCTTTCTGATTCGCTGAGCTGGCAGGTCTGCACGATGCCCCCGGCAATGCCGGTGCTATACTTGCAGCGCCATGATCTTTTCCCAGACTTCTGCCTACGCACTCAACCATCTATTGTCACAGAACAGTTGGGCCGGCCCGCGGCTGGCGCGCTTTTTCGGCAAGACGATCCGGTTCGACATCGTGCCCTTTTCCGTGGTGTTGAAGGTAAGCGCCGACGGTATGTTGCGTCCCGCCGACGATGGCGCAAGTGCCGATGCGCGCTGCGTGGTCGCCCCGTCATTGCTGCCGCGCCTTGCACTGCAGGAAGAGAACGCGTTCCAGCAAATCACGACTGAAGGCGACAGCGCGTTGCTGGCAGAGATATTCTTCCTCGCGCGCAACCTGCGCTGGGATGCCGCGGAAGACCTGAGTAAAGTCACCGGCGACATCGCTGCGGAGCGCATCGTGCAAACCGCCGGGAGCGTGAAACAACAGGTCGGTGATGCAGCAGTAAACTTCGCCCGGGCTGCGGCGGAATACTGGACCGAAGAACGCCCGCTGATCGCCAAGCCGGAACAGCTACGCGAATTCACCCGGCAGGTGGATATCCTGCGTGACGACATCGCTCGAATGGAGCAGCGGGTCAAACGATTGTCGGATAGTAAAAAAACTTAGCCGACAAGCCAAAATCGTTTAAGCCTGGGGTTCAGGTGCAATTCCCCAACCTTACCAGCCGCCACCCCCACCCCCACCACCTCCGCCACCGGACGAACC
>JBGSMU010000237.1:0-3362 GCA_041739955.1 Gallionella sp. | reverse complement strand
GGACGCCGGTGATTCTCGCCCCGCCTTTGGCCAGATCGCACACGATGTCCGGGACCTCCCCAGGATCGCTCAGCCCGATGATCAGCTCCGTATCGGACGCACTGAGCACCTTGGACGCCGGCAGGAGCCTCTCGGCGATTTGAGTGCCGCCGGAGACAAGCTCCACGCGCAGCCGGCCCGCTTGGCTGGCGGCAAGCTTATCCGCAAAGCTGATGACTCGCCCGCGGTGCATGAAGAGATAGTCACCGGTCAGCTTCTCCAGCTCGCCCAGGCGGTGCGAGCTGATGATGATCGTGGTTCCCGCGTCGCGCAGTTGTTTGAGCAGGTCGCGCAACTGGACGATGCCGATGGGGTCCAGGCCGTTGCTGGGCTCATCCAGCATGACTGCAACAACCAGCCGGGGATCTGATGCCGGTGCAAAGCCGACGAAAGATGCGACATATCGATTGATATAGCGTCCATTCTCCAGCTTGTGCGCTGTTCCGGTTTTTCCTGCCACGCGATAACCTGACACTTGCGCCAACGGAGCCGTACCACCCTCCTTGACGACCGTTTCCAACATGGTATTGACCGAACGCACTGTGGACTCTGAAAAAACCCTGCTGCCGATTACCGGCGAGTCCAGCTTTAATAATGAGATCGGTTTCAACTCACCTTTGCCTGCAAAAATCATGTAAGCACGCGCCAACTGGAGGAGATTGACGGATATCCCGTGACCGTAAGCAATGGTAGCCTGCTCGATTGGGCGCCATGTTTTTGCGTCATGCAATATCCCCGTTGCCTCGCCTGGAAATCTGCTGCCCGTCGATTCTCCAAAACCGCTTTCGGACAACGACTTCCAGAGCACCTCGGAGGTTAATGACAATGCTATTTTCGCAGCCCCGACATTGCTTGATTTCTGGATGACCTGCGCCACGGTCATGAAGGCTTCAGGATGCTGGTCGTGTATCGTTCTGTTGCCTATCCGATACACTCCCGCGCCTGTATCGATGAGGGTATTCGCGTTGATCTTGCCAGCCTCGATTGCGGTTGCGATTGTGAAAGGCTTCATCGTCGAACCAGGTTCAAACAAATCGGTAATCGCACGGTTGCGCATAGTCAAAGTGCTGACATTACCCCGGTTATTCGGATTGAAACTTGGGTAGTTGGCAAGAGCCAGCACTTCCCCGCTCCGGGTATCGAGCACAACCACTGACCCCGACTTGGCGTGATGCTTCACCACGGCATCCTTTAACTCCCGATACGCCAAATACTGGATATTGCTGTCTATGCTTAGCGTGACATCCCCGCCATGCTTGGGCTCCCGCAAGCGACCGATGTCTTCAGCAATATGTCCGCGCCTGTCCTTGATAACCCGCTGGCTTCCCGGCTTCCCGGCAAGCAAATCCTGAAATGCCAGTTCCAACCCCTCCTGCCCGTTATCATCCTGCCCGGTAAAACCAAGCGTTTGGGCAGCTTCCTCTCCCGCGGGGTAGTAACGACGATACTCCCGTTGCAGTAACACACCGGGAATATCAAGGCCGACTATCTTTTCTATCTGCTCAGGCGGAAGCTGCCGCTTGAGATAGATAAAGTCGCGCTCTGTATTGAACAGGCGTTGGCTGACAACTTTTGGGTCCATGCCGAGTATTTGTGCCAGCTTTTTTACTTTAGGCTTATCTGCCTCGACATCTGACGGACTTGCCCAAACCGATTCGACCGGCGTGCTCACCGCCAGCGGTTCTCCGTTCCGGTCTGTAATCATGCCTCGATGCGCGCTGACCTCGATGACACGGCTATAGCGCGCATCGCCTTTTTTCTGCAGAAAATCATCATGTATCCCTTGCAGATACACGCCACGGCCCAACAGCCCGGCAAACCCGGTCAATACCAGACCGAATAGCACGGTGGCGCGCCATCCGGGCAATTTCGCCGCGATGTCTCGATGTGCGCTAGCCGCGTAATTCATGGTATGTGCTTTGGTTGGCCGTCAGGCTCTACTCGTACGAGTTGGACCTGCTCGACTCGGGGTAATTGCATCAGCAATTTCTGCTCCGCAACCTGACCCACGCGCCCAGGCGTGGCCCATGTACTTTGCTCCAATTGCAATTGCCCCCATTCGACTTCCATCTGTTGCGCAAATTCCTTTTCTTTTTGCAGCTCAATGAGCAGCTTGCGCGCCTTGTGTTGTGAAGTAACCACGCTCAGCGCACATGCCACCACCATCAGCAGCAACATCCCATTCGCGGCATTTCCGCTATGCAACATCACTGCGCTCCGCCACCCTCATCACGGCACTGCGTGCGCGTGGATTATCAAGAATCTCGGCCTCGCCTGCCCGTACTGGCTTGCCCAGCAAATGCAACCGGCCTTTCTGCATTTCACTGGCACGCACAGGCAAATTGCGTGGCAACTTATCGCCCTGCGATATGTCACGCATAAAATGCTTCACGATACGGTCTTCGAGGGAATGAAAACTGATCACCACCAATCGCCCCCCTGTTTTCAGATGACTCACACACTCTGGCAGGACCCGCGCAAGCTCTTCGAGCTCCTGGTTGAGATAAATCCGTATAGCTTGAAAGGTGCGCGTTGCCGGATTTTGCCCTGGCTCACGGGTGCGCACCGCTTTACTAACCAGCTCGACGAGTTGCCTCGTAGTGTTGATGGGCTCGATTGCGCGCGCTGCAACAACCGCCCTTGCAATCTGCTTAGCAAACCGTTCTTCGCCGTAATCACGTATCACCTCCCCCAGTAAACTTTCATCGACACTAGCCAGCCACTCTGCCGCAGTCATTCCACTGCTGTTATCCATGCGCATATCCAGCTGTGCATCAAAGCGAAAACTAAACCCCCGCCCCGCCTCATCCAGCTGCGGCGATGACACTCCCAAGTCGAGCAATATGCCATCCACCTTAACCACACCCTGCTTGCCCAGCACTTCCGCCAGATGAGCAAAGCCACTATGCTCAATCTTGAAGCGCTCATCCTTCCACGCCCCCCCCACTGCCACGGCGGCCGGATCTTTATCCAGTGCTATCAATCTGCCGTTTACTCCGAGTCGTTCCAGTATCTTTCCGCTATGCCCGCCCCGTCCAAACGTGCCATCGACGTAAACACCATCAGGTATTATTGCCAGCGCCTCTATAGCTTCATTAATAAGAACCGTGGTGTGTGAAAAACCCACACTCACAAAGAGAAGCCCTCAAGTTCCGGTGGCAACACGCCATTAATATGCGACAAGCCCGCCTCCTGCTGCGCCTGCCATTTGGCTTCGTCCCACAATTCGAATTTATTGCCCTGGCCTACAAGCATCACTCGCTTTTCCAGCACGGCATAGCTGCGCAGGGCAGGAGAGATGAGCACGCGCCCAGCACCATCCA
>JBGSMU010000220.1:0-4947 GCA_041739955.1 Gallionella sp. | reverse complement strand
GGTGAAGTTAAAATCCCCACACATTTTCCACATCAACGATCTTCAGACCACTTTAAATATTATGACTAAATTCGCATTCGTATTTCCCGGTCAAGGTTCCCAGTCGCGCGGCATGATGAATGGTTACAGCGACCTTCCGGTGGTGCGCAATACCTTTGCCGAAGCTTCCGACATCCTGAAGCAAGACCTGTGGCAATTGGTTCTGGAGGGTATAGATGCCGAACTGAATGCTACGGTGAATACACAACCCATCATGCTGACTGCCGGAGTTGCGGTATACCGCGCATGGCAATCACAGAATGGTCCCGTTCCGGCAATGATGGCCGGGCACAGCCTGGGCGAATACACCGCACTTGTAGCCGCGGGTGCGTTGAAGTTCTCTGATGCACTTCCTTTGGTGCGCTACCGTGCAGAATGCATGCAGCTGGCTGTGCCGGAAGGCGCAGGCGGTATCGCTGCGATACTCGGCCTGGATGACGATGCGGTTCGGGCAGTGTGTGCCGAGGGTGCACAGGGTGAGGTTCTGGAAGCGGTGAATTACAACTCGCCCGGTCAGGTAGTAATCGCGGGGAATCGTTCGGCGGTCGAACGCGGCATGGAACTGGCAAAGGCCAAAGGTGCCAAGCGCGCCATCATGCTGCCGATGAGCGTACCGTCACATTGCAGCCTGCTAAAAGGCGCAGCCGAACAAATGCGTGAGCGCCTCGATACAATAGAAGTGAAGTCACCGGCTATCCCGGTATTGCAGAACGCCGATGTTGTTTCATACAGCGATGCAGCATCCATCAAGGACGCGCTGGTACGGCAGTTGTATTCTCCGGTGCGCTGGGTCGAAACCATACAGGCATTTGGCAAACAGGGTATCACTCACAATATCGAGTGCGCGCCCGGCAAAGTGCTGGCCGGTTTGAACAAGCGCATCGATACCAATCAACAGGCTATGGCCATCAATGATGGCGAGGCGATCAAGGCCGTGCTTGCAGCACTCGTATAAGGAGGGGGAGATGACATTACAAGGACAAGTTGCACTGGTTACCGGAGCATCGCGCGGCATCGGTCAGGCAATCGCGCTGGAACTGGGTAGTCAGGGCGCGACAGTAATCGGTACGGCCACTACCGATAAAGGTGCGCAGGCGATCACCGCTTATCTGGATGCGGCGGGCATCAAAGGCTCAGGCATGGCGATGAACGTCAATGATGCGGCTCAGACCGACCAGGTGCTTGGCGAGTTGCGCAAACAGTTTGGCGAGATATCCATACTCGTAAACAATGCCGGTATCACCAAGGATAATCTTCTGGCGCGCATGAGCGACGAAGAGTGGGACGATGTTCTGACGACCAACCTGAAGTCTGTATTCCGTCTTTCCCGTGCAGTGCTGCGCGCGATGATGAAGGCGAGGGGCGGACGCATCATCAGCATTTCCTCCGTGGTCGGCAGCATGGGTAATCCCGGCCAATCCAACTATGCAGCCTCAAAAGCAGGCATGGTGGGCTTCACCAAATCCCTCGCGCAGGAGATCGGCAGCCGTAACATCACCGTGAATTGCGTCGCCCCCGGTTTCATCGATACCGACATGACCCATGCGCTGGGCGAAGAGCAACGCGCCAAGCTGGTCGAACATGTACCGCTGAAACGCCTCGGCCAACCGGCCGACATCGCAGCTGCGGTGGCATTCCTTGCCGGCCCGAGTGCCGGTTACATTACCGGCGTCACGCTGCATGTGAACGGCGGGATGTATATGGAGTAACAGGAGGTTGTATGCTGAAGCATGTTTTTGCCATCAGGACACGGGATGGACAAACTGTCGAAAGCATACAGATATTCGGCAAGGATATGGCGGATGCGGAACGCAAGTTGCGCCAGATGTACCACCACTGCGAAATCACCAGCAGCAAGACTATCAATACCGATAAAGCATCAGAGCAGTCTGTTGATATTGAGGACATCCTCTCGCTGATCGCGAAAGAGTGACGATAGTCTGCACATCCATCCGTTACCGGATAAACCCGTCAGCCAACAGTTCGTCCAGCAGCGCATCGTAATCCTGTGCGCCACGGCTGGTGGGCGCATGCTCGAAGATGGTTTTGTTTATCGCGGGGCTTTCCGCCAGACTGACATTTTCCGAGATGATGGTTTCGCAAACATCTTCACCGAATTCATCCAGTGCGCTTTCCAGTATCTTCTTCGCCATACCTCTTCTTGAGTCATACCGCGTGATCAGGTAACGCCGGTTGACGCGGCGCTTAAGCACTTGCTCCAGCGCATGCAGTGTTTTTCTGATTTGTATTGCGCCGTTCATCGACAGGTAATCAGCCGAGATCGGGACGATGATGCCATCGCAGGCGAAAATCGCATTGAGCGACAGCACGCCGACCAGCGGGCTGCAGTCGATGATCACCGGACGCCCCTCGCCCAAAGAGTTCTCCGTATGCAAACCCGTATTCAGTTTGTTGATGGCGTTATAGCCTTTACCGTGCAACGCATCCACTTTTGACATCTCGACGTGCGAAGGGGCGACGCTGATCCCGCTGGATGTCTCTCGAAGTATTTCTCGCAACGGACGATTGCGCTGGAACAGGCTGAAGATGCTTTCGTCGCTATTGGCAGCGACCGATCCGGTGATCGAGCTGAGTTGAGCTTGCGGATCAAGGTCGATGCCGACAGGCCTGCGTCCACGCTGCGCCAACGCGGCGGCAAGATTCAAAGCCGTCGTGGTTTTTCCCACGCCGCCTTTCTGGTTGAATACCGCGACTATGGTCATCGTTATGTATCGGGTCGGGATCGACTTGTCAGTTGAATAGCCTCATTCTATCAGAGGGAATTACATCCCCGACCCTGCACATGCCTACTCGATAGCGGTCGGCTTGATCCTGGACTGCAACTTCTGGCCGCCACGGGCACGCTTGCCGAAACAATTCTGCAGCGTCGCACCGGACACCTTGAGTACCTGTTCCTTCGCACCGCTCTTGCCGCTGATCTGCACTTCGGGCTGGTTGATCACGGCAGCACCTGCCAGCTCGTCCTTGTCGCCCAAGCCCATGATGATCACGCCCTTGCCTCCGCCGGGCAGGTGTTTCATCTCGGCCAGCATGAATACCAGCAGCCTGCCTGCGCTGGATACCGCAGCGATCAACGAGTGCTCGGTCGGCGTGAACAGGGCGGGCGCGAGGATGCTTTCCTTGTCCACGGTGATGAACTGCTTGCCCGCCTTGTTCCTGCCAACCATGTCACCGAGAGAACAGGTAAAACCGTAACCGGCGGAGGTGGAGATCAGCAGTTGCTGTTCGGACTTGCCGCACAGCGCGTGCGAGATCTTTGCGCCCGTGGCGAGGTCGATGAAAGTGGATAGCGGTGCGCCATCGCCGCGACCCGAGGGGAGTTGCGCGACCGGGATGCTGCACACGCGGCCGTTGTCGCAGATCACGATACAGTTATCCGTGGTGCGGCATTCGTACTTGCCCAGCAGGCTGTCGCCGTCCTTGAAGGCGAGGGTGGTCAAATCGAGGCCGTGACCCTGGCGGGTACGCACCCAGTGTTTACCCGAGATGATCACCGTCACTGGCTCGTCCAGCACCGGCACAACGATCGCAGATCTCTCTTCTTCCTTGATCAGCGTCCTGCGCTCGTCGCCATATTTCTCCGCATCGGCCTCGATCTCGCCGGCGACCTGTTCGCGCAGCGCGCTGTCCTTCTTCAACAGGCGGTTCAGCTCACGCTGTTCTTTCTCCAGTGCCTTGATCTCTTTCTCGATGCGGATGCCTTCCATCTTGGCCAGCTGGCGCAGGCGGATCTCGAGGATGTCTTCGGCCTGGCGATCAGAGAGCTCAAAGCGTGCTATCAACGCTGCCTTGGGGTCGTCCGATTCGCGGATCAGCGCGATCACCTCGTCGATGTTGAGGAATACGATCATCCGTCCCGCGAGGATGTGCAGACGGTCCTCGACCTGGTCGAGGCGATATTCGCAACGGCGGCGCACGGTGATCAATCTGAACTCCACCCATTCGCGGATGATCTTGCTCAGTGGCTTTTGCTGCGGGCGACCGTCCAGTCCGATCATCGTCATGTTGATCGGCGCGGAAGATTCCAGGCTGGTGTGCGCGAGCAGCACGTTCATCAGCTCGTCCTGTGTCTGGCGCGAGGACTTGGGCTGGAACACCAGCCGTATCGCCTGCGACTTGTCGGATTCGTCGGCCACCGCATCCAGCACCGACAGCACCAACTGTTTGTTCTGTACCTGGTCCTGATTCAGGCTCTTCTTGTTGGCCTTGACCTTGGGATTGGTCAGTTCGCCGATCTCTTCCAGTACCTTGCGCGTCGACACACCGTGCGGCAGTTCGTGCACGACGATCTGCCACTGGCCGCGTGCCAGTTCTTCCACCGACCAGCGCGCGCGCATCTTCAGCGAACCGCGTCCCGAGAGGTAACACTCGCGGATGTCGCGTGCGGACGAGATGATCTGTCCGCCGCCGGGAAAATCCGGCCCGTGGATGCAGGCGAGCAGGGCGTCGTCGCCGAGCTCCGGATTCTTTACCAGTTGCACGGCGGCTTCCGCCACTTCGCGCAGGTTATGCGATGGGATCTCCGTCGCCATGCCGACCGCGATCCCGGATGCTCCGTTGAGCAGCACCATCGGCAGACGCGCCGGGAGCATCGCCGGTTCCTTGAAAGCACCATCGTAATTCGGCACGAAATCCACCGTGCCCATGTCGATCTCGGACAGCAGCAGTTCCGCCAGCGGCGTGAGGCGTGTCTCTGTGTAGCGCATCGCCGCCGCGTTGTCGCCGTCGCGTGTGCCGAAGTTGCCCTGGCCATCCACCAGCGGATAACGCAGCGAAAAATCCTGCGCCAGCCGCACCATCGCCTCGTAGGCGGAAGAGTCGCCGTGCGGGTGATATTTACCCAGTACGTCGCCGACCACGCGCGCGGACTTCACGTGCTTGCTGCCG
>JBGSMU010000163.1:0-6181 GCA_041739955.1 Gallionella sp. | reverse complement strand
ACTGCTGAATTGGTGATCCGGAACTGGCGTTAAATTTTGCAGTAAATTTTGGGTGCGGGACTGGGGTTTAACGATAATCGCGAAAATATCCAGTCCCAAAAGAATCGCAAATTAGTCCCAAATGCGTCGCGCGCTTACACTTCCTTAAACTTTTCTGCGGGGTATGAGTTTATATATTTAATGTCTCTTCTGTTCCGCAATAATTGCAAAAAATAAAAAAGCCTGCATCGCTGCAAGCTTTAGTAAAACTGGTGGCCCGGGGCGGAATCGAACCACCGACACAAGGATTTTCAATCCTCTGCTCTACCGACTGAGCTACCAGGCCATATTCCTCTAGCTGGTTTGTATTTCGGCCAACTCAGGAAGCCGCGCATTATACCTATAACCCGACAAATGACAAACCCCGCCGAAGCGGGGTTTGCCTTATTGCAATCAAACGAACGGCGAATTACATCATGCCGCCCATGCCACCCATACCGCCCATGTCTCCACCGCCCATGCCGCCGGACGGTTTGTCTTCCGGTAACTCGGCTACCATGCAGGCAGTAGTCAGCATCAGGCCTGCAATGGAAGAAGCATTTTGCAAAGCAGTGCGAGTGACCTTGGTCGGGTCAACCACACCCATCGCCAGCATGTCGCCATACTCGCTGGTGGCTGCGTTGTAACCGTAGCTGCCTTTGCCTTCCAGTACCTTGTTCACGACTACCGAAGGCTCGTCGCCTGCGTTGGATACAATGGCGCGTAGCGGGGATTCCATCGCGCGCAGTACGATGGTGATGCCGGCGTCCTGGTCGTGATTGTCGCCTTTGAGCTTGGCAACCGCAGCCTTGGCACGCAGCAACGCCACACCACCGCCGGGTACGATACCTTCTTCAACGGCAGCGCGGGTTGCGTGCAGTGCATCTTCAACACGTGCTTTCTTTTCTTTCATTTCAACTTCAGTCGCTGCACCCACCTTTATCACAGCAACGCCGCCAGCCAGTTTCGCTTTGCGCTCTTGCAGTTTTTCCTTGTCGTAATCGCTGGTGGATTCTTCAGCTTGCTTGTTGATTTGGGCAATACGGCCCTTGATTGCGTCTTCTTTGCCGGCGCCATCGATGATGATGGTGTTGTCTTTGCCAACTTCGATACGCTTGGCTTGGCCCAAGTCATCAAGCGTGGCTTTTTCCAGGGTCAGGCCGACTTCCTCTGCAATGACAGTGCCGCCGGTCAGGATGGCGATATCTTCCAGCATGGCTTTACGACGATCACCGAAGCCGGGGGCTTTGACGGCAACAGTTTTAAGAATGCCGCGAATGTTGTTCACAACAAGTGTTGCCAGCGCTTCACCATCGACGTCTTCCGCGATGATCAGCAATGGACGGCCCGCTTTTGCAACTTGCTCAAGAATCGGGAGCAAATCGCGAATATTTGATACTTTTTTGTCATGTAACAAGATGAACGGATTTTCCATCAATGCCAATTGACGATCCTGATTGTTGATGAAGTAGGGAGACAGGTAGCCACGGTCGAACTGCATACCTTCTACGATGTCCAGCTCATCTTCAAGGCCGGAACCGTCTTCAATCGTGATCACGCCTTCTTTGCCGACTTTGTCCATCGCTTCAGCGATCTTGTCACCGACAGCACTGTCCGAATTGGCAGAAATGCTGCCGACTTGGGCGATTTCTTTGCTGGTGGTGCATGGCTTTGAGATCTTTTTCAACTCTTCGACTGCAGCGATTACCGCCTTGTCGATGCCGCGCTTCAAGTCCATCGGGTTCATGCCTGCGGCAACGAATTTCATGCCTTCCATGACGATGGACTGTGCCAGCACTGTTGCAGTTGTCGTTCCGTCACCGGCTACATCAGAAGTCTTGGAGGCGACTTCCTTAACCATTTGCGCGCCCATGTTCTCGAACTTATCCTTCAGTTCGATTTCCTTGGCGACAGACACACCGTCTTTGGTGATGGTAGGTGATCCGTAGGAACGATCCAGAACCACGTTGCGACCCTTGGGTCCCAGAGTGACTTTGACCGCATCGGCCAGAATGTTGACACCGACAACCATTTTGTTGCGCGCGGCGTCGTGGAATTTTACGTCTTTAGCTGCCATGTTTAGTTCTCCTGATATTCTTTTGTAAATTAGGCTTCAACCACGCCGATGATGTCGTCTTCGCGCATGGTCATATATTCCTGACCGTCAATTTTGAATGTTTGGCCGGCATATTTACCGAACAGAACGCGGTCGCCGACTTTGACACTCATGGCCTGCAATTTACCGTCATCACTTACCTTGCCTTTGCCTACAGCGATAATCTCGCCCTGATCGGGCTTTTCGGTTGCGGCATCAGGGATTACGATTCCAGAGGCGGTTTTACGCTCTTCTTCCATACGTTTAACGATCACACGATCGCTCAAAGGGCGAATGTTCATACTGATGTCTCCTAAAACAATGAGTTATAAAAATGCGGGAGCGAAGTTTAGCACTCTCTGCCCCCGAGTGCCAACAATCGGGGCGGTCAAGTCCGATTTCAAGTGGGGGAAGGAGAATTATTTTTGCTGCGGGAGCGCTACTTTGTTATCGGTACTGAATTGATAGTCTTTGAAGATGTGCTCGGCGGACAGGATCTGGTATGTCCCGTCGGCATTGCGATGTGTGGTGTCCTTCAGGCGGTAAGTGTAATGTCCGCAAGTCCAGCAATCGTAATTGCGCATATGGGTACACAGGCAGGTTTTATCCTTGACCGACAATTTTTTGACGCCGGGGTGAGCTTCAACCTCACGGTAATACGCGTCGATATAAGCGCAGTGTCCCTCGGCATCCAGGAGATAGCCGAATGCTTCGCAGTTGGGGCGTATGCCTGCTCCTATTGCAGGGCAACTTTTCAACATGCGCATCGGGTAGCCTGTCGGGGAGAGCATATTCACTTCAATGTCCTGCTCGCTGGCCTTGAAGTATTCCTGTTGCACTTTTTCGGGAAGGCCGCATTCCTGTGCAACAGTAAATCGCGTTGCAACCTGCACTGCCGCGGAACCTGTTTCGAGATAGGAGAGCGCGTCACTTCCGGTAAATATCCCTCCGGCGGGGATGACAGGTATGTCCAGCTTCTCGGCCTTAAGGTAGGCCTGTATCTCGGTAACGATGGTACGCAGGTCATATTGGGCCCAGTCCATGCCGAAACCCAGATGGCCTCCTGCCAGCGGACCTTCAACCACTATGTAGTCCGGAAGGCGATTCAGCTTCGCGTTTTTGCGCAGGAATAACTGCAGAGCACGCAATGATGAAACGATGATGCCAAGCTGGACATCGCGAAACCTCGGGTGGTCCTCGATCAGAGCGAACGAGCCCAGATGCAAGCCGGCTGCGAGTGTGATGCCGTCGATTCCCTCATCCAGGGCAACCTTCAGGCGGACACGCAGAGTTTCACGCGGCGCGTTCATAGTGAGTTTTTCCATGCAGTTGATAAAGATTAAGCCTTCACCCTGCTTGGCCTGCATTACTTTACTGACATGGAGGCGGGTTGCCTCCGCAACTTGACCGAGATTGAATTGAACAACTGCCTTGTCGGTATTCGCTACATTGAATTTGTAATGCTTCTGTTTGTCCTTGACGAAACCTGTCTTGTAGCGGCGATCCGTCACCGTGGGCAGCATTGCATCGGAGATGTGGCCTATCCCGCCCAAACGGGCTGCTTCCAAAGCCAATTCTGCTGTGGAGATATCCACTCCCATTCCGCCGATTATGATCGGCACCACCTCGCGCTTTCCAAAGCGCAAGCGAAAATCATTCACACATTTCATTGCAATTTCTTTCTGACCGCTATTCTTGAGTGTCCAAGGATGCCACAGAAGAAGCAATCCTCAAAGCAAAGTTGAACGAAATTTGGTCTTTGTGACTCAATCCATCTAAGTCAAGAATGGGTATTGAAAACCGTATATGATTCAATCTATGCCTGCAGCCTGCCATATAAACAGTTCTGATCTTCAAGGGCGCAGTCTGGCTGCCGTGTGGCACCCTTGCTCGCAAATGAAACACTACGAAAGTTTTCCGTTAATCCCCATTGCGAGCGGGAGTGGGGTCTGGCTATACGATTATGATGGGAAGCGTTATCTGGACGGAGTAAGTTCCTGGTGGGTAAATCTGTTTGGCCATTGCAATCCTCGCATCAATGCAGCCGTTTCCGATCAATTAAACAGGTTGGAGCATGTGATGCTGGCGGGATTTACCCACGAGCCTGTGGTCCGGTTATCAGAGCGATTGTCGGCGCTTGCTCCCGCAGGCTTGGGACATTGCTTCTATGCTTCAGACGGAGCATCGGCAACAGAGATTGCTCTCAAGATGAGTGCGCACTATTGGCGCAACATGGGCATGGCTGGCAAAACCAGGTTTATCAGTCTTGAAAACAGCTACCACGGTGAAACTCTGGGGGCTTTATCAGTCACTGACATTGAGTTGTTCCGGGATGCTTATGGCCCGCTGATCCGACAGCAGTCCACAGTGCCCTGTCCTGACTGGCGTAAAGCCAGGCATGACGAATCCCCGGAGGCCTTTGCATTGCGTTGCGGCGATGAACTTGAGAGTTATCTGCAACTTCACCATGAGCAACTGGCTGCTTTTATTGTTGAACCGCTAGTGCAGGGTGCTACCGGCATGGCCATGTATCATCCGACCTATTTGACGCGCGCAAGGCAACTTTGCGATGTATATGGCGTGCACCTTATTGCCGACGAGATCGCAGTTGGCATGGGTCGTACCGGTACGATGTTTGCTTGTGAGCAAGCTAATATCACCCCCGAGTTTCTACTGTTGTCCAAAGGGATAACGGGAGGATATTTGCCTTTGTCCCTCGTGATGACTAGTGATGAAATATACAAGTTGTTCTATGACCAGAAAACATCACGCGGTTTTCTGCATTCCCATTCATATACCGGCAATCCTTTGGCATGCCGTGCAGCACTGGCCACCCTCGACATTTTTGCCCAGGATGATGTGCTGGTTGCCAACCGTACCAAGGCAAGGTACTTGAACGAAATCTCAGCTCCATTGCGTGAGCATAATGCCGTTCGGAATTGGCGCAATACAGGGATGATTTGGGCTTTTGAAGTGACTAGTCCACATCAGGACTTTGCGCAGCGTTTTTCCGCGTCGGCTCTGCAAAATGGATTGTTGCTGAGGCCAATTGAAAATACGGTCTATTTCATGCCTCCATATGTAATTGGTAATGAAGAAATGGACTTGTTGGTACATGGTGTTTTAGACATCGTAAAACAATTGAGTGGAGTCTGATGAGGCTCCTGTATCTTTTACACTTACTCGTTTGGAGTTTGATTGGGCAGGCGTCATCCGAACCTCTGCCAAGTTCAGTGCTCTATGCTCTGAAACAAGCCGGCATTCCATTATCAAGCGTCAGTATTCTGGTTCAACAAGCAGGTGCTCGTTCGCCGTTGATTTCGATCAACGCTGAGCGAGCGATAAATCCAGCTTCCACAATGAAACTTTTGACCACTTACGCGGCATTGGAGATGCTTGGTCCTGCCTATCAATGGAAGACCGAGGTTTACTTGGGCGGGGTGCTGGAGAAGGGTGTTTTAAATGGGGATTTGGTTTTTAAGGGGTATGGTGATCCCAAGTTGACTATTGAGCAATTCTGGCTATGGCTGAGGGAGATTCGCCAACGGGGTGTGAAGGAGATACGCGGGGATGTTGTGCTGGATCACAGTTTCTTTGGGGATATCGAACACGATCCGGCTGCATTTGATAACGATCCAACACGTGCGTATAACGTTGGTCCGAATTCGCTGCTGCTCAATTTCAATGCGTTACATTTGCGCCTGGTACCGGAGGGTGCGCAGGCCGGTGTGTTGCTTGATCCGGAATTGTCGGGTTACTCGATCAAGAATTATATAAAGTTGTCCAGCAAGCAACCATGTTCCGGCGGGGATACCTACAAGGCGTATTTGAAAGAGCAAAATATCGTTCTGGACGGAACCATTCCCTTGGATTGCGGTGAAGTCGAAGACTATTTTTCCTTGTTACCGCATGATGAATATTTTTTCTCGGTGTTTAAAGCACTTTGGCAAGAGCTTGGCGGCTCGTTAACAGGCCAGTTACGTGAGGGCAGAGCACCGGAAAATCGGGAGGTTTTTTCGACGTGGCAGTCCAGATATTTGTCTGAAGCGTGCTTATCCGGTTGTCACA
>JBGSMU010000162.1:0-5033 GCA_041739955.1 Gallionella sp. | reverse complement strand
TGTGACAACCGGATAAGCACGGAAAGTATGATTCACCTATCAAGGCTGGAACAACCTCTCAATTCGGCAGGAGCAATGAAGCAATGGGACAGACTTGCAACATATATTTGCATCGTATACTCATCCATGTTCTGGCATTGGCAACCGGTTTATTGATTAACCAGCCAACATATTCCGCCTCTATGGAAATTCAGGCAGATGCGGGATACCTCTACGACGACAACATCACACGCACCTTTGATGGCGGTGGAAAGCTTTCGGACCAATCCGTTTACGCCAACCTCAGCCTTCCTGTTACGTTTCCCATCAGCGAACACACCCGAGCAATCGTAACAGGCTCACTTGGAGCTGAGACATTTCTCGATCATGGCGAACTCAACAATTTGTCGGGCAAGATTCAAGGTGTGTTCCAGTATCGCGACTCGGCTGAATTCGGCACACCGACCTGGGCGCTGTTCGCCAAACTTGGTGTGGTCGAATATCAGTCCAGACAACGCGACGGTTGGATATATGCAACAGGACTCTCGGTTCAAAAAACCATCACCGACAAGATCAGGATATTCGGGTCTGTTTCCCACAATGAGCGCGATGGCCAGAACTCGGTATTCAAGAATAAATACGATGGCGTGCTGGTCAATCTGGACTACGATATCCGATCCTTGGGGACGATGTATCTGGGCGGGGAATACAGGGACGGCGACATGGCGATTTCCGCTCCGTGGTGGGACTGGTACCCAACCTGGGCGCCATCCGACATCACCAGCGACGATGCGTTTTCCGGCTGGAGCTACCGTGTCAAGGGAAGCACCAAGATACTCAAGGTGGGGTTCAATCTTCCGCTCGGGCAGAGCAGCTCGCTGGATTTTTCCTGGAACATGGCTGAATCAAGCGCCACCTACTGGACAACTATGGGGAACCCCGCAAGCAATGGAAGCTATACGACCAATCAGTATTTCGCCGCCTGGCTGACACGCTTCTAGCCGAACTGAACGATCAGTAATCCCGTCTCGGTGAACTGTAGGCATCGTTCTCGAACACGAACGGTGTGGTCCTGCCCACCAGTGCCTCGATCAAAGTCAGCTCCTGGTCGGTATGGTTGATGAAGGGCGCATTGCGGATGTTGTTTCCGCGCCCCCCATCCTTCACGATGTACAGCGGCCTGTCATGATGTTTGGACTCGACGGTGGTCTTGCTTTCCGGATCGGCGATTGCGGCAATATCCGTGAGACCGTAACAAGTGCAGAAATAGGTGAGCTCGGGGTCGGACTCTACATAAAATCCTGTTCCGCGTATCCCCAAAGCGGCTGTGGCGGTATTGATCTGCATACGACTTTCACGGGACACGGACAGCAACCTCCCGGTCAGCAATCTCAGCCCGCTAATGATCCATGAGTCCCTGTTCTCTTTTTTCGACTCGATGACAAGATGGCTCCCGCCTCTTAATATCATCCCGTGGTTGCCGTTGACCGCGAATATGAGCTCACTGTCCTTCCCTGTTTCTACCGTATCACCGGGTTTGATGACCGTTTCAAGTGTCACATCCTTGCCGTTCACGGTAGCTTGTCCGGAAACACGATAAACAGATCTTCCGACCGGAAGCCTTGCAGGTATACCGCCGAGGAAGCTGTCGGCAAAAGCACTCGAGCCGGGAATTCCCGCTGAGAACATCCCTGCTGCAAGAGCCTGCACCAGCCATCTCCTGCGCGGGTCTTCCAATTCTTCGTGGCTCATAATCACTCCCTCAAGTAACTAAGCTTGCAATGGCATGGGCTGAATACCCGGACCATGCTCCGACGAGATCGATTATGCCCGATTGACCAGATCTTTCAAAACGTAGGGCAGTATGCCGCCATTAAGGTAGTAGTCCACTTCGATCGGGGTGTCGATGCGCAACAGCAGCACGACATTCTGTTTGCTGCCGTCCCTGCGGGTGATGGTCAGAGTCGCATCCTGTTGCGGCTTGATGTCGCCGCTGAGGCCCGCGAGGTCGAAGGTTTCGTCGCCGTTCAGGTTAAGGCTCGCCATGCTTTCGTTACCTTTGAATTGTAAGGGCAACACACCCATGCCGACCAGGTTGCTGCGGTGGATACGCTCGTAGCTCTTGGCGATCACGGCCTTCACACCCAGCAGTTGTGTCCCTTTGGCGGCCCAATCGCGGCTGGAACCCGTGCCGTATTCTTCACCGGCGAAAATAACTGTTGGAGTCTTATCGGCGATGTATTTCATCGCGGCGTCGTAGATCGCCATCTGTTCGCCTTTGTACAGGGTGTAGCCACCCTCGATGCGCGAGCCATCGGCGTTCGGCGGCAACATAAGATTCTTCACGCGCACGTTGGCAAAGGTGCCGCGCATCATCACTTCGTGGTTGCCGCGTCGTGAACCGTAGCTGTTGAAGTCTTTCACTGCGACGCCCTTCCCTTGCAAGTATTTTCCTGCGGGTGTGGTCGGCTTGAAACTGCCGGCCGGGCTGATGTGGTCAGTGGTGACGGAGTCGCCAAACAGGGCGAGCGCTTTTGCTCCAACGATGTTTCCAACCTCAGGAGCTTCCGCTTCAAAGAACGGCGGACAGGCGATGTAGGTGGAGTCGTCCCACTGGTAACGGTTGCCGGTGGGTGCCTGGATCGCGTTCCACAGCGGCAGGTCTTTGGTCAGGTCGGAATACAAACGTTGGTATACCGCCGGATCGGAGGCGTACTTCATCACGGTCTGCACTTCGGCGCTATTCGGCCAGATGTCCTTCAGGTATACCGGTTGACCATCCTTGCCTGTACCCAAAGGCTCGGTATCGAGGTTGATGTTCATTTTTCCCGCGATGGCATAGGCCACCACCAGCGGCGGAGAAGCAAGGAAGTTCGCTTTCAGATTCGGATGGATACGCGCCTCAAAGTTGCGATTGCCGGACAGCACCGCCGCGCAGATCAGGTTGTTGTCGGTGATGGTCTTGTCGATGTCTTCGCGCAACGGGCCTGCGTTGCCGATACAGGTGGTGCAGCCGTAGGCAGCCAAGCCGAAGCCCAATGTGGTCAGCGGTTCCAGCAGACCGGCATTGGTCAGGTATTCGGTCACGACGCGCGAACCGGGCGCGAGCGTGGTCTTGATGTGCGGTGCAACCTTCAGGCCTTTTGCCACGGCTTTCTTCGCCAGCAGGCCGGCCGCAAGCAACACACCGGGGTTGGAAGTGTTGGTACAACTCGTGATCGCGGCGATCAGCACATCGGCGTTACCGATCTCCAGGCCGTCCTTGCCGGTGGCGTAGCGCTTATTCAACTTGTCGGCAGGCTGGTTGAATCCGTTCTCGGCTACCGGCTTGCTGAACAAAGAGTTGAAAGTCTCTTTCATCGCAGGCATCGCAATGCGGTCTTGCGGACGCTTGGGGCCCGCCAGTGACGGCACGATGCTGTCGAGGTCGAGTTCCACCACACTGCTGTAGTCGATACTGCCTGCAGCCGGAATGCCGAACAGTCCCTGCGCCTTGAAATAGGACTCGAAGGCATCTACCTCTTCGGCAGTGCGGCCGGTGTTCTTCATGAACTGCACTGTCACGTCATCGACCGGAAAGAAGCCCATGGTCGCGCCGTATTCAGGTGCCATGTTGGCGAGGGTGGCGCGGTCGGGCAATGTGAGGGCGGCAGTACCTTCGCCGAAGTATTCGACGAACTTGCCGACCACCTTGTGTTTGCGCATCAATTCGGTGACGGTCAATACCAGATCGGTTGCGGTGACGCCTTCGCGCAACTTGCCTTTGAGATTCACACCGACCACATCCGGTGTCAGGAAGTACACCGGCTGACCCAGCATGCCCGCTTCCGCTTCGATACCGCCCACACCCCAGCCGACCACGCCGATGCCGTTGATCATGGTGGTGTGGGAGTCGGTGCCGACCAGGGTATCAGGGTACGTCACTCCGTCTTTTTGCAGCACGCCGCGCGCCAGATATTCCAGATTCACCTGATGCACGATGCCGATGCCGGGCGGCACGACCTTGAACGTGTCGAATGCCTGCATGCCCCATTTCATGAAGCGATAGCGCTCGGTGTTGCGCTCGAACTCCATCTGCATGTTGATCTTCAGCGCGTCCGGATTGTTGTAACTGTCGATCTGTACCGAGTGGTCCACCACCAGGTTCACCGGCACCAGCGGCTCGATGACCTTGGGATCCTTGCCCAGCTTCGCAGCGGCATCACGCATCGCGGCGAGGTCGGCCAGCAGCGGCACGCCAGTGAAGTCCTGCAGCACGATGCGCGCGACGACGAAGGGGATCTCTTCGCTGCGCGCCGCGTTCGACTTCCAGTTCGCCAGTTCGCGCACATGCTGCTCGGTCACTTTCTTCCCGTCGCAATTGCGTAGCACCGACTCCAATACGATGCGGATGGAGACCGGCAGGCGCGAAACGTTGCCGACGCCGGCTTTTTCCAGCGCAGTCAGAGAATACAGCTCACCCCGCTTTCCGCTTGCAAGCGCAAACGATTGACGGGTATTGAATGGATTATTGGATGCTGAGGACGACATATAAAACTCCGGATAGGCAAAACGTAAAGGAAATGCAATTATAACCAGTGAAGCTGAAGCTGTCGGTGCTTATAGGCGCTATCGCTCACGATAGAGAATGTACTTGATTCTGAAAATATTTTCATTTCTGGCGATGTGCCTTTTGCGTTAACTTTGTTCCGGTATTCGGAATACGGCAACTCCCGCCCGGAAAGCCAGCCTAACCAAGAGTTGGAAAGGAGATTGTGCATCAGACATTGGAATATAATTATTAGTGACATCGCTGCGCAGGAACCAATCCGGGGTAAATAAACCATGGGAATTTTTGGGCTTACTGCGCCGCCAGTTGTGGGAATCATAAATTGACAAGGCAAAACAAGGACGATTTTGAAAGTTGAAGAACGTCTAAGGAAGGTCTGAATAAGTAGCAATAAATGAAAACGACGAGCGCACATTCTGTTGCAGATGTTCGAGTTGGCCGGAAATTACCCTGGCAAGGGTCATTTCGCCGACCATTCCGGACGATTTCCCGTTCATCAGACGCA
>JBGSMU010000139.1:0-5275 GCA_041739955.1 Gallionella sp. | reverse complement strand
GACGCTTCTACCCCTTCAACGCCTTCCGATCCCTGCTCGGGATCGCTGGCGATGTCACTGCCCCGACCTACGCAGAGCTTTACTCCGTAAAATCACGAAACACTACATCTGGTAGGTGTCTGCGACAACCGGATAAGCACGCAAGTAACTTCACCAATTGAGGCCATCCTTGAAAGCCGCAATGATGATATTCGGGAAATTTTCCATGAATCCAAAAACAAATAAGTTGATAACCAACTAATGAGCACGGATTATGCCAGATAAATATTAAATATATTTAGCTATATTAAAACAATAAGATAGGGTATTTTGTAAAACCACAACATGAACCAAAAATCCTATTCAGTCGAAAATCAATCAGTACCGTTCGTGCCTTGTCGAAAATATGACACTCTCGATTGCTTCAGGCGAAAAAAAGGACACTCAAAGTGTCCTTTTTAAATCATCTACTTACTGAAAAAAAGTTATTCTATCTTTGCTTTGCTGCGTAATTCCGTAAACAGATCCTGTAGCATCTGCTGTTGCAGTCTTTGAAGTATTTGCTGCTTGATATCCTCGAAAGCGGGAATCTTCAGGTCCCGGACATCGTCAAGTCTGATCACATGCCAGCCGAACTGGGATTGGACCGGTACCTTGGTGTATTCGTCTTTTTTCAAACTTAACATCGCATTGGCAAAAGGCGGAACAAAGTTGTTGGGTATTGCCCAGCCTAATGAACCACCCTTTTCAGCGGAGCCGAAATCCTTGGATTTTTCCATTGCCAGCTTGGCGAAATCTGCCTTTTTGCCCAACTGAGTGATGATGGATTTTGCTTCGGCTTCGGTTTCCACCAAGATATGGCGCACTTGATATTCACTCCGGGTCGGGCTGGCTTTTATCCTGTCATATTCCTTGGATAGCTGTTCATCACCTATCGGATGTTCCTGGGCATATTTCTGCAGGAAAGCTCCGCCCAAAACGGTTAGTTGGGCACGATCCATTTGCTGCACGACATCCGGGTTTTTATCAAGATCAGCCTTCTTTGCCTCTTGCACCAGCAGTTCCAGATTGATCAGCTCTTCACGGATCGCTTTGCGCAAATCCGCACTGTCGTTCTGGCCTTGGGCCTCTGCCATCTTGACCATGAGGTCGGACCTTGCCTGGGGGATAGTCACCCCGTTGACAGAGGCGAGGGTATTTCCATCTGCAAGTGCAGATGTGGCTAAAAGAGTACCCAATAAAGTCAGTACTGAAAGTTTACAGAGTTTAAGCATGTTGTTCCCTCTACAAAGTAGTCTGTTGAAATTCATGTTTCATCCGGCGTCTGCGCCGAAATATTGATCGCGTGTATGTCGCGTTTCATCATTTCAGCAAGCGCGGAATATACCATACGGTGCCTTGCGACAGTTGACTTGCCGACAAACTCGGCTGACACGATATTCATGCGGTAATGTCCGCCACCATCCCGTGCGCCGGCATGTCCGGCATGCAGGTGACTGTCATCAATTATCTCAATCAAGGAAGGCTTTAATACGCCAACCAGGGCAGTCATCCGGGCTATACGACTATCGCCTAGAGCATTGGTTCCCTGTTGATTCATGCCGGAAAGGTCTTGCGAAACGGTTTGACTTCAACGTGTGCATACACATCAGCTTCGATATAGGGGTCAGCCTGTGCCCACGCTTCAGCTTCAGTCAGCGAGTCGAATTCAGCGACGATCAGGCTGCCGGTGAAACCCGCAACACCAGGGTCAACAGCATCTACGGCAGGAAAGGGGCCGGCCAGTAACAATCTGCCTGTATCCTGCAAAGCCTGCAATCGAGCCACATGGGCGGGACGTGCGCCCATCCTTTTCTCAAGACTATTGGCAGTATCCTGCCCGATAATCGTATACAGCATCAATTCTCCTCTTTCTTTTCATCGACATATTTGGACAACCATGCACCTTGGCCGAGGATGAAAACCAGCATCAGCCCGGTAAAGCCGAACAGTTTGAAATTCACCCAACTGTCGGTTGAATAATTGAAAGCCACATACAGGTTGATAAAGCCAAGCACTGCAAAAAACAGGCTCCAGCTCAGATTCAGGCGGTTCCAGACATGCAGCGGTAGCGCGATCTTTTCCTGCAGCAGGGAACGCATCAGGTTTTTCTTGAACAGAATATTCGAGGCCAGGAGAATGACGGAAAACATCCAGTAAAGCACGGTGGGCTTCCACTTTATAAAAGTCTCGTCGTGCAACAGCAGGGTCGCGCCACCGAACACACCGATGATCGCAAAACTCACCCACAGCATGGTGTCCACCTTGCCATGCCTCAATTTGGTCCAGATGATCTGGATGATCGTTGCGGCAATGGCGACCGCAGTGGCGACGTAGATGCCCTGAAATTTGAAGGCGGCAAAGAACAGGATGACGGGAAATAAATCGAAGAGCAGTTTCATGGTTGGTTACTTTTTTAGTGGCAGGGTATCAACGAACTTCAAGCACATGTTTACCCATTTCGCCAGTTGGTTATCGGATGCAAGCGTCTCGGGTGCTATGTACACATAACCCTTCATCGGCTTGCCGGTGAAATCCATTTCGCGGATATGCGGCTGCTTTAGAACTTCGACATAATTGTCTGGACCGACACGGGCCATCAGGTCATTGCCGATGATGCCGACGAACATATGCCCACGGCACATGAAGGCAAGGCCGCCAAACATCTTTTTCTCGTTGATATCGAGATTGCCCTTTAGAGATTTGCGCAGGCGATTCGCCAGACCTTCGTCGTACGCCATCCTATTCTTTATCCAGTTCCAGCGCAGCCGAATTGATGCAATAGCGCAACCCGGTTGGGGGAGGCCCATCGGGAAACACATGGCCGAGGTGCGCACCGCATTGTTTGCAATTTACTTCGGTACGGGTCATTCCGTGGCTGCTGTCAGTCCGCGAGATGACGTTATCCTGTTCGATCGGTTGCCAGTAGCTCGGCCAGCCGGAACCCGAATCGAACTTTGCGGCAGATTCGAACAGGGCGTTTCCGCAGCACGCACACCGATAGATTCCCGCATCGTGGCAATCCCAGTACTTTCCCGTGAATGCCGGCTCTGTGCCGCACTGGCGGCAAACCCGATACTGTTCTTCGGTGAGTTCGGCCCGCCATTCGGCATCAGATTTGTTTGTGGTGTTACTCATAGTTTGATTATTACAGTACCTCGCCGGCATGGTCTGCCAACCTTGAGCGCTCACCTCGCATCAGCGTGACATGCCCGCCATGTGCCCAGCCCTTGAAACGGTCAACCACATAGGTGAGTCCCGAGCTGCCCTCGGTAAGATACGGAGTATCGATCTGCGCTATATTTCCCATGCATACCACCTTGGTTCCGGGTCCCGCGCGAGTGATCAGTGTCTTCATCTGTTTCGGGGTGAGGTTCTGGGCTTCGTCGATGATCACGTATTTGTTCAGGAACGTTCTGCCGCGCATGAAGTTGAGTGATTTTACCTTGATCCGGGAACGGATCAGGTCGCGCGTGGCGGCCCGACCCCAGTCGCCGCCTTCGTCGTCTGATTTGTTCAACACATCGAGATTGTCTTCCAGCGCGCCCATCCAGGGTGTCATCTTCTCCTCCTCGGTACCGGGCAGGAATCCGATGTCTTCGCCGACGGGAACAGTCACGCGGGTGATGATGATCTCCGAATACAACTTGGTCTCCAGTGACTGCACCAGACCGGCGGCCAGGGTTAACAATGTCTTGCCTGTGCCGGCTTGCCCCAACAATGTGACGAAATCGATCTCGGGGTCCAGCAACAGGTTGAGGACGAAGTTCTGTTCGCGATTGCGGGCGGTGATGCCCCAGACATTGTTCTTGGTATGAGTATAGTCGGTCAGGGTTCGCAGCAGCGCGGTCTCCTCATTCTGCTCCAGTACCAATGCATAGAACGGATTCGTTTCGTCCTCGAGGAAAACGAATTGGTTGACGAAGAATGCCGCACACAAAGGGCCGCGAACCTCGTAGTAAGTATGGCCTTCCTTTTGCCATGACTTCATATCTTTTCCATGGCGCTCCCAGAAGTCTTCCGGCAAAGGCAGTACGCCGTTATAAAGCAGATCACTGTCTTCCAGAACCTTGTCATTGAAGTAGTCCTGTGCTTCCAACCCCAAGGCGCGCGCCTTGATGCGCATATTGATATCTTTGCTGACCAGGATGACCGGCCGGTCGGGTTGCTGCTGTTGCATGCCGATGACGACACCTAGGATCGCATTGTCCGCCTTGCCCAGCTCCAGGTTTTGCGGAAGTTCATGTTTGACGAAACTGGTCTGGAGAAACAAACGGCCTGTGCAATTCTTGTGCGCGGGTGACTCGAGTACTATCCCCGCTTCGATGTTGTGGGGCGCATCGCTGACTATACCGTCGAGAAAGCGGCTGGCCTGGCGCGCATTCCTTGCGACTTCGGTCATGCCTTTTTTCTTGTTATCCAGCTCTTCCAATACGAACATCGGCAAGCAGATGTCATTTTCTTCGAAGCGGAACAGGCTGGTCGGGTCATGCAACAGCACGTTGGTGTCCAACACGAATAACTTGGCCCCATTTTCGTTGATTGCTGACGGGTTTGATTGTTTCCTGGCACGAGGAGGCATGACTTTCCTTTAGTTAAGTGTGTTGATGAAATCCAGAACTTCCTGGGCATGGCCATTCGCCTTCAGGCCACGCCACTCGTTTCTAAGCGCACCGGTCTTATCGAAGACAAAGGTGCTCCGTTCGATGCCACGCATCTGCTTTCCGTACATGTTCTTTAGTTTGATCACGCCGAAAAGTTCGCATGCGATTTCCTCGGTATCGGACAGTAACTCGAAGGGCAGGGTGAACTTGGTTTTGAAATTCTCGTGGGATTTCAGGCTGTCCCGGGAAACACCAACCAGCTCACAACCTGCCCGCTTGAATTCCGCATACAGGTCGCGGAATTGCTGCGCCTCGGTTGTGCAACCCGGCGTGTTGTCTTTGGGATAAAAATAGATGACCAGATGTTTGCCGCGTGCTTCGGATAATGTGAAGGTCTGACCGCCAGTGGCGGGCAAAGAAAAATCTGCGACTGAATTTATTGACATAAGAGAACCTGCTATAGATGCCTACATTCTTGTCAAAAACTTCGTCAAAGGCAAGTATCTCCGAAATGTAGTTTGGCTTTCAAGCCTCCAGAACTGTTAGAATCCAAGCGTGAGCTTCCCCCGATAAATAGTCTTCCAAGGGCGACGTAAAATTAACGTTACTTTTGGAGGAAGCAGATGAAGAGAATACCGAAGCAGGAATACACC
>JBGSMU010000138.1:0-22223 GCA_041739955.1 Gallionella sp. | reverse complement strand
AACCAGCCTGGACCTGGGCTTCGCTATCGGGCCAAGACTGAATGCCGCGGGCAGACTGGATGACATGAGTCTGGGAATCAATTGTCTGTTGACTGATAACGATGCTATCGCGGAACAATATGCAAAAAAGCTGGATGCGCTCAATCGCGAACGCCGCATCATTGAAACAGGCATGCAGGATAATGCCCTTGCAAGCCTTGATCATGTTGACCCCGAAAGTAATTTCAGCCTCACTCTATTCGATGAAACCTGGCATCAGGGTGTGATAGGCATTCTTGCATCACGCCTCAAGGACAAATTTCATCGCCCTGCCATTGCTTTTGCCAAATCCAACGATGACGAAATAAAGGGCTCGGGGCGATCCATACATGGATTGCATATGCGCGATGCCCTGGATCTGGTCAGTAAACGCAACCCCAAGCTCATCAAAAAGTTTGGCGGTCATGCCGCTGCTGCGGGATTAAGTATCGCCGCAACAGATTTCCACGAATTCGCCACGGCATTTGAATCGGTTTGCCGTGAACTGCTGAGTGCCGATGATCTGGCACATCGCATCGAAACCGATGGTGCTTTGAAACAGGACGAGTTGAATCTTGAAGTCGCACGCTTGCTGAACGAGCAAGTCTGGGGGCAGGGTTTTCCCGCACCACAATTTCAGGACGATTTCCTGGTTCAGAATCAGCGTGTTGTTGGCGAAAAACATCTCAAACTGCAATTGCGTCACGTTTCTGATGAAACAACAAGCCAGCCTGTCAAAGGAAAAACTATCGAGGCGATCCTGTTCGGGCACAATGAGATGCTGCCAGAAAACATACATGCCGTGTACAGCCTGAGTGTCAATGAATACAATGGCACTGAAAGCTTGCAGCTTGTCATTCGTCACTGGCATTAATTGGAAAGGTAGGAGATGGAAGCTGCTCTTCTTGATGGAAATGGTATTGAGGCGCTTCCACAGTTCCTCACCAGTCTGGCAATCGGCCTGCTGATCGGTCTGGAACGGGAGCGAAACCCTTCAGCCAAAGCAGGGTTGCGCACCTTTGCACTCGTTGCACTCTTCGGCACGCTATCCGCATTGCTGTCTACAAAACTTGGCTCGCCTTGGCTACTTATAGCCGGTCTGCTTGCCGTGGCCGGCATGATTATTGGTGCCTATATCAACAATCCGGTTGAGGACAGGGACCCCGGCACCACCACCGTCATCGCGCTGTTGATGTGTTACGCGCTGGGCGCAATGATCTGGTACGGCTTGGCAAAACTGGCCGTGATGCTCGCTATAGCGGTCACCGCTTTGCTTTATTTCAAGCCCGAGTTGCGCGGAATATCTCAACGTTTGACCCGTCGCGACCTGGTTGCAGTCCTGCAATTTTCGGTGCTGACTTTCATCATACTGCCCATCCTTCCCGATCAGAGTTACGGGCCTTATGACGCGGTCAATCCCCATCAGGTCTGGTTAATGGTGGTATTGATTTCGGGCATCAGCCTGACCGGTTATGCTGCGCTGCAATTGGTGGGGACTCGATATGGTGCTCCCCTGCTGGGCTTCCTCGGCGGACTTGTTTCAAGCACTGCAACGACGTTAAGTTACTCAAAACGCGGCAAGAGCAATCCCGAAATACTGGAGTTGGCAGCATCGGTCATTGTGATTGCCAGCATGGTGGTATTACTCCGCCTGATGGTGGTTACCGCTGTGGTTGCCTATGAATCGTTACGAGGACTCTTACCCGTGTTCCTGGGTGGCCTGCTACTCGGGTTATTTGTTGCTGCATATAACTGGCGAAAATTGGGCTCATCTTCTGAACCGCATTTCCCTGAAACCTCCAACCCAGCGGAACTGCATACTGCTATCGGCTTTGGGCTGCTATATGTCGCAGTGTTACTCGGTGCCGCATGGATGGCCGATCTGGCAGGCAATCAGGGTCTTTATGTTGTGGCACTGATTTCCGGATTGACGGATGTTGATGCGATTGCCCTGTCCAGTCTGCGTTTATTCAATCTGGGGCAACTCACTGAACAACAAACTGTCACCGCGATCACGATCGCTTTTCTTGCCAATCTGGCCTTCAAATTCGGCATGGTTATTTTCATTGGCGGCTGGAAACTTGCCAGGCATGTTGCTGTTGGCTTTGGCGCTATTGCCTTGGGGTCATTGATAGGCCTGTTTGCGTTATAATTCCGGCCTTTCAAACAAGCGACAAAATCATGGAAGCCGAACAACTCAACGCCCTGTCAAATCAGTTACAAGACTTAACCTCGCGTAGCGTGGAACTGCGGAGGTTCCTTTGACTATGACAGCAAGCAGGAGCGCCTGACCGAAGTCAGCGAACTCGCAGAAGACCCAACTATCTGGCAGGATGCCAAACGCGCCCAGGAACTGGGGCGCGAACGTAAAATGCTCGAAGGCGTGGTCTTGGGCCTTGGGAAAATCCAGCAGGACCTCTCGGATGCCGCCGAACTATTCGAGATGGCCCAGGCTGAAAATGATGATGAAAGCCTGCAGGGCACGGCGGTCGATGTTCAGGACATCGAAAACCGTGTCGCCGCGATGGAATTTCGCCGCATGTTTTCGCATCCCATGGATCCCAACAATTGTTTCGTTGATATCCAGGCAGGATCCGGAGGGACAGAAGCACAGGATTGGGCATCCATGCTGTTGCGCATGTATCTGCGCTACTGCGAAAGAAAAGGGTTTCAGGTCGAAGTCCTGGAACAATCCGATGGTGATGTAGCAGGAATCAAGGGAGCATCCCTGAAAGTAAGCGGCGAATATGCCTATGGTCACCTGCGTACTGAAACCGGCGTGCACCGTCTTGTGCGCAAGTCGCCGTTCGATTCCGGCAATCGCCGCCACACCTCCTTCTCCAGCGTGTTCGTCTATCCGGAAGTGGACGAATCCATAGAGGTCGACATCAACCCCGCCGATCTGCGCGTGGACACCTATCGCGCCTCTGGTGCGGGTGGACAGCACATCAACAAGACCGACTCTGCTGTCCGTATCACCCATCTGCCGACCAACATCGTCGTGCAGTGCCAGAGTGACCGCTCGCAGCACCGCAACCGGGCCGAGGCGATGGCAATGCTGAAATCGCGTTTGTACGAGGAAGAACTGCGCAAGCGCAATGCCGAAAAACAGGCGATGGAAGACGGCAAGACCGACATCGGCTGGGGACACCAGATCCGTTCCTACGTGCTCGACCAGTCGCGCATCAAGGATCTGCGCACCAATTACGAGGTAGGCAACACACAGGCCGTGCTGGATGGCGACCTGGACGACTTTATATCTGCCAGTTTGAAGCAAGGCGTTTAAATTTAATTGAGAACCAACATGACCACAGAACCTTCAATCCCCACCCAAGACGACAACCAGATCATCGCTGAACGCCGCCACAAGCTTGCCGAAATACGCAAGACAGGCGTGGCCTTCCCCAACGACTTCGAACGCAAGCATCTGTCCGGCGATCTTCATACCGAGTTTGGCCAGAAAACACATGAAGAACTGGAGACAGCTCAGGTTCATGTTGCGGTAGCCGGGCGAATGATGCTGAAGCGGGTGATGGGCAAGGCCAGCTTTGCCACGATTCAGGATATGGGAGGCAAGATTCAGCTTTATATCAGTAATGGCGATACCGGTGAGGAAGCACATAATGCATTCAAGCATTACGACCTTGGCGACATACTTGGCGCAGTCGGTGTTTTGTTCAAGACCAAGACTGACGAGCTTTCAATACGAGTTTTAAAGGTACGCCTGCTGACGAAATCACTACGACCACTTCCTGAAAAATTCCACGGACTTACCGATCAGGAACAAAAATATCGCCAACGCTATCTTGATCTGATCACGAACGAAGAAGCACGCGAGGTATTCAGGAAGCGCACGCATATCATTCAGGCGATACGTGAATTCTTCATCCGGCAAGGTTATCTGGAAGTTGAAACGCCGATGATGCATCCCATTCCCGGCGGTGCCGCGGCAAAACCGTTTGAAACGCATCACAACGCGCTCGACATGAAGATGTATCTGCGTATCGCCCCGGAGTTATACCTGAAAAGGCTGGTGGTTGGCGGCTTCGAGAAGGTGTTCGAGATCAACCGAAATTTCCGCAACGAGGGTTTGTCCACGCGCCACAATCCCGAATTCACCATGCTGGAGTTCTACGAAGCCTATCGGGATTACCGATATCTGATGGATTTCAGCGAAAACCTGTTTCGCGAAGTTTCACAGAAGGTGCTTGGGAAAACTTTAATCACATATCAGGGTAAAGAGCTGGATTTTGGCAAGCCATTCCATCGGCTAACCATGGTGCAGGCGATCCGAAAATATCATCCCCAGTTCACCGATGCGCAGTTGAATGATCGTGATTTTCTCGTCAACGAGTTGCAAGACCTGAAGGCAAAATACAAACCCCAGGACGGTATCGGCGGCCTGCAGTTGTCACTGTTTGAGGAATTGGCCGAACCGCAATTGTTCGAGCCGACCTTCATCGTCGATTACCCCATCGAGGTCTCGCCGCTGGCAAGAAGCAGTGACGGCCGGCCCGAGATCACCGAACGGTTTGAATTGTTTATCGCCGGTCGTGAAATTGCCAACGGCTTTTCGGAATTGAACGATGCCGAAGATCAGGCAAGCCGTTTCGACGCTCAGGTGGCCGCTAAAGAGGCAGGAGACGAGGAAGCGATGTTTAAGGACAATGACTTCGTACGCGCATTGGAGTACGGCCTCCCACCAACTGCGGGACAGGGAATCGGAATCGACCGTCTGGTTATGTTGCTAACTGACTGCGCAAGCATACGGGATGTCATTCTGTTCCCGCATATGCGTCCCGAATAACTGATTTGCGATGCTCAACCCTGACACAAAAAGCCGTCTGCTCCAGAAATACCCCCTGCTTCTGGATCTGCCCATCCCAGAGATGGAAAATCTGGTAGCAACTTCAAGCTTGTTTAAATTAGCTGCAGGAACAGTGGTATTCGACGAGAATCAACCCTGTCAGGGTTTTCCGCTACTACTTTCAGGAAGCATTCATGTCATTAAATCAGCACCCAGCGGACGTGAATTACAGCTTTATTCGGTAAACCCCGGGGAAAGCTGCATCCTTACCAGCAGTTGTCTGCTGGGACACACAAGATATCTTGCCCGCGGAATTGCCAAAGCGGAAACTGAGCTAATCGTTCTATCTCCACTCGTTTTTAATGCTCTGCTTTCTACATTTACTCCTTTTCGTGATTATATTTTCGGTCTTTTTTCCGAAAGGATTACAGATCTGATGGAGTTGATTTCTGCTGTTGCTTTTCAGAAGCTGGATCAGCGCCTTGCTTTACTGCTTTTACGAAAAAGCAGTCCCATCCTGACCACACACCAGGCATTGGCGGATGAACTAGGCAGTGCCCGGGAAATCGTTAGTCGCTTGCTTAAGGGTTTTGGCGATCAGGGGTGGGTTAAACTGGGTCGTGAGCACATTGAAATTACTGATCAAGCTGCGCTTAAAAGGTTTGTAGAGCTGTAAATAACAGTGATGTTTCTCGGAAGCACCCAAATGCAACAAATCCAGCCTATGTGACCTTCGTCACAGACACCCCTTGAGGAATTTACTATTATTCGCGCCTCTACAAACCAACTCTGGAGTCCAAAATGAAATGTAACGAAGGAACTATAGATCGTGCTTTGCGTGTGATTGTCGGCTTGGCTTTGATAGGACTAGCGGCTACTGGCACTGTAGGAGTATGGGGCTGGATCGGGGTTGTTCCGCTGTTGACCGGCGCTTTTGGTTTTTGCCCCGCATATGCCATTTTCGGAATGAGCACCTGCGCAATGAAAAAACAATAACAATCAATTTATCTCCTCCTCCCTTACGCCCGAATATTCTTCGGGCTTTTTATTTTCCAGGCAGGGCAATGTGCTTCAAGATAAAAATAATTCCAGTGCCAAGGCTCAGGATAGGGAGCACTGTTTATCCAATGCAAAACGGCCTGTAATACAGGCCGTTTCTTTATTCAAGTACTGATTGACCGTTTCTTATTGCACAACCGAATCAATCAAGATCTTCAACCCCTTGCTACCTGGCTTAACGTTTCCGGACAATCCTTCCAGATCGCCTGATTGAGCCATAGGTGTGCCCGACTTGGACACCCTTGCTACAACCACAACCTGATCGAATCCTGACAATTTCAGCTGGGGTTGCATCGCCATACTGTCATCCAGTGTAAATTCTATCGGCAGATCCTTAACCTGTTTACGGAATACTGCAAGCGGCATTTTAGGCCCATTGGATGCGCGTGCCAGAATAAATACCGTGTCTTCCGGGTCTGCATTGGCAGCCACAGAAGGACTCAGGCTGACCCTGCCGGTAATCGCCGCCGCAGGGTTCGCTGACGCGGCTTTTTGCGCCTCACGCTCCTTCTGCGCCAATAACTGCTGTTCCGCAAGCATTGCCAGTTTTTCCTCGCCACCAGGCTGTTTGGCAAGCAGCTCACGTGCCCGATTGATACTACCTTCAAATCTGTTCGCCCCGGGAGAGCCCGGTGGGAGCTTGGCAAGCATTTTCTGCCATTGAGTGATTGCGGCTGCGAAATCTCTGCGCTCCATGGCAGCCGACCCGGACAGAGCCAGAGCGCTCATATTTTCCGGATCCAGAGTCAAAGCCTTATCCAGCAGACTGGTAACCATTTCACCCTGCAAAGTCCTGCCATTGGCCATCCCGTATACATCTGCATAGCTGGCCCATATTTGCGCTTCGTCTGGAACGAGCTTAACAAGTTCTTCGTATGCTTTTACAGCCTCGGAATATTTCTGCATATCTACATAGGAGGTTGCCAGCATATACCACCCATTTGGATTTTCGGGATGTCTTCTCAGCTGGTTTGCCAATGCAAGAATTCCCTCCTCGGAACGAATCAGTCCAGAACTGTCTGCCTGAATCGTTACACCGGGTGGCAATGCTGCATTGTAATTCCCCAAATACAGGTATAAAGATATGCTGGTCAACGGCAACAATATTGCCAATATTATAGCCAGTTTTCTGCTGCTGTCGGGAATATGGACATCTTGTCGAGTGACCCCGACTTCCTTCACCAATCTTGCTTGTATTTCCCCTTTGCCCTGTTCATACAGCTCTTCGGTCAGCAGGCCATTGCGAAGATCCGCATCCATTTCTGAAACCTGATCACGTAGAATTTCCAAGTTAGCCGCATCACGAAGAACTTCATTATTACGCGTGGAATTTCGCCATAAGGGCAGTACGACAAATAATAGTGCAAGGATTAGAACCAATACACAGAATACCCAGAACAAATAATTCATGCTTGTGTGTCTTTCTGCTCATTCAGCAATTCGGCAGCGCGTTTCGCCGCTTCCGGTGTAAGGGCGGTATCATTTTCCATCAGCAAACGCTTGCGTTTACGTAGTTGATAGAACAGCATAACCCCACCTCCTCCAAGGAGCAGAAAGGGGCCGAACCATAACAATAAAGTTGTACTTTTGACTCTGGGATCGTATAAGACGAAATCACCGTATCGCGCCACCAGGTAATCAATAATCTCATCGTCACTCATTCCCTTCGTCATTAATTCACGAACTTCGCGGCGCAGGTCTTCGGCCAAATCAGAATGTGAACTTGCAAGCGATTCATTCTGGCACACCAGACAACGAAGCTTATCTGCCAAGCCGATCATGCGCTTTTCCAGAACGGGATCCTTTGCTATATCTTTAGCCTCACCCGCTATTGAAAAAACGGGGAAGAGGCATAAAAGCAATATCAATAAACGTCTCATTTCCTTTGCAACTCCGCTACTAAGGGAAGAATTTTTTCTTGCAGGCTTGCTACCGTAACCGGGCCAATTTGCTTGTAACGGATAATGCCCTGCTTGTCGATTACATAGGTTTCCGGCACTCCGTACACACCGTAGTCGATACCCACGCGACCTTCCTTGTCAACTATGCTCAATACATATGGGTCCCCGCCATTCCTGAGCCAAGCCATGCCATCCGCACGTTTATCCTTATAGTCCAGACCATATATAGGTACGATGTTCTGGCTAGCCAAATCCATCAACACTGGATGCTCCTGCCTGCAGGATACACACCAAGAAGCCCAAACGTTAAGGAGCCAGACCTGCCCCTTCATCTCTTGCGATGAAAACTGTCTGGAGGGGTCGTGAAGCTGTGGAAGAGTAAATGCAGGTGCCGGCTTATCTATCAGCGGTGATGGTACTTCACGCGGGTTTAGATTCAACCCTACCAGCAGAAAACCGGCTAACACAATAAATATTACGAACGGCCAGATAAAACGCATCATGATGCTTTACCCTCTCCAGCCATGTCAGCCGATACTGTGAGATTGCCTTCAACAACATTGGCAGACTTTTTACTCTTTATTCGATAGCGACGGTCACTGATAGCAAAAACGCCACCCAGTCCCATGAATACACACCCTACCCAGATCCAATCTACAAACGGCTTGTGATAAACGCGTATCGCCCAGGCCTCAACTTCGCCTGGAATCTGCTCACCCATGGAAACATACAAGTCACGTACAAACCCCGTGTCGATAGCAGCCTCAGTCATGGGCATGCCGGATGCGTTGTATTGACGTTTTTCTGGGGATAGTTCTGCTACCTTCTTGCCATCCTTGGTGATAGTGAAATGTCCGCGGGCAGCAACATAATTCGGCCCAGTGATACCGTTCACACCTTCAAAGCGGAATACATATCCACCGGCATCAACAGTGTCACCGATCTCCATACGAACATCACGCTCGGTTTCATATCCCTTTACCATCGTTACGCCGATGATAAATACCGCCACGCCAAAATGTGCGAACTGCATGCCGTAGTAACTCAATGATTGTGCACGAACGCGTTGCATGAAGTTTCCATGCCCCGTCAACCTTTGCTTCAGGCCAACCAACAAGGAGGCAATGATCCAGAATGCCAACAAAAGGCCGAGTGATATAAGCGGTGTCCATTTACCCATCGCAAATGGAAGCAGTAGCGCAATGACTGCGGCACTGGCAAAAGCCCAACGAACTCTTTTGGCTAAATCCGGGGCATCAAATTTCTTCCAACGTGCCAATGGGCCCAACCCCATCAACAAGACCATAGGCACCATCAGAGGTACAAACACCGCATTAAAGTACGGTGGACCCACCGATAGTTTGCCAAATCCCAGAGCATCCATGAAAAGGGGGTACAGCGTACCGATGAATACCGAGGCCGACGCAACCGAAAAAAGCACATTGTTTGATAGCAACAAAGATTCGCGGGAAAGGACATCGAACTTACCGCCTAGACCTATCTTCGGTGCGCGCCAGGCAAACAACAACAATGAAGCTCCGATTACAGTTACCAGAAAGCCGAGAATAAATATTCCGCGCTTTGGATCTGTCGCAAATGCGTGTACTGAAGTCAACACTCCCGAGCGAACCAGGAAGGTACCCAACAAACTCAGAGAAAAAGCAGCAATAGCCAATAATAATGTCCAGCTTGTAAATGCGCCGCGCTTTTCGGTAACCGCCAGAGAATGAATCAACGCCGTTCCGACGAGCCATGGCATAAAGGATGCGTTTTCAACCGGATCCCAGAACCACCATCCGCCCCAGCCTAATTCATAGTATGCCCACCAACTCCCCAATGCGATTCCGATCGTAAGGAATACCCAAGCCACGGTAGTCCAGGGGCGTGACCAACGAGCCCATGTGGAATCCATTTGCCCGCCCAATAATGCAGAGATGGCAAAAGCAAATGCTACGGAGAATCCCACGTATCCGGTGTACAGCATCGGCGGATGTATTGCTAGGCCAGGATCTTGCAACAGCGGGTTCAGATCCAGACCATCTAGTGCAGCAGGAATAAGGCGATCAAACGGATTTGAGGTAAAGAGCATGAACAGCAGAAATCCTACCGCAATCAATCCCATCACACCCAATACACGAGCAGCCATTTCTTGAGGAAGGTGCTTGCTGTTCATGGCGACTACTATCGACCATATGGACAGATTGAACACCCAAAGTAATAGTGATCCCTCATGCCCGCCCCATATGGCAGCGATCCGGTAAATCGTAGGAAGTTGCGAATTGGAATGTTGTGAAACGTAAAGTACGGAAAAGTCGTTATTCAGAAAGGAGATCAACAAGCAAACAAATGCTATGCCAACGAAAAGAAACTGACCAAACGCCAAGGGTCGCGCAGTTCCCATCAATACCGCGTTATTCCGTGCAGCTCCCAGAATAGGCAGTACACCAAGTGTGAGTGCCACGAACAACGCAACGATTAAAGTAAAATGACCTAGTTCTGGAATCATAGTCGTGTCTTTCTGAACATTATTGGGCCGTCTTTACGACTGCGGGTTTGAGGATGGATTCGGCTGCTGCATTTGCCTTAGCATCCTCAGCTTTTTTCATCGCATCCAATGCTTCTGGTGGCATGTAATTCTCATCATGCTTTGCCAATACTTCTTCGGCAATCATCACTCCATCTGCCTCAACTCTCCCCTGTGCAACCACACCCTTGCCCTCTTTGAATAAGTCCGGGAGGATGCCTTTGTATACAACGGGTATGCTGCGATGTAAATCCGTGATTTCAAAATTGGCTGTCAAGCCGTCGCTGGCACGAACAACACTTCCCTCTTTAACCAGACCGCCAATTCGGAAGGAATGCCCCAAGGGGGCTTCATTATTGAACACTTGAGTCGGGGTGAAATACAAGCTCACATTGTCCTTAAGCGCATTCAATACCAAACCAACAGCCAAACCAACAGCCGCCACACCTATTGCAATGAACATGAATCTCTTCTGACGCGGTTTCATTCTTCCTCCCCTGCTTCGCGCATCATGCGAACTTGTTCCAACGTGACTTTTCGCTTGTGTCTGACCATGACAATCTCAACCGCAAAAATCAGAAAGGCTACTGCGTATGAACCCAGTACCACATATGTGATCGGGTTTGCACGCATCCAGATATCCAAACTATTCATTGCTTGACCTCAGGTAAATCATTGATCCATGTTGTATGGCGTTCACGCTCCAGAATAATGCTTCGAACCCGTGCAAGCACCACCGCGATGGCATACATCCAGCAAGCAGCCAGGGTTATGAACATGGCTTGCTGCATGGCAATGTGCATACTGGTACCGGCAAATTTGATCGTCGATCCTTGATGCAAAGTATTCCACCACTTCACTGAGAAATAAATAATAGGGACATTCACCGAACCGACAATTGCAAGCAACGCACTGGCTCTATCCGCACGGCGCGGATCATCAATTGAAGAATGCAATGCGATGAAACCGAGATAAAGGAATAGCAAAATCAATTCGGATGTCAGGCGGGCATCCCACACCCACCATGCACCCCACATTGGTTTCCCCCAAAGGGCGCCCGTCCAGAGCGAGATAAAAGCAAATAAAGCACCCGTCGGCGCGATTGCGGTGGCCATCATTGCAGACAAGCGTGTATTGAATATCAGTCCCAGCGCGGCATATCCCGCCATGACCAAATACAGGAACATAGACAAAATGGAAGCCGGCACATGAATAAAGATAATGCGGTAAAACTCGCCCTGCTGATAGTCAGGAGGAGCAACAAAAAATCCGATATACAAACCGACTACAAACAGCAGTGCGGCAAGAACCGCGAAAAACGGAATCATTTTCCCAGCCAAGCCATAGAAAGTAGTTGGTGCAGAATATTTAAACCAGTTTATTGCCAACTTAGATTACTCCATTGAAATTCGCAAAGCCTGAGCAGTCACCCATGGGGTAAACGCCAGAGCCAACACCAACAATGCACCCAATAAATACAAGTGCGGCGCAACCGCCAAACCTGTAGTAACCGCATCTACCGCCCCCGCACCAAAAATCAGTACCGGGATACATAAAGGCAGAACAAGCAACGACAACAGAACTCCGCCACCGCGCAGACCCAAAGTCAAGGCGGCCCCTATAGCCCCGACCATACTTAATATGGGTGTACCTAACAACAGCCCCAAAATCAATACGCCAAGCGCCTGGATTGACATATCGAATTGCAATCCGAGTACGGGAGCCATCAATACCAGAGGAAGTCCCGATACCATCCAGTGAGCCGCCATCTTACCCAGCACCAACATCGACAAAGACTGAGGGGACAACATCATCTGTTCAAGTGTACCGTCTATGTAATCGGCCGAAAATAAGCGCACCAACGACAACATCGACGATAATAATGCAGCAACCCACAACACACCTGGCGCCATCTTGCGCAACATCTCCATTTCAGGGCCAACACCCAAGGGGAAGAGACTAACCACCATCACAAAAAAAATCAATGTGGTGAGCACATCCGCTCTGCGACGCATCGCCAGCACCAAATCTCTGCGCAACACCAGCACCAGCAAACCAAACATGGAAGATTTTTTCATGAACGCGCAACTCTCATGACAGCATCAAACTGCATACTTCCATCCCGGCCACATTTAGAGGCTGGTGAGTTGTAAATATCACCATTCCCTGTTGCGACAAATGTTCCGCGATCAACTCCTGTATCAATGCTACGGCTCCGACATCCAAAGCAGCCAAAGGTTCATCCAATATCCATAACTTGGCATCATTAACCAACAAGCGAGCCAAAGCAACACGTCTGCGCTGACCTTGTGAAAGCACTTTTGTCGGAAGTCTCTCCTTCCCGCGCAAGCCCATGCGTCGCAAAGCACCAATTGCCTCTTTTTCCTCGAGATCGAAGCCTGACAGGCCTGCTGAAATCCGCAAATTTTCTACCGCGCTCAATTCATCCTTAATGGCATTAAGATGCCCCAGGTACAGCATCTCAGCGCAGTAATCCTCATCCAGTGAGCGAATACTCTCGCCATTCCATGCAATCTCACCCTCGTCTGGCATCATGAAACCGCATAAAGTTCGCAATAAACTGGTCTTGCCACTTCCATTTGCGCCCTGGACTTGCATAAGTTGACCCGGACTCAGCGTGAAATTCAATCCGGCAAACAAACGATGATCACCTCGACTACAAGCAAGATTACTAACTTCCAGCATGGGGAGGAAACCTGAAATTATTCGACCGTGAATTATATACGATTATTCAAAACTGAGAAAACGACTTGCCAAAAATGGTGATTAGTCCTCGCCATTTTCTTTACCCCCACAAATAAATAATTTATGAAGTATTTGCCAGACCAAATCAACTATAGTGAATAGGGAAAATATATACTGTTAAACAACTGAGTATAATTCTTGGTGCCATGCTTGATGTACAAAAGGGAGGGAGCACATCAAAAGAATAATCGTGCAGTAGCGAAATTAAAATCAGGTCAGAAATCAACAAAAACACCGTCGACCAGATGTTCGTCAAAGCGGTTCTTTTTCGCCACCTGGGACATTTAGGCTTATATCTGTTTGCTGCCTGACTCCAGACAAGTATGCACGAGCCATTTCATCTCCAGTCATTTTTCGTAACTGCTGAATATAACTCTTGCGCTTCTCTTTACTTATTGAATCCAATTCATTGACTGTATCAACGCGCACAATAATATAACCGTCACCAGAAGCTTCGGATCCAACATACTGCGGCAATTTATCACCGCTCACCTGAAATATTTTGCGAGTCAACTCAACATCAAATGAATCATGCAGTGATCTGGTAATACTCTTCGCTGACTCCCAGGTTAATTTTGGTGTTTTGCCATCTTGCAATTGCTGAAGTACTTCCTTGCCATTTCTTGATGCTAACTCGGCTGCCTGTTTTCGCAATAACTTCCCAAGAATAATATCGCGCACTTCTGCAAGAGGTTTAATTGAAGCTGGTTTGTATTCTTGAACTCGAGCAGCAAGCAACGTGTTATCAGACACCTCAATTGCCGGAGTATTCCGCTTCTCCTTGATAACTTCTCCACTAAATAGGGCCTGCAACATCATTGGCGTCCACGGGGTTGCTGCCACCATATCAACAGACAGCCACCCGCTCTGCTCAATCTTGCCTCCAATCAGCTCTGCCGCCGGATCCAAGGTGTCGCTTTGTTCATATACAACGTTGCTAAATTTTTCGGCCAACTCCGCAAAAATTTCCATTGCCTTTTGTTGACGCAATCGGACAAGAATCCCCTCTCTTGACTCTTCAAATGAAATTGCTTTTGTAGGCTTGATTCCCAGCAATTTTACAATATGGTAGCCGAAGTCTGACTTTACCATTCCACTAATCTCCCCCACCTTGAGAGAGAATACAGAGTCTTCAAATGGCTTTACCATCATCCCTCGAGCAAAATATCCCAGATCGCCTCCATTTGTTGATGACCCTGGATCTTGTGAATATTTTTTTGCCAACTCGGAAAACTTTTCGGGGCTTAGGTTTGCCTCACGCAACAATTCCTCGGCCTTTGACTTGGCGGCATCTTGTTCTGCCTGAGGAGCATCGGCGTCAGTGTTAATAAGAATATGAGCAGCTCTACGCTCCTCAGGAGTGCCGAATTCACTTAAATGTTCGTCGTAATACCTCCGCAACTCATCAGTACTGACTTCCGCTTTTGAAAGCAAATCATCAACCGAAAGTTTTACAAATTTGACCTTGACCTGTTCGGGCACTTCAAATTCTTTCGGGTTTTGGTCGTAGTATTCTCTCAAAGTGAGATCACTCACTTTCACCTGCGCCTCATACTGCTTGATAGGCAGAAGAGATGTCCTCACAATAAGTTGCTGCTCGTTCAGATGGATAATATTGTCAGCGACACGCGCGGATACAAACCCATTTTTTTCGTATGCATCCTGCATCTGCTGCTCCAACATATCGGCACGGATGCGTGATTCAAATATTAATGGGGTAAGATTTTGTGCTGCCAGCACTTCGCTATAAAGGTTTTTATCGAATTTTCCATCACGATTAAATGCCTCAACACCTTCTATTGAGCGTGCAATCTGCTCATCAGTAACAGACAAGCCCGCTTCTTTGCTTTCCTTGGCCAACAAACGCTGACCAATCAGATTCTCAATTACCATACGCTTCATTTCAGGACTGTCGAATATTTTCTCGTCCATTTTGCTACCCAGTTGTTGTCGCAGCCTGGATTGCTGTTGCAGCAAAGCGTTTGCGAACTCCTGCTTTGTGATTTTCACACCGCCGACATTGGCAACTTCGTCAACTCCATTACCAGAGCGATTGAAGGAATCAATTCCCCACAGCGCGAACGGCACAATAATCATCGCCATGCAAATTTGCACAAACTTTTTATTGTTATGAACGAAATCAAACATAGTGATGGAATCCGACTTTTAATTTATTACACAACGAGGCGCATAAGAAAAAAGGCGAACTTTCGTTCGCCTCAATTTGGCGGAGTGGACGGGACTCGAACCCGCGACCCCCGGCGTGACAGGCCGGTATTCTAACCAACTGAACTACCACTCCAAAAACTATCTGGTGGGTGCTGACGGGTTCGAACCGCCGACATTCGCCTTGTAAGGGCGACGCTCTACCAACTGAGCTAAGCACCCGACAAAGTCTGCTAGTTTACAGCATCCTTTAATCCCTTGCCAGCACTAAATTTAGGAACTTTAGCTGCCTTGATTTTGATTGTCGCGCCTGTGCGAGGATTGCGACCATTGCGTGCAGCGCGCTTGCCCACCTTGAATGTACCAAAACCTACCAAACTAACTGTATCGCCTTTTTTCAATGCTTTCTTGATGGCTTCAATAGTTGAATCCAGTGAACGAGCAGCAGCAGCCTTGGATAGATCAGCAGATTTTGCGATTGCATCAACCAAATCAGATTTATTCACGTATGTCCCCTTTGCGAATGGTTAAAGAAACAGGAAAAGCCCTGTAGAGCCTTTATATCAAGGCCTCTCGGCTTTGGTCAAGCTATTACTAAAATATTTTTTTCTTGCATAGAAACAAGCAAACTGATACTCGGTGATTCATCAATGCTTGGTAACTAAAACCGCATCGGTTGGAACAGCATCCCCCGCAATGGCAATGCCTGAAGCGGCCTCTGGCTTTTCTTTTACAGGGTCGGGCTTGCGCTCCAATGCCATTTCAAGCACTTGGTCGATCCATTTGACTGGATGAATATCCAATTTATTCTTTATATTGTCTGGTATTTCGGCCAAATCCTTGATGTTCTCTTCCGGAATCAAAACCACTTTAATCCCGCCACGCTGAGCGGCCAAGAGCTTTTCTTTCAGACCACCAATTGGCAGGACCTCGCCCCGCAACGTTATTTCTCCTGTCATGGCGACATCAGAACGCACTGGAATTCCGGTTAACACGGACACCATTGCAGTGCACATCCCAACCCCGGCACTCGGACCATCCTTTGGTGTTGCCCCTTCAGGCAAATGAATATGCAAGTCGGTTTTTTGATAGAACTCCTCACTAATCCCCAGACGGTTGGCTCGACTTCGAACGACACTCAAAGCCGCTTGTATGGATTCCTGCATTACCTCACCCAATTTTCCGGTGGTTGTTATTTTGCCCTTACCAGGCAAGACTGCAGCCTCTATGGTCAATAGCTCGCCTCCAACCTCCGTCCAGGCCAGGCCAGTCACTTGCCCAACTTGATTGTTTTTCTCGGCAACCCCATAGGAATACCTGCGTACACCAAGATATTTCTCAAGATTACGCGAATTAATTGTCAATTTACTATCGCGACTTTTGAGTAACAACGCTTTTACAACTTTACGGCAAATTTTGGATATTTCCCTTTCAAGACCACGCACTCCTGCTTCACGTACATAGTATCGAACGATGTCTCGAAGCGCGCTTTCTGAAATATGTATCTCTTCAGCCTTCAGACCATTGTTTTTAACCGCTTTAGGGACAAGATATCGTGTTGCAATGTTAATCTTCTCGTCCTCCATATAACTGGAAACGTGAATGATTTCCATGCGATCCATTAATGCATCCGGGATATTCAGCGTGTTTGCTGTCGCCACGAACATCACATCAGAAAGATCGTACTCAACCTCCACATAATGATCTACAAATGTACTATTCTGCTCGGGATCAAACACTTCCAGCAATGCGGAAGACGGATCACCCCGCATGTCCATACCCATCTTATCTACCTCATCAAGAAGGAATAATGGATTTCGTACCGCCACTTTGCTCATGTTCTGCAAAATCTTGCCCGGCATCGAACCTATATAAGTACGGCGATGGCCACGAATTTCAGACTCATCACGCACTCCACCCAAAGACATGCGGACAAATTTACGATTTGTCGCACGGGCAATAGACTGGCCCAGAGATGTCTTGCCTACTCCAGGTGGGCCAACCAGGCAAAGGATTGGAGCTTTCATTTTGCTAGTACGCTGCTGAACAGCCAGATATTCCAAAATTCGTTCTTTTACCTTATCCAACCCGTAGTGGTCCTCCTCCAATACCACTTCCGCTTTTTTCAGGTCTGCACTGATCTTTGTTTTCTTTTTCCACGGCAGACCAGTAAGAATATCAATGTAATTCCTGACCACGGTCGCCTCCGCAGACATCGGCGACATCAAACGTAACTTCTTCAACTCAGATTCAGCTTTAGTACGTGCTTCCTTTGACATATAAGCTGATTTGATCTTTTTCTCGATCTCCTCGAAATCCGTACCTTCTTCGCCGTCGCCCAACTCCTTCTGAATCGCTTTGACTTGCTCATTCAGATAATATTCGCGCTGACTTTTTTCCATCTGGCGCCTTACACGGCCACGGATGCGCTTTTCAACTTGCAGGATGTCAATCTCACCTTCCAGCAAGCCGAGCAAATGCTCCAAACGTTGACGCACTCCGAATATCTCCAGAACCTCCTGTTTTTGCTCGAGCTTTAGAGGCAGATGCGCAGCTATCGTATCTGCCAGCCGCCCGGCATCATCGATTCCGGCCAGTGATGTCAGTATTTCGGGAGGGATTTTCTTGTTTAATTTCACATACTGGTCAAATTGTGCAATCAGCACACGCCGCATTGCCTCTGACTCACTACTTGTACCGTCTTCAGCAGGAACGATTTGAATTTCAGCGTCAAAATGCGTTTTGGCGTCATACACTCTCAGTACGTTGGCACGTTTCGTACCTTCGACAAGAACCTTGACAGTGCCGTCTGGCAATTTCAACATTTGTAAAATGTTAGCCATACTGCCTATGGAATATAAATCATCTGTAGCCGGATCATCCTTGATAGCGGATTTTTGCGCTACCAGCACGATATTTTTCCCGGCTTCCATCGCCGTCTCCAATGCCTTGATGGATTTTGCACGACCAACAAACAGTGGAATTACCATGTGCGGAAAAACCACCACGTCCCGTAAGGGCAATAACGGATGTAAATCACTTACAGAAGTATTGCTTGTATCTTGTTCCAACATAGCGGCAACCTTTTCATTGAGATTGTTAAGCTAGATGGGGATTAACTCTGCAAATTCAAGCCAGCCCATCGAGACAAGATAAATATCGGCAAAAACATGTTCAAATCAGGCAACTTTGTGAGTATCGGAACAAATAATGACTGGCTTGATTTCACCCTTCAAACCCGTTTCGTCAAGCACAACCTTACTTACGTTGTCCATGGAGGGCAAATCGAACATCACATCCAGCAACGATTGCTCGAGTATCGAGCGCAGGCCACGCGCCCCGGCCTTACGCGCCAAAGCTTTTCGTGCAATGGCCAACAATACGCCTTCGCGGAATTCCAAATCAACATTTTCCATTGAAAATAATTTCTGATATTGCTTGGTCAGCGCATTCTTGGGCTCAGTCAAAATCCTGACCAGAGCGTCTTCATCCAACTCTTCCAGAGTTGCTACAACAGGCAAACGACCCACGAATTCCGGAATCAAGCCGAATTTGATCAAGTCTTCCGGCTCAACCTCTCTCAAGGTTTCTCCAGTCTTGCGTTCATCCTTACTGCGAACTGTCGCGCTAAATCCAATCCCGGCCTTGGCGGACCGATTACGGATAACCTTTTCCAGGCCATCAAACGCGCCGCCACAGATAAACAATATATTTGTCGTATCGACCTGCAGGAATTCGGTATTAGGATGCTTGCGCCCCCCTTGCGGCGGAATTGATGCTTTGGTTCCCTCAATCAGCTTGAGCAAAGCCTGCTGCACACCTTCCCCGGAAACATCTCGGGTAATGGATGGATTGTCCGATTTCCTGGAAATCTTGTCGATCTCATCCACGTAAACTATTCCACGCTGAGCTTTCTCGACGTTGTAGTCGCAACTCATCAAAAGCTTCTGAATGATGTTTTCGACATCTTCACCTACGTAGCCTGCTTCTGTCAGTGTAGTCGCATCAGCCATAACGAATGGCACATCCAGCATTCGTGCCAATGTTTGCGCAAGTAATGTCTTCCCGGAGCCAGTCGGCCCGATCAGCAAAACATTGCTTTTTGACAACTCCACGCCATCTTTATCGTGGTTGTTTAGACGTTTGTAGTGATTATATACAGCGACAGACAATATTTTTTTGGCGTGCTCCTGACCAATCACATACTCGTTCAATGTGGCGCATATGTCTTTCGGAACCGGCAGATCGGTTTTCTCAGACCTACCCTTATCGTTTTCGATCTCCTCACGCATGATATCGTTGCACAGGGTAATGCACTCATCACACACAAACACTGAGGGGCCAGCAACCAGCTTCCTGACCTCGTGCTGGCTCTTTCCGCAGAACGAACAATAAAGCAACTTTTCACCTGGTTTTTTTTCGTCCGCCATCGTCTTTACTCCATAACGTTATCGGCAATATTGCATCCGCCAAAGAAACATCGCTCAAACGCGCTTGCCCAGAACCTGATCCACCAGGCCGTATGCCATTGCTTCCTGGGCAGTAAGGAAATTGTCACGCTCGCTATCTCGAGCAACCTCCTCCACGGTACGGCCAGTATGTTGAGCCATGAGCTTATACAAGCGCTCGCGCAGGCTCAATATGTACTTCGCGTGTATTTCTATATCAGAAGCCTGCCCCCGGAAACCACCCAATGGCTGATGAATCATCACTGTGGAGTTCGGCAACGCGAAGCGCTTGCCCTTCTCGCCCGCCTGCAAGAGAAAAGCTCCCATAGATGCAGCCATACCAATGCATAGTGTTGATACCTGCGGCTTGATGAACTGCATGGTGTCGTAAATCGACATACCCGCCGAAATGGAACCGCCAGGAGAATTAATGTACAAGTGGATATCCTTGTCAGGGTTTTCGGATTCCAGAAATAACATCTGGGCAACAATCAGGTTGGCACTGTAATCGTTGACTTCACCGACCAAAAACACCACCCGCTCCTTAAGCAGGCGCGAATAAATATCATATGCTCGCTCACCACGCCCACTGGTCTCAACGACCATGGGAATCAAACCGATATTTTGTGGCTCCAGATAGTTCATTAACTTACCCCCCCATCAACTCGTCAAAAGTAACGGTTTTTTCCAAGCTCTTTGCCTGCTTCAATACCCAGGCAGCAACATTCTCCTCCAACACCAGACTTTCGACTTCCCTTAAGCGCGATTGATCGGCGTAATACCAACTGACAACCTCAGCCGGATCATCAAAGCTCTGGGCATAGTCTTCAACCAAAGCGCGAATCTGCTCTGGTGCAGCCTTAAGATCATGTTTCAACACCAATTCCGCCAGTGTCAACCCAAGCTTGACTCGTTTGGCAGCTCGTTCCTCAAACAGTTCAGGATACAACGGCATATCTTTCATCTTCATACCGCGTGACTCCATCTCTTCAGCTGTCTGCTGCATCAATACCTGAGACTCACTTGCGACCAATGATTTAGGCACATCAAACTGCGCGACTTTGAGCAAGGTGTCCATTGCCGCTTCCTTATTGCGCGCTTTCAAGCGGCGTGTCACCTCACGCTCAAGATTACTTCGAATCTCCTCGCTCAGTTTGCCCACATCACCATCTTCGATACCCATGGATATCGCAAAATCGGCATCCAGAGCCGGCAAACCCAGGGCCTCTACCGCATGCAAGGTAACAGTAAAACTTACCTTTTGTCCTGCCACGTCTTTACCGTGATAATCCTCCGGAAAAATCATGTCGAAGGTTTTGGTTTCACCAGATTTCATACCGATGATGGCTGCCTCGAAATCAGGAAGCATGCGACCCGCACCCAATATCACAGACATATCTTTCGCTTCGCCACCCTCGAATGCGACTCCATTCTTTTTACCCGAAAAATCGATTCTTACCTGATCATCTGACTGGACTGACCGGTCAACCTTTGCATAAGTGCCCCGTTGCTTGCGCAATGTCTCGATAGTTCTATCGACATCATCCTGACTTAACTTGAACACCACTTGCTCGACATTTTCATCACCAAGCCCCCCTATCACTACGTCCGGATACACCTCAAAGGTCGCACTGAACTCGATAGGATCAGCATTCAGATCCTTGGTTTTTATTTCAAATTGCGGTGAACCAGCAACCTTGAAATTATTAGTCTGGATAGCATCTGAAAAAGACCTTTGCATAGCATCGCCCAGTATCTCCTGCCTTGCCTGAGCGCCGTAGTACTGCTCAAGCACTTTAACCGGAACCTTACCCGGACGAAACCCGGCAATCTTTGCATTACGGCCGATCCTTTTCAGGCGTGCAGTCACATCGCCATGAATGGACTGTTGTGGAATTGATGCGTTAATACGACGCTCTAATGCGCTCACAGTTTCTACGCTGGACATGCTTTATTTCCTTGATTTTAAAAATTGAATATATACCGACGCGTAAGGTAAAACCTAAACGCCTACAAAATTGCAGTCGAAATTTTTGCAATAAAGCATCTTTCAACCACCCTTTTATAACCTTCTGCGATTGTATCACGGTCAAGTCTGGCATTGGTGGTGGCATAACAATGACTATGCGCCGTTAACAATCAACGCTATCAGGCAAAAACACCTTCAATTTTGTGGTTTGGCAACCAAGGGGGGACCTCTCTTCACGTTCGCAACATTCCTGTTGGCACATGCTACCAAGGCAATTGCTCCAATTGACAGCAAACCACCATACAGGCATTGTTGATACATGTTATGTGGTAGCAGTTAAAGATGAACAATCGCAAAGAGCCTTTCACCATGTTAACGAAGAGCCATTAATAATGAAGCTGACCCAATACTCTGATCTTGGTTTCGTGCTTATCCGGTTTTCACAGACACCTACCAGATGTAGTGTTTCGTGATTTTACGGAGTAAAGCTCTGCGTAGGTCGGGGCAGTGACATCGCCAGCGATCCCGAGCAGGGATCGGAAGGCGTTGAAGGGGTAGAAGCGTC
>JBGSMU010000129.1:0-10860 GCA_041739955.1 Gallionella sp. | reverse complement strand
GGATTGTGCAGCGGTCGCCGTACCCGCCGGTTTCCAGCAAGACGGTTTATCGTTCGGTATCACCTTGGTAGCCCCTGCGCATCAGGACATCCCGTTACTGCATCTGGCAGAACGTTTGAGCCACAGTGCAACTAGCGAGGTGACTATGCCTCAGGCCCAAGGCAGCCGTGTGCGCGTCGCAGTGTGCGGCGCACACCTCGAAGGTCTACCGCTCAATCATCAACTCACCAGTCGCGGTGCACATCTGGTCGCACGCACGCACAGCAGCCCGGATTACAAACTGTATGCGCTACCCGGCGGCCCGCCGTTCCGTCCCGGCATGGTGCGCGTGCCACAGGGTGGCAGCGCCATCGCAGTGGAAGTGTGGGAGATGGTAGACAGGGAGTTCGGTTCTTTCGTGGCGGGAATCCCCGCCCCGCTCGGCATCGGCACCCTGACGCTGGCAGATGGTTCCAACGTGCTGGGTTTTGTGTGCGAGCAATATGCCGTGCACGACGCGGAAGACATCACCCGCTATGGCGGCTGGCGCGCGTATCTTGATCAGCGCGGAACATGAGCATGGAACTGCAACTGTTCAAGACTTTGTGGGGACACAGGGGCGCGTTGGATGAGGCAGCTCTTCAAGCGCTCGCCGCAGGCTTCGTCGGTCTGGAAGGCAATGCCGACAACCTGCCTCAGGATGAATTGCGTGCAGTGTTGCAGTCGCGCAGCCTCGCTTACATCCAGGAGATCGTCACCGGCGGCAACTATGTGCCGCGCCGGCATGACACGGTGCCGGAACACATCGCCGATGTCGAACGACAGTTGCAACTGGGGCGCTCACTCGATCCGCAATGGGTGACAGTGATCGGCGGTTGCGATGCGTGGACGCTGGAACAGAGCGTGCGTTTTTTCGGCGAGTCGCAGGAGATCGCGGCACGTATGGGCATTGCCTGCAGCTTCGAGACGCATCGCAGTCGCTCGCTATTCAATCCGTGGATCACCTTGTCGGTACTGGAACGATTGCCGGAATTGAAACTAACCTGCGACTTCAGCCACTGGGTGGTGGTGATGGAGCGGCAACTCGATGACGACTGGGATGCAGTGCTCGAAGTTGCGAAACATGCGCACCACATCCACGCGCGCGTCGGTTACGACCAGGGGCCGCAAGTACCGCATCCGGCTGCACCGGAATATGCAGGCGCACTGGCTTCGCACCAGCGTTACTGGGAAGCGATCTGGTCGGCGCAGCAAGCCGGCGGCAGAACGCACAGCAGCTTGACACCCGAGTTCGGTCCCGATGGTTATCTGCATACCTTTCCGTTCACGCAGCAGCCCGTCGCCGACCTGTGGGAGATCAATGCGTGGATGGGCTGGACGGAGCAAAAGCATTTCCGGGAGTGGCGCGGCCGTATCGCGCAATAGAAGGATCACAGTACGTCCAACATCGTGCATACGCAAAAAATCATGCCCGAATCGGGTGCACGGGAATCTGCATCAGGCAGTGGCAGCAACGGTGTAACAAGCCAGAACGCCGCACAGCACGGTTGGCATGCAACCTGCTGAGAAAGGTTTAAACGTCGTGGGGACGGGCAACATCCCCCACATACTTGTTTGTTAACTTTTGAAGGAGAGTATCAAGATGAATATCAAAAAACTGATTGCCACCACCGTGTTGCTGACTGCCTCGTTCTCAGCCTGCGCAGCCACACCGATGAAAATCGCACTGACCACCTGGATCGGCTATTCGCCGTTCTATGTTGCGGAAGGCATGGACATGTACGGGAAGTATGGTCTAAAGGTAAGCCTGCAAACCTTCTCAGACCCGGCCATGTTGCCTTCGGCAGTTGCCGGTAAGGCAGTTGACGGTGCGCTGATGACCTTTGACCAGGTGATCGGTGCTGCGGCGCAGGGTCAGGTGTTCAAGGTAGTGATGCCCATCGACTATTCCAACGGCGGCGATGCTGTGCTGGCGGATATGTCGATCAAAAACATCACCGACCTTAAGGGCAAGAAGGTTGCGTATGCACCGCTGTCACCTTCCGATTTCCTGATCTCTTATGCGCTGAAGATCAACGGCATGAGCGACAAAGACATCAGCCCGATCAACATGACACCGGAAGCGATCCCGTCCGCGATGGCATCCAAGGCTGTTCCCGCCGGTACGACCTATGAGCCGAACGTGTCGCAGATCCTCGGTATGGATGGCGGCAAGAAGTTCCACGTGATCTATTCCTCCCGCGAAGCGCCCGGCCTGATCGCCGACGTGCTGGTGTTCGACGAAGCGCACATCAAGCAGAACGGCAAGGAGATCACCGCTCTGATCAAGGCCTATCTGGACGGTCTGGCCTACATGAAATCCAACCCCAAGGAAGCCTCCGAGATCATCGGCAAGGCGATCGGCGTGTCGGGCAAGGAAGTGCTGGAGCAGCTGGAAGGCGTGTACAACATCCCGCTGAAAGAGATGGCCCAGCCGTTCAAGCCGGGCAAGGACACCAAGTCCTACTTCGTCAGCGGTGAAGTGATCAACGAGATACTGATCAAGAGCGGTCAAATCAAGAAACCTGTGGCAATCGAGACTACCATCGACGATAGCTTCGTCAAGGCTGTCATGAAGTAATGATGTGAACTACCCCCTGCTTGCCAAGCCGGAAGCGGGGGTGTTCCCGAGGAGTCACCATGCCTACGCGCATCTTTCGCCATGCAGATGGCGTCATCCCGAATTCCATCGCCATCACCTATGCCCTGAGCGGCTACGGGGTCGGCTTGTGGCTGATGACGAGCAGCAACATCCTGGTCGCATTGGCGGCCACACTGTGGTTCGCCCACGCGCTCATCATCGCCGCCTATCTGTTTCACGAGTTCGCGCACGACACGATCTTCGCCCGCCATGAGATCAACTCCCGGGGCGGGGTGCTGATGACCTGGCTCACCGGCAGCTGTTATGCGCGCTATGAGCATCTGCGCCACAAACACGTGCGCCATCATGTGGACCGCGCCGATGTCATCAGTCTGGATACCAAGGCATTGGTCCAGTCTCTTCCTCTCCCCCTGCAGCGATTCATCCTGCTACTGGAATGGTGTTATGTCCCCGCCATCGAGTTGCTGATGCACGCCTTCGTTGTTTTCCTTCCGTTTTTGCGCGAAGAGCGTCGTGCGGAGCGCAAGCGTGTCGCGATCATCCTGCTGGTGCGCGGCATCGCTTTCGCTGCGCTGGCTTACTACTCGATGCAGGCCCTGCTGCTGTATGTCGCCGCCTATCTGGTCATGGTCACCGTACTGCGTTTTGCCGATGCCTTCCAGCACACTTACGATGCATACGCGATCCTCGCTGGCGACAAGGTGCCGGATGACAAGCTGCGCGACAAGGCCTACGAGCAGGCCAACACCTATTCGAATCTGGTCAGCGTGCGCTGGCCGCTGCTCAACCTGCTGATCCTGAATTTCCCCTACCACAATGCCCACCACGAACAGCTGGCCGTGCCCTGGTATCGACTGCCGGCGTTGCACCGCAAGCTCTACGGTGACGGCAACGGGCAAGTCATCCCCATGTCGCGCTTGCTGCTGCCCTTCCATCGGCACAGGGTGAAGCGCGTGCTGTCCGAAGATTACGGCGTGGTCGATATCGCGGCAGGCAGGGCGGACGGTTTCATCGGCGCGGTGTCGGTCTCCTTCCTGACTGCGGTGTGAAATGACGATGTCTGCCATATCGCTGCCTCGCGAGGGCAAGGCGATCACTTCGCTTTTGGTGGGCGCGCTGTTCTGGGGCATGCTCTGGTGGCCGCTCAAGACGCTAAGCGGAATTGGTGTTGCCGGCAGCATCGTGCAAGTGTTCGCCTACGGTCTTGCCGCATTGCTCCTGCTGCCTTTCGCCTTGCGCAGTTTGGCCCAGTGGCGCGACCAGCTCGGGCTGCTGGTGATCATCACGCTGATGGGCGGATGGGCCAACGCCTCGCTGGTCACCTCGCTCACCGAGGGTAGTGTGGTGCGCGTGATGTTGCTGTTCTTCCTTGCGCCGGTGTGGACCATATTGGCCGCGCGACTATTTCTCGGCGAAGCCTTCACCCGCATGCGCCTCCTTTCGCTGGCATTGGCGCTGGCAGGTTTGGCGGCAACGCTGGGCGGCCCCGAACTGTTCGCGGCACCGCTTTCCATGATCGACCTGCTGGCACTTTCGTCGGGGCTGGCATTCGCACTGAATAATGTGGCGGTACGCGTTGGCCATCATCTGACCGATTCGGTGCGGGCGACCGCGATGATAGGCGGTTGCGCACTGATCGCATCGTGCTTCCTGTTTTTCGGCGCAAAACCCGTCCAGGTGCCTGACGCCCATCAGGTTGGCGCGATGCTGGCGCTCGGCTTGTTATGGATATTGCCCGGCACGCTGGTCACTTTCTACGGAGTGGCACGGCTGGATGCCGGCCGCGCCGCCATCCTGCTACTGGGCGAACTGGTGGTGGCGGTGCTCTCGGCGGTATTGATCGGCGCTGAACACCTGTCCCTGCACGAAGCGGTCGGCGGTACACTGATCCTCTCCGCCGCCGTCATCGAAGCACGCACCGAATCGATCGGGAGCACACATGAACAACCGGCCTGATGCACTTATCGTGATCGACATGCAGCGGGATTTTCTCGACCCCGGCGGCTACGCGGCCACGGCGGGCATGGATATAAGTGCCCTGCGACGACCCATACCGTTCATCCGTATGCTGCTGGATCACGCCCGCGCCCGCGGCATACTGGTGGTGCATACCCGTGAAGGACATCGACCGGATCTGAGCGATTGCCCGCCGGCCAAGCTGGCACGCAGCCAGCAGGCTGGTGCCGGAATCGGTAGCCCGGGGCCGCTCGGTCGACTGCTGGTGCGCGGTGAATACGGGCATGACTTCATTGCAGAACTGCAACCGCGACCGGGCGAGCCGGTGGTGGACAAACCCGGTTATGGCGCTTTCCATCAGACCGATCTGGCGCAGATATTGGCTGTACGCGACATCCGCCGACTGTATATCTGCGGTGTCACTACCGAGGTCTGCGTGCATTCCACATTGCGCGAAGCGGTAGACCGGGGCTTCGAATGCGTGCTGGTAGCTGACGCCTGCGGTTCCGCGCATGCGGCCCTGCACGAGGCGGCACTGCAGATGGTCGCCGTCGAGGGCGGCATCTTCGGGCGCGTTGCAGATACACAAATTGTCATCTCAGAACTGGAGGCATCAAAATGAGCCAGGTACTGCGGCTGTGGCCCTTACTGACCGCCACCCACCGTTACGACAAATCCCTCTCCACCCGCAACTGCGGACAGGGGGAGATCATCCAGGCGCCCATCCTTGCCTATCTGATCGAAACCACCAACGGGCGCATCCTGTTCGATGTCGGTTGCGATTACGGCAAGATCGCTGATCCATCGCAAAAGGCACGTTACTACGACCCGGGGGTATTTGCCTTCGGCGCGCCCGAGATGCAGGAGCCGCAGCGACTGCCCCATCATCTCGCCAAGTTGGGGCTGACTCCGGCGGACATCGACGTGGTATTCCTCAGCCATCTGCATTTCGATCATGCCGGTGGCCTGTGCGACGTTTGCGGCAAGGAAGTCCATGTGCAGCAGGATGAGATCACTTCAGCGCAAAGTGGTGAAGATGTGGCGTATTTCGCGTCCGACTTTGCGGGCGACTATCCGTGGCAAATCAAACAGGGTGAATATGACCTGGTACCGGGCGTACGGGCGATCTCGTCCCCCGGCCACACTGCGGGTCATATGTCGTTATGGGTCGAGCTGCCCAAGGGCCCGCCCATCGTGCTGTGCGGCGATGCGGCCGATCTGTCCGAGAATCTGGTCAAGGAGATCGCCCCGGGATTGTGCTGGCAGGATCGCGAAGACCTGGCGCTGGAAAGTATTCGCAAACTGAAGCGTCTGGAGCGTGAAGAACATGCCCATCTTTGGCCCAACCACGACATCGATTTCTTCCGCTCCCTGAAACAGTTCCCCGATTGGCACGAGTAACTGCCTGCTACCGATTCGCCCCCAAAGCGCAATGGCTCTCCTGAGAGTCACCTTGAGACCCGTATCTTGATTCAATTGCCCCATAAAAAAAGGGCACCTTGCGGTGCCCTTTAAAGGAGGAGCTGAGGAGGCAGCTCCAGGGGGAGACTTTATTAAGCGCTGTAAGCGCGTTCGCCGTGAGTCGCAGTATCCAGACCTTCGCGTTCCGCTTCTTCGGATACACGCAAGCCCATCACCATATCGACCAGTTTGAACAGTACGAAGCTGACCACACCAGACCACACGATCGTCACCAGCACGCCGGTAGCCTGTGTCATGACCTGACCACCCATGGTGTAACCGTCTATACCTACACCACCCAAAGCAGGCGATACGAAGATACCGGTACCGATCGCTCCGACGATTCCGCCCACTGCGTGGATACCGAATACGTCCAGTGAATCGTCATAACCCAACGACTTCTTCAGGCCGGAAACCGCCCACAGACAGGTAGGACCGACTATCAGGCCAAGTGCGATAGCGCCCATCGGACCGACCAGACCGGCTGCTGGTGTCACTGCCACCAGGCCAGCAACCACACCAGACACGATACCCAGCATCGAAGGCTTGCCGCGCACTATCCATTCGGCAAACATCCAGCTCAATCCACCTGCTGCGGTAGCAACGATAGTGTTGAGCAACGCCAGGGCAGCACCACCGGTAGCTTCAAGGTTGGAGCCGGCATTGAAGCCGAACCAGCCCACCCACAGCAACGAGGCACCTATCATGGTCATAGGCAGATTGTGCGGTGCCATTGGCTCCTTGCCGTAACCGATACGCTTGCCGATAACGAGTGCACCAACCAAAGCCGCGATACCCGCGTTGATATGCACCACGGTTCCGCCGGCAAAGTCCAGTGCGCCCATCTCGAACAGGTAACCACCGGTTGCCCACACCATATGTGCGATCGGAAGGTAGGAGAAGGTGAACCACAATGCGGAGAACACCATCAGCGCGGAGAACTTGATGCGCTCGGCAAAGCCGCCCACGATCAGCGCGGTAGTGATCGCCGCGAAGGTCAACTGGAACGCCACGAAAGTGAATTCCGGGATCACCACACCATCGGAGAAGGTCGCTGCAGTGCTGTCGGGAGTCATGCCCATCAGGAACAGCTTGGACATATCGCCTATCAACCAGTTGAGACTGCCGCCGTCACCGAATGCCAGCGAGTAGCCGTAGAAGATCCACAGCAGGGATACGATCGCGAAGATACCGAACACTTGCGATAACACGGACAGCATGTTTTTCGCGCGCACCAGGCCACCGTAGAACAATCCCAGACCTGGAACGATCATCAGGATCACCAGCAGTGTGGACAGCATCATCCATGTGGTGTCACCCTTGTCAGGAACCGGCGCGGGGGCAGCCGCTTCAGGCGCAGCTGCGGGCGCCATTTCATCGGCTGCTGCAGTGACCGTTTCCGCAGCCGCGACAGCATCATCCGCATACACAGAAACTGCGAAACCGCTTAGCGAGAACAGCAGTGCAAGCATTACAAATAGTTTGTTCATTTTGGCTCTCCTTACAGTGCATCCGGACCGGATTCGCCGGTACGGATACGGATGACTTGCTCGAGTTCGGCGACAAATATCTTGCCGTCTCCGATCTTGCCGGTATTGGCTGCTTTCTCGATCGCTTCCACAACCTGATCGAGCATGTCTGCCTTGACGGCGGCTTCGATTTTTACCTTGGGCAGAAAATCCACCACATATTCCGCACCGCGATACAACTCGGTGTGGCCCTTTTGCCGTCCGAAACCTTTGACTTCGGTGACGGTGATGCCCTGCACGCCGATGGTATGCAACGCTTCACGCACTTCGTCGAGCTTGAACGGCTTGATGATTGCTGTGACCATTTTCATCTGAGTTCTCCTTGAGAGTCATCGGGAGAGATCGCTCTCCCCCGCTGTTAATTAAAATGCGTGTAATACGGAGAGCACGCCAGCTGCACGGGCAGTATTTTTACCAAGTGCCGTTGTATAGAATCCGTTCTTCTTCGCGTTGGTACTGCTGTATGCCAAACCGATCACATAGCCGCCAAAATCCTTGGAGGCGCTCAGCTTGTAGTCTGCATATGAAGGGTCGAAGCCGGCTGCCTTGAACGCATCGGCATCTGTGCCTTTATAGGTTTGTTGGCCATAATGCGCCGCCAAATCGACTCCCATATCTTCCAGGGAATAACTTGCATTTACTTCCATATAATTGGTTCCCTTGGAATTCGCCACTCCCAGGAAATCGCCCAGACTGTAGGAGTACTTGACCGAAACCCACTTATAGCCCAACGAACCGTAGATTTCGCTCGTGTCGGATTTGACGTTACCAGCAACGGCGGTATAAGAGCCAGGGTAGTTGTAACGGATATAGCCGACATCATAGCTGTAGTCATCTGCAAAGGCACCGCCATAACCGGCATATGTGTCCACCTCAAGGCTTGAAGTGCCGGTTGCGCCGAAATCCGTGATCCAGCTTATATTGGAACCCCATACTCCGGCGTGAAAACCGCTTTCGTCGGCATAGTCAAAGCCGCCCTGTATCGCCCCGCCTCCGGAAGTTTGCGAGATACCGCGTACCAGGTAATCGGAAACCAGGCCCACATTAGCCGAGATCGGCGAATCCTCAGCCATTGCCAAACCGGGAACAGCCAAAGCTGCAAGGATCAGAGTGTTCAATAATTTGCTTTGCATGGTATTTCCTTTCGTTTAAGTGTTTAAAGTGGGATTTGATAAGTCCACGCGGTTGTTATCGCAGAAACCGTGCCAAAGCCCCAAAGCCAATAGATACGGCCTATTTTGGCAATGCGCAAAAATCGGGCACTATCATCTGCACCAACTCCAAGCGCAAAAATTGTGCGATGCACACATGCGGTGCACAGGGATATATTTGCTACACTTGGCAAACAGAAATTTCATCCGGGAGGACACACAATGCTGAACCAGAAGTTTTTCGAAGAGATGGCGACCAGGCTGAATGACGCTGTCGCCAATAGCCCGGCCAAGGATTTCGAAAAGAATGCGCGCGCCCTGCTCTCACAAGGCTTCGCCAAGCTCGACCTCGTGACGCGGGAAGAGTTCGACGTTCAATCCCGTGTGCTTGCCCGTGCGCGCGAGCAACTGAATACGCTGGAAGCGCGCATCGCGGAACTTGAAGCACAACGGAACAAATAAACACTCCACCACGAAGCTCACGAGGAACACGAAGAAAATCATGAGTTACTTTCCCAACTGCGTTCGATATGAAATCAAGGGATCGCCACCATCACATTTTCTTTTTCACCTTCGTGATCTCCTTGCCCTTCGTGGTGAAATAATTTTTTCAGCAATCCATGTCGCTCGCCGTCCTCTATAGTCGTGCCCTCTCCGGGATGGAGGCAGCCCTCGTCACCGTCGAGGTGCACATCGCCAACGGCCTGCCGCAGTTCACCATCGTCGGTTTGCCCGAAACCGAAGTAAAGGAAAGCAAGGATCGCGTGCGCGCCGCCTTGCAGAATTGCCAGTTTGAGTTTCCCGCGCGGCGCATCACCGTCAATCTCGCTCCGGCCGACCTGCCCAAGGAAAGCGGGCGGTTCGACCTGCCGATCGCGCTCGGCATCCTGGCCGCCACCGGTCAGATACCTTCAGATAGGCTGGGTGAATACGAATATGCCGGTGAACTTGCGCTGACCGGAGAATTGCGCGCGATACGCGGCGCATTGGCGATGACTTACCGTGCCGCCAACAGCGGGCGGGCGTTCATCCTCCCCGCGGTGAATGCACCCGAAGCCGCCCTGGTGGAAGATGCGACGGTCTATCCGGCACAATCGCTGTTACAGGTTGCGGCACATCTTGCAGGGCGGGAGCCGCTTGCACGCTATATACCGCAAACCGCAACCACCCCGCCCCACTATCCCGACATGCGCGAGGTGAAAGGGCAGTCGCAATCCAAACGCGCACTTGAGATCGCTGCGGCAGGCGGACACAGTGTCTTGATGAGCGGCCCGCCGGGCACCGGCAAATCGATGCTGGCCGCGCGCTTCCCCGGCATCCTGCCGCAGATGACGCAGGACGAAGCACTGGAATCCGCCGCGATGCAATCATTGGGCGGCACGTTCGACGTCAGCCGCTGGAAACAACGCCCCTACCGCGCGCCGCACCATACAGCCTCGGCGGTCGCCCTGGTCGGCGGCGGCAGCAACCCCCGTCCCGGCGAGATCTCGGTCGCGATGCACGGTGTGCTGTTTCTGGACGAACTGCCCGAATTCGACCGCAGCGTACTGGAAGTATTGCGCGAACCTCTGGAGAGCGGCCGCATCACCATTTCGCGCGCGGCACGCCGTGCCGATTTCAGGGCGCAGTTCCAGCTGGTCGCCGCGATGAACCCCTGCCCGTGCGGCTATCTCGGCCACTATAACGGCAAGTGCCGCTGCACCCCGGATCAGATCTCGCGTTATCGCGGCAAGATCTCCGGCCCCCTGATGGATCGCATCGATATACAGATCGAGGTTCCCGCAGTGTCGCATGACGACCTGCTCAAGCAGGCGGATGGTGAAACCAGCACCGCGATACAAGCCAGGGTTGAAGCCGCGCGTCAACGCCAGATCGTGCGGCAGAACAAGCCCAATGCACAACTGAGTGTCACCGAGATCGACGAACTATGCGCGCCGGACGAGCAGGGCGAAGCGCTGTTGCGGCAGGCGATCTCGCGCCTCAATCTTTCCGCGCGCGCCTATTGCCATGTAACATTATTTATTTCGCATCGTAGAGCCCTGTGGCATACTGGTGAAACCCTTAATCAAAGGAGGTCACCATGTCACCGAGATACCGGGTAACACTTACCGAGCAAGAGCGCAGCGAACTTGATACATTGACG
>JBGSMU010000026.1:0-9321 GCA_041739955.1 Gallionella sp. | reverse complement strand
GCTTTTTGGCTACGGCCTTTTTAGCTGCTGGCTTTTTGGCTACGGCCTTTTTAGCTGCTGGCTTTTTGGCTACGGCCTTTTTAGCTGCTGGCTTCTTGGCTACGGCCTTTTTAGCTGCTGGCTTCTTGGCTACGGCCTTTTTAGCTGCTGGCTTCTTGGCTACGGCCTTTTTAGCTGCTGGCTTTTTGGCTACTGCCTTTTTAGCTACTGGCTTCTTGGCTACTGCCTTTTTAGCTGCTGGTTTCTTTGCTGCTGCCATTTTGTTTCTCCTTCAAAGATGAAAGTTAAATAAACAACTGCGATTACAACACCTACTCCTCCAGATTCGGCTCAAAATCAAGCCGCACCCAAAGCCATTACCCCGCACAACCCGGCTAATCCCAGGACAACGCACCGCCAGTTTGGTACTCGGTGACGCGGGTTTCAAAAAAGTTCTTCTCTTTTTTCAGATCAATCATTTCTGCCATCCAAGGGAACGGATTGTTCGCCCCTTCATACAACACGTCGACACCTATCTGCTGGCAACGACGATTGGCGATAAAGCGCAAATATTCCTTGAACATGCTTGCGTTGAGGCCGAGCACACCTCGGGGCATAGTATCCTCCGCATATGCGTACTCCAGCTCAACGCCCTTTTGCATCAGACCACGAACTTCATCTTTGAACTCGTTAGTCCAGAGTTGCGGATTTTCCATTTTGATCTGGTTGATCACGTCAACACCGAAATTCAAATGCATGGATTCATCGCGAAGAATATATTGATATTGCTCCGCCGCACCGGTCATTTTATTCTGGCGACCCAGAGCAAGAATCTGCACAAAACCAACATAAAAGAACAAACCCTCCATGATGCAGGCGAACACGATCAGGCTACGCAATAAATCACGGTCAGCTTCGGGAGTTCCGGTTTTGAAATGCGGGTTGGTCAAAGTATCAATGAACGGCAGCAAGAATTCGTCCTTGGCACGTATGCTGGGCACTTCGTGGTACATATTGAATATCTCGCCCTCGTCCAGCCCCAGACTTTCAACTATGTACTGATAAGCATGGGTATGTATTGCCTCTTCAAAAGCCTGTCGCAGCAGGAATTGGCGACATTCCGGGTTGCTGATATGGCGGTAAGTACCGAGTACGATGTTGTTGGCGGCAAGGCTGTCAGCCGTCGTAAAGAAACCCAGGTTACGCTTGATCAGGCGGCGCTCATCCTCGCTCAGCCTGTCGCTTTTCCACAGAGCGATGTCGGCTGTCATGTTCACCTCTTGCGGCATCCAGTGATTCGCACAGGCCGCGATATACTTTTCCCAGGCCCATTTGTATTTGAATGGCACCAACTGATTCACGTCTGCATTGCAATTGATAATACGTTTGTCTTCCACACGAATACGCCCCGTAGATGAAGGGCTCTTCTGCGGTGCAGAAACAACAGGTTTGGCAACAAACTCTGACTTTGCCGAAACGCCACCGGACCCGGCATTCCGTGCCACGTTAGCAGGTTTAATATTTTCTTCAAATGTCAGCATTCTTCAAACTCCCTCTATTACTCTCATTAACATTGAAAATCACCGACATTCCTCGCATGTCAGGATCATGGTTTCGGGCCGCCCCTTCAGGAGTTTTCTTGCCTACTGACAAGCCTCACACTCCGGATTGTCAATCGAGCAGAATTTATTCTCTTCAGTCGCGCCGCCATGCGTGGGTACCGCATTCAGCGCACCTGCACGGCCGGTGGATTTTTCCGCCGAGGTCGCCCCCATGGTGCGCAGATAGTAGGTCGTCTTCAACCCGCGCAACCAGGCCAGCTTATAAGTCTCGTCCAGCTTGCGCCCGGAAACACCCGCCATGTAGATGTTCAATGACTGCGCCTGGTCTATCCATTTCTGGCGCCTTGAGGCCGCTTCAATCAGCCAGTTTGGTTCAACTTCGAATGCTGTCGCATACAATTTCCTGAGCTCTGCCGGTATGCGATCGATCTTGACCAGACTTCCGTCAAAATATTTCAGATCGGCAATCATCACTTCATCCCACAGGCCAAGATCTTTGAGATCAGACACCAGATGCTCATTGATGACCGTGAATTCACCCGACAGATTGGATTTGACGAATATATTCTGGTAGGTCGGCTCGATACATGCAGACACGCCGATGATGTTGGAAATGGTCGCAGTAGGTGCAATCGCGATGCAATTTGAGTTACGCATGCCGTATTGCCGGATGCGGGAGCGCAATGCATCCCAATCCATGCTGGTCGATGTATCAACCTCAACATAGCCGCCGCGCTCCTGACGCAGCAGGTCCAGCGAGTCTTGCGGGAGAATGCCACGGTCCCACAGGCTGCCCCGATATGTCGCATAGCGCCCGCGTTCTTCAGCCAACTCTGTCGATGCCCAGTAGGCGTAATAACAGACCGCCTCCATGGAACGATCGGCAAATTCAACCGCCTCCTCGGAAGAATACGGTATGCGCAATTCGTGCAGACAATCCTGGAATCCCATGATGCCCATTCCCACGGGACGATGTTTCAAATTGGAATTACGCGCCTTGCCTACCGCGTAATAGTTGATATCGATCACATTATCGAGCATCCTCATCGCGGTATTGACCGTACCGCGCAACTTGTCATGGTCCAACTGCCCCGCCTTCTCATGCCCTCTCGGAAAGAGGTGCGCGGACAGATTAACCGAACCCAGATTGCATACAGCGATCTCTTCGTCGCTTGTATTCAGAGTGATCTCTGTACAAAGGTTCGAACTATGCACCACACCCACATGCTGTTGCGGGGAACGGATGTTGCAGGGATCCTTGAACGTGATCCAGGGATGCCCGGTTTCAAACAACATGGTCAGCATCTTGCGCCACAAGCTTGCTGCAGGCACCTTCTTGAACAGCTTGAGCTCGCCTCGGGCGGCCTTTTCCTCGTACTCCACATATGCTTGCTCGAAATCCGCACCGAACTTTTCATGCAGGTCGGGCACGTTGGAAGGCGAGAACAAAGTCCACTCGCCGTTCTCCAGGACTCGCTTCATGAACAGATCGGGAATCCAGTTCGCTGTGTTCATGTCGTGAGTACGGCGGCGGTCGTCACCGGTATTCTTGCGCAGGTCGAGGAACTCTTCGATATCCAGATGCCATGTTTCCAGGTAAGCGCACACCGCCCCCTTGCGCTTGCCCCCTTGATTCACCGCTACCGCAGTGTCGTTGACCACCTTGAGAAAGGGCACCACGCCCTGGGACTGCCCGTTGGTGCCCTTGATGTGCGCACCCATGGCGCGCACCGGTGTCCAGTCATTCCCCAACCCCCCGGCATATTTCGCCAGCAATGCGTTTTCCTTGATCGCCTCATAGATCCCGTCAAGGTCGTCGGCTACCGTAGTCAGGTAGCAGGAAGACAGTTGTGAGCGCTGCGTTCCAGAGTTAAACAGGGTCGGCGTGGAACTCATAAAGTCGAAACTCGACAAGAGGCGGTAAAACTCGATGGCGCGGCCATCGCGGTCAATCTCGTTCAGTGCCAACCCCATCGCCACGCGCATGAAGAAAGCTTGCGGCAACTCGATACGCTTGTTCTCGATATGCAGGAAATAGCGGTCATACAAAGTCTGCAAGCCGAGATAACCAAACTGAAGATCACGCTGAGCATCCAGCTCGTTAGCCAGACGCTTCAGATCGAATTGCGCCAGACGCGCATCCAGCATATCTGCGTCTATACCTTGCTTGATGAACTTGGGAAAGTAGGTCGCATAGCGATCGACCATATCGCCGGGCGCAATTTCTTCCCCCAATGTCTCGCTACATATGGTATTCAGAAGCAGGCGTGCCGTTACAAAATTATAGGCCGGTTCTTTTTCGATCAGCGAACGCGCTGAAAGCACCAGACACTTGCGCACCTCATGCAAGGCAACTCCATCATACAGATCCTTTAACGTAAGCTTGAGCACCTCATCCGCACTGACAACATCGCCCAATCCCGCACACGCATCCCTCACCAACAATGAAAACCTTTCCAGGTCAAGAGGCCGTACCGTACCGTCCTCGCCAGTTACATTGATAGTATGAGCCTGCTCCACACCTTTCGACTTGGTGCGGGAACGCGACCGCTCTTCGCGGTACAAAACGTAGGTCCTCGCCACATCATGCTCGCCGGAACGCATTAATCCCAGCTCCACCTGATCCTGTATATCCTCTATATGAAACGTCCCACCATGAGGTTGCCGCCGCATCAGCGCCGAGACAACTCCATCCGTCAACTGCTCGACCATTTCGCGAACACGAGCGGATGCCGCACCCTGCCCGCCATTTACCGCGATGAACGCCTTGGTCATGGCAATTAAAATCTTGGAGGGCTCAAATGAAACAACGGAGCCGTTTCGACGAATGACTTTGTATTGATCGAATGAATTCAAGGTGGAGGAGGAGGGGGAAACAGTAACGTCGCTGGCCAGAACAGGGGAATTTAAAACACTATCGGTAGCAGCATGCAACATACATTTTCTCCTATTGAAATCCGTTAAATCTAAAAACCACTACATCTAGTGTTTTTTTCGAGTGGCGGGGCTAATTGTAGTAGCTGAGAGAAATATTGCAAGTAAAATATATCCGGAAGCACAGGCGATACTCAGAAGGGAAAATCAAAAAAGCGTGACAGAAAATCATCACGCTATGCCAGAAGTTCGGGCGAGGGGATCAGGTCACATCAGCTCACCAAGAAGCACACAACCCCGTAAGATAGCGCGCCCAGTCAAAGCAGGGGCCTGGATCGGTTTTGCGTAGCGGTGCAATATCGCTGTGCCCGGCAATGCCGCGAATCGGGTAGACGGCTCGAAGTGCCAGCGTTAACTGAGAAAGCGTATTGTATTGGCATTCCGCAAATGGCACTTCATCACTACCCTCCAGCTCGATACCGATTGAGTAGTCATTGCAACATGTCGTCCCCTGCCAGCATGATTCACCTGCATGCCAGGCTCTTTTGATAGCAGGAACAAACTGGCTGACGCTCCCGTCGCGTCGAATAAAAAAATGTGCCGATACTTTCAGCGCAGCGATTGATTCGTAATATGGGTGATCGGCGGCATTCAGCGTGTTTGTGAACAATTGCCGCACCCCATCACTACCAAACTCCCCCGGGGGCAAACTGATGTTGTGTATCACCAGCAACTCTATCCGCCCCGGAGGGCGTTCGTCGCAATTCGGTGAAGGGATATATTCGTGGCCGATTAACAGACCGTACTGATCAATCTTCATTTTCTTCATCGCCCGGCGCTTTGATCCCAAGACGGTCCATCCGGTAACGCATGGTGCGGAAAGTCAGGCCCAGCAGTTTCGCAGCCGCTGTTCTATTAAAACCCGTTTGCTCAAGCGCCTCCAATAAAGCCTGCTTTTCAACCCGATCCAGATATTCCGGCAAAGGATGTTTTCTGCCGCTCACAACATCATCAGCATGATTGTTTTCTACCGGCACCAGCAACAAATCATGCTCTTCGATCACTTCGCCGTTACAAAGCGCTAGCGCCCTCTCTATGATATTTTCCAGCTCTCGCACGTTGCCAGGGAAACTGTAACTTTTGAGAGCTTTTAACGCATTTTCCGAAATATGTATTTTCGCATCACCGCTCAGGCGACTCAGGATACGCATTGTGATCTCAGGTATGTCTTCGCGTGACTCACGGAGTGCGGGCATGTAGATTGGTATGACGCTCAATCGATAGTACAAATCCTGCCGAAACCTTCCCTGCCGAACGTTCTCGGCAAGATCATGGTGTGTAGCGCTGATAATGCGGACATCAACGCTCTCCTCACCGGTTGCACCCAACTTGCGCACGCACTTTTCCTGTATCGCACGCAATAATTTGACTTGCATCCCCAAAGGCAGGTCAGCCACCTCATCCAGAAATAATGTCCCGCCGTGCGCTGCCTGGAAAAACCCGTCCCTGTCCTTGTCAGCCCCGGTGAATGCACCCTTTTTGTAGCCGAAGAACTCGTTTTCCATCAGGTTTGCGGGTATCGCCCCGCAGTTAACCGCCACAAAAGGTTTATCGTACCTCGATCCATTCTTCACAATAAGGCGCGCAGCCAACTCCTTGCCGCTACCCGATTCACCGCTGATATGGACCGGTGCCTCACTGCGTGCCACCCGCTTGATAAGGTCACGCACCTTCTGCATAGAGGCTGAGCGCCCCAGCAATATCTTGTCATCGCCACCGTCTTTATCCCCTCCAGGCTGTGGCAAATGCAAAATGGATTTAACCAGCGCCCTTAACTGATCCAGCGAAACAGGTTTGCTCAGGTAGTCGAAGGCGCCCGCCTTAAGAGCCAAAACTGCATTTTCAGTGTTCCCATGTGCGGTGATCACCGCGACCGGGATATTCAGTTCGTAATGCGCGATATGCTGCACCACCTGCAAACCGTCACCGTCCGGCATACGCATATCGGTCAGGCATAAATCGTATTGGCGGGAACTCAATTTCTTCATGGCCTCACTTACATTGACTGCCTTGTCTACAGCCAGGCCCATCTTGAGAAGGGCCAGCTCGAGCAATTCCAGAATATCCGGCTCATCATCGACCAGCAGTACGCTACGCTCATTTTCACGATAGCTTTCTGCCATGTCAGTATCTCCCGCTTTCATTTTCACTCATATCAAAAGTAATTCGGAAACAAGCGCCTGCTTTACCGCCAACTGCATCGTGATATTCAAGCCTGGCACCATTTGCCTCGCATAATTCCTTGGCAATATACAATCCGAGCCCGGTACCGTCCGGAGCGGTGGTAAAGAACGGCTCGAATAATTTCCCCTGTTGCTCCGCTGAAATGCCAGGGCCGTCATCCTGAACATCCATGACTGTCCGCTCATTTTCCATCCGCACCATTAATTTGATACTACCGGGCTGCCTGCTGCTAAAGCGCAATGCATTACCGCACAGATTCCACAATATCTGGCGCAAATGGCCGCGATCAAAAATAATTTTCGCGTCTGAACGGCCTGTTACCTCCATGGTCTCCTGGCCGATATTTTCTGTCATACAGAACTCATCGATAAATGTATGCAATATCGAGTGAAGATCAATGGTTTCAGGTTGCGCACGATCGCGTCGATTAAGTTGCATCACATCGTGTACGATCTGATTGATACGTCTGGTATTGTCCATCACGATCTGTAGCAGTCGCACCTGTTTAGCATCACCGCGTTCCTCGGCCAGTAATTCAGTGGCATAGCTGATAGCCGACAACGGGTTGCGGACTTCGTGCGCGATATTCGCGGTCAATCTGCCCAGTGCTGCAAGCTTTATCTGCTGAGCCTCTGCACGCACGCGCTGCATATCTTCCAGAAAGATCAAGGCACCCCGTGCCACATCTTTTTCTATCGCGACAAAACGCAATCTTGCCAGCACACCCGAATCCAGCCACAACGCGTTCTTGTCCGAGCTTCCTGTGTCTTTCCACTTCCTGTAATGCGCAAACAATAAAGGGAAATGCTCTGCCAGAGAGCCTGATGGTCCCGCACCCTTGCGCAGAAGGCGCTCAGCGCACTGATTCATCTGCATGACCGCACCCGACCCGTCCACCACCAGCACTCCATCCTGCATATCCCTCATCACCAGACGATTTGCTTCGGCCAGACTGATCAGGTCACGGCCGCGAAGTTGAGCTAGCTTTTGGCTATCCACCGCATATTTGGCCAGCGTATGCGCCAGCCAGGCCACCGCAAAATATGCCATGCAAAGCAAACCGACTTGAACATATTGAGCCGTATCGGCATTGTCATACAAAACCTCATAGGAGTGCTCCAGCAATGCTGAAATACTGGTCAGAGATGCGAAGAACAGGGTTATCCTGCCCCGGCTGATCATTCCTGCAGAAGCAAGTGAAACCATCAACAGCAAACTGACGTTGCTCTGTATCCCGCCGCTTGCATTGGAAAGCAATGTCAAACAGACAATGTCGGTGACCACCTGAAAAGCCAACTGCCAAGTGAATCTTGGCCACCTCAGCCGTAACAGGAGAAACGAGGCTATTACCACCAGCATGTAGATCACGCTCGTCGCAAAAAAAAGCTTCAAGCTTTTGGGGCCAAGAGACAACCCGGTACCGAATATGCCTGCAAGAAATGCCAACAGGCCGGACAAGAGCAGTCGGTAATAGTTGAAATAGCGCAACGAGCGCCACAAATCTGCTGTCGCGTTGCTTCCGAGAAGATTGTCGGTCGTCAGGTCGGCTACATTCTCTTTTGGCGTCTCGATTTCCATAGGCTTACTTAAGGTGTGCGTCGCGATGTTCTTTGCTACAGAAGAATTTCCCCGCTGAAAGAACACCTTCACTTTTAGGCAAATGGACACCGCAATGAGCGCAACGCACCATGTCTTCCGTTATCGTATCCTGAAACTCAGAAGAGGGATTTTTTCGGAAAGAACGTATCAACAGATATACAACTGCAACGACGGCAACCACCAATAACAGACGCGCCACGAGAATACTCCCAAAAAATTCGGTTAACAGCCTGCCTTACCCGGCAGACTTTGATTGTTATCTTACTCCAACAACATCGCTCATCAACCTCAGTGCATATCTGACGCCCCCAGCCCGCAATATTCGGGAAATGATTGCCACCTATCTTTTTTTGGCATGTTCCGGGCGGAACACCTTGCACTGCTGCGGATCAGCCTCAAGGTACGCACCCTCGATCAGGTCTATACAATACGGTATGGCTGGGAAAACGGCGTTCAGGCAATCATCGATAGCCGAGGGCTTGCCCGGCAGATTGACGATCAGGCTTTTGCCGTATATTCCCGCAGTCTGGCGGGAAAGTATGGCAGTCGGAACGAATTTCAATGAAGCGGCACGCATCAGTTCACCAAAACCCGGCATCATCTTTTCGCATACAGCCTCGGTTGCTTCCGGTGTCACATCGCGCTGCGCTGGCCCGGTTCCGCCCGTGGTAACAATCAGGCAACAACCTTCAACGTCGCTCAGCTCGCGTAACGTTGCCTCGATCTGCGGTTGCTCGTCTGCTATCACCTGCCCCACCGCCTCCCAAGGCGAAATCAGTACACGCGTGAACCATGTGTGGATCGCCGGTCCGCCTTTATCTTCGTACTCTCCCCGGCTTGCCCGGTCGGAAATGGTCAAAATACCGATGCGTGCAGCCGCCATGCCTATTCCCCGAAATCCACGCCATGCTGGAACACTGTCCCATCTAGTACCATGTAACAATTATAATTTCGGATAAAGACGCGTCAGCTTGGTCCGCGCATCCGAAGTTGTAAATTGCCAGTTAATCTTTTTCAAGCTGTTGTTTCGGTCTTGCTCCCATGCAACCACTTCGGCCTTCAT
>JBGSMU010000096.1:0-12063 GCA_041739955.1 Gallionella sp. | reverse complement strand
CGCAGGTGATTGCGATGAAACAGGGGGAAAAATACGACGCAGAGAAGATCGACGAGCGGCATCGCGATCATGCATGGTTCATCGCTTTTGCGCCCGCCGAAAAACCAATGATCGCGCTGGTGGTGCTTGCCGAGAACGGCGGGCATGGTGGTGGCACCGCCGCACCTATTGCGAGGAAGGTAATGGACTACTACCTGCTTGGCAAAGTGCCCAAACCGCTACGCGCGGCAGAGGTGAAGGAGGGTGGCGAACATGATTAGACGGCGGCTTTGGAAGCGTTTCATCGCGCATCTCGATCGCCTCCTGCTGTTGGGTATCGGCTTGATGTTGCTGACCAGCCTGATGGTGTTGTACAGCGCCGACAATGCGAGCTGGGGGCAACCATTGAGGCAGGTTGTGAATATCGCGGTAGCGCTGGTATGTATGTGGCTGGTTGCGAATCTGCCCCTGCATTACCTGAAGCGGACCGCCGTACCGATCTATATGCTGGGTATGGTTTTGTTGATCGCGGTCGCGTTATTCGGGGAGATCAGTCACGGGGCGCGAAGGTGGCTGAACCTTGGCCTTATTACACTTCAGCCATCCGAGTTGATGAAGATCGGCGTGCCTTTGATGATGGCATGGTATTTTGACAAGAACGAAGCCACGTTGACCCTGAAGAATTACTTTGTCGCTACACTGCTTCTGCTCATCCCGGTCGGCTTGATCGCGCGCCAACCCGATCTCGGTACATCCCTGCTTATTTCCGCCAGCGGATTTTACGTATTGTTTCTTGCAGGTTTGAGCTGGCGTGTGATCGGCGGGATGTTCGTTGCCGGACTGGCCAGCGCACCCGTACTCTGGACATTTTTGCACGACTACCAGAAACATCGCATCATGATGTTGTTCGACCCTTCCCAGGATGCGCTGGGTAACGGCTATCACACCATACAGGCGAGCATTGCGGTCGGGTCGGGCGGGCTATTGGGCAAGGGCTTCCTGAAGGGCACACAGACCCATCTGGACTTTTTGCCCGAGCGAACGACTGATTTTATCTTTGCTGTTTATTCGGAAGAATTCGGTCTTCTCGGGAACCTGATTCTGCTGTCGCTATACGCATTTATTGTCATGCGCGGATTCATCATCACCGGAAACGCATCCACTTATTTTACGCGGCTGATGGCTGGTTCCATCACGCTGACTTTTGCCACCTACGCGTTCGTTAACATGGGCATGGTCAGCGGGATACTACCCGTAGTTGGAGTGCCTTTGCCGCTGATCAGCTATGGCGGTACATCCATGCTGACCCTGATGCTGGGTTTTGGTATGCTGATGTGCATTGAAACACACAAAAAACTGATTAAAACATGATGGCAACACCAAACTGGTGATTGCCGATAGGAGATTGAATGAGTAAGCACGTCCTGATTCTGGCGCTGGCAGCATTTCTGCTGGTGTCTTGCGGTACACCACCCACAAAACAGGGAGAGTCGGTTGCTCCGCCTGCCACGGCGGGCGGTGGATACCTTGCAGGGGACGGGCCGGGAGCCGATACACCGGAAAATCTTGATGCGATACCCGATGCCTTACCCCGCAACGAACCGCTGCATCGTTATGCCAACCGTCCTTATGTCGCACTTGGTAAGACGTACACGCCCCTGACTGTCGTTGGAGAATACAAGGAGCGCGGTATTGCATCCTGGTACGGAAAAAAATTCCACGGCCAGCGCACTTCCAGCGGGGAGGTGTATGACATGTACGCCATGACCGCCGCGCATACGACATTGCCGCTGCCTAGTTACGCGCGAGTGACTAACCTGGCCAATAATAAATCCGTCATCGTGCGGGTAAACGACAGGGGCCCTTTCCTGCATGACAGGGTGATCGACTTATCCTATGTCGCAGCATACAAGCTGGGCATTGTCGTTGACGGTAGCGCCGAGGTGGAAGTCGAAAGCATTACCCCGCCAGCCAGCATGAGCAGTATCGCCAAATCCGAAATCGTGAGCCGCCCGCTGCCTGTCAGCGTTCCTGTAGTACCCCAAGTTGCCGCACCTGCAGAAACCGTGGCTGCGCCAAGTCTGGGTTCGGGGATCTATCTTCAGTTGGGCGCATTCGAGTCGAAACAGAATGCAGAGATATATCTGGAAAAGATGCGCGACCAGCTGGGCGGGACTGGAAAACAGTTAATCCTTTCCAGCAAGGACGGCATGACACGCGTGCATATCGGGCCATATGACAGTCAGGACGATGCAAGAAGCAACGCCGAAGGATTGCAGGGTAAGCTCGGATTCAAGCCCATGCTGAATCTCCCGAAGTGACCGTGCCAAAGGACTGACAGGCAAGTTAGTTGAAGTGGAGCGCCGTGAAATATCGGCTATGCCCGCATTCCTTTTACTCAGGGTTTCTTTTTTGCGCGCGGATGTGCTGCATCGTAGATCTTGCTGAGATACTGAAAATCCAGATGAGTGTATACCTGGGTTGTGGAGATGCTGGCATGCCCCAGCATTTCCTGAACCGCACGCAGGTCCCCCGATGATTGCAGGACATGGGTTGCAAACGAGTGCCTGAGCAGGTGTGGGTGAACATTGCTGGCGATGCCCTGTTTTATCCCCCACTGTTTCATACGCAGTTGTACTGACCTGGACGTTATTCTGCGGCCGCGCGCACCGACAAACAAGGCAGTTTCATCCGGGTTGGCAAGCTGGTCACGCACAGCCAGCCATGCGCGCAGCGCGATTTTTGCAAAGTTACCCAGCGGTACGATGCGTGTCTTGCTGCCTTTGCCGGTGACACGCACTTCGCCGGCATCCATATCGAGTTGCGCTGGATCTAGATTGATCAATTCCGCAAGGCGCAGGCCGGAGGAATAGAACAGTTCGAACATCGCCTTGTCGCGCAATGTTTCGGGAGTATTGCCGGGCAGGTCTACCAGCTGGGTAGCTTCATCCGGGGATAGTGCCTGGGGTAATGTCTTCGGGGATTTGGGCGCGCGCAGGCCGACGCAGGGGTTGTCGGCCAGGTTGTGATCCCGGATCAGGTAAGTGAAAAAACCGCGCCAGGCTGAAAGCATGCGTGCCAGCGAGCGCCCGCCCAGCCCCTTGCCATGGAGCTTTGCAATGAAGCGGCGGATATGGTGCGACTTGAGATCCCACAGGGGTGTGTCGGATGCCAGTTCAAAAAGATGGCGCAAGTCGCGTGTGTAATTCTCTACCGTCAGCGCCGAATAACGCTTCTCGTTTTGCAGCCAAGCCAGATAGCCCTGCAGGAATTTCTGGTTGGGCGATCCGGCTACAGTCATTTCATCCGGAAAGCTTAATGTGCAAGCAGCGGGTGCAGTGCGCTGCTGACCGTTTCTGCTATGCGCTGCAGGAATATTGTGCCCATGCCGGGATAGAAGCGTTGCTTGTCCTCGCTGGCAAGTACCAGCATCCCGATGGTTTCGCTGCCGGCATGCAGCGGAAGGTAGGCGAAAGAATGAAGCTGCCCCGCCTGTTCACCGAACCATGACGCCGTGTCATGAGCCGCCTGATGCAGACAAACCGGAAGATCGTGTTCATCGGAAAAGGACAATACCTCGGTGCTGGGCGGGGTGATCTGCCACAGGGAAAGCGCGGTATGCGGGACAGCAAAGATATCCCGCAACAGGTGCGGGACCATTTCTCGCAGGGTATCCAGATCGCGGGCGGCAAAAAGCGCGATGATGAATTCATGCACCTTGCCCTGCAAAGACTCATTTTCCTTGGCGGTCGCAATCATTTCGCGCAGATTCTTTTCCAGCTCCTTGTTTTTTTCGCGCAGGGCGAGCAGCTGCCTTTCGCTTAACGAGATCGTGCGACCTCCGTGCGGATGGGGCAGGTTTATCTGGGCAAGTGTTTCGAGGTGTTGCTCGAAAAAATCAGGATTGTTTTGCAAAAATTGTGCGACATCTTCAGATTTCATCAACGTATTCCTATATGGTTATTTCGCCGGAAAACACCGTGATGGCGGGTCCGGTCATTTGTACATCCTTGCCATTTCCTTCCCATGAGATGGACAGGACGCCCCCGCGTGTTGCGACATTCACCGGGCTCTCGACCAGTCCTTGACGTATGCCGGCCACCACTGCGGCGCAAGCGCCGGTGCCGCATGAAAGCGTCTCACCCGCGCCACGTTCGTATACGCGCAACCTGATGTTGTGATTGTCCATCACTTGCATAAAACCGGCGTTGACCCGTTTCGGGAAGCGGGGATGTCGCTCGATCAATGCGCCGATTTCTTTCACCGGCGCGTTTTCGATATCCTCCACTACTTGCACAGCATGGGGGTTGCCCATCGAAAGCGCGCTGATGCTCAATATTGTTCCGTTGACATCCAGCTGTTCGCTGACCGATCCGCTACCGCCTACAAAAGGAATTTGGGCCGGATCGAAAATCGGCATTCCCATGTTTACGGTTATCCGCCCGTCCTGCTCCAGACGGGGGCTGATCAAGCCGCCGAGAGTTTCCACCACGATCTCGCGCTTGCCGGTTAGTTTCTGGTCATGCACGAATCGCATGAAACAACGTGCCCCATTGCCGCACTGTTCGACCTCACCGCCATCGCCGTTGAATATGCGGTAGCGAAAATCCGCTTCCTTGGTCTCCGGCTTTTCAACCAGCAATATCTGGTCGCAGCCGACGCCGAAGTGGCGGTCGGCCAACAGGCGCAATTGCTCGGGGGTAAGCTCGATGCGCTGGCGTGTGCCATCCAGTACCACGAAGTCGTTGCCTGCGCCGTGCATTTTTGTGAAGGTCAAAATCATTTCGATAACTCTTTGTGCCTGAAGCAATCAACCGTATGGTCGTTGACCATGCCCGTCGCCTGCATGTGCGCGTAGCATATCGTGGAGCCGACAAACTTGAAGCCTCTTCGTTTCAGTTCTTTGCTCATGGCATCCGACTCGGGTGTGGTCGCTGGTATCTCGGCCAGGCTGCGCCGCCTGTTCTGTTTTGGTTTCCCGCCAACAAAACTCCAGATGAATCTATTAAAACTGCAAAACTCCGCCTGTACTTCCAGAAACCTTTGCGCATTGTTTATTGCCGCAGACACTTTCAAACGATTTCGCACGATGCCTGCATCCTGTAACAGTGATTCTATTTTATCCGGGCCGTAGCGGGCAACGCGGCTCGCGTCGAACCCGTCGAAAGCGGCGCGGTAGTTGTCCCGTTTGCGCAGTATCGTGATCCAGCTCAACCCCGCCTGAGCGCCTTCAAGGATCAGGAATTCGAACAGCAGTTTGTCATTGTGTACCGGAACTCCCCATTCCTTGTCGTGGTAATCGCTATAGAGCGGATCGTCGCCCGCCCATGCGCAACGCTGTACGGAGGCAGTCATGATGGACGTGAGCCTAATTTCACCGCATCACGCCACATGCAGCGATCCATCACCACGGTTATTCCGGCTTCACGCGCACGCTGCGCGGCTTCCTCGTTGATCACACCTTCCTGCAGCCACAGCTTTTTGATGCCTAGCTTGATGCAACTCTCAACGATAGCCGGAACAAATTCGGGCGCGCGGAATACATCCACGATATCCGGCAATTCGGGCAGGCTTTCCAGATCGGGCCAGGCCTTTTCACCCAGCACCTCTTCAACCATGGGACGTACCGGGATGATGCGGTAACCGAAACCCTGCAGGCCCTGCGCGACGCGAAAGCTCGGGCGCGACTGATTGGGCGATAGTCCCAGCACCGCAATGCTGTGAACTTCCCCGAGCAGGAGATTGATTTCATCAAGTGTGGGATTGAGGTGTGGCATGGCGAAATCGCTGCATTAAGTGGGACTATAATAAACCATAGCGACATAAATTGAGAGGAAATGCCTTGAGCGCGATACAAGTTTCCCAGTTGGCTTTTTTTGCCACCCATGCTCCCTTTGACCGCATGGAGCCGGCGCATTTGCTGTGGATGCTGGAGAGGATGCGGTTGGGCTATTACGCCGAGGGTGAAGTGATCGCCTCACCCGAACAAGGCGTGGCTGAGTTTTTTTTGGTGATCAAGCAGGGCTTGGTGCATGGAGAGCAGAAGGTTGCCGATGCCTCCGAGACAGACACCTGGCTGGAACTGGCAGAAGGCGAATGCTTCCCGCTGGGCGCGTTGTTGGCAAACCGGCCTGTTGCGAGTATCTACCGAGCGGGCAGGGACACGTTCTGTTACGAGCTGCCGGTCGCGGATTTTCATACTCTGCTTGGGCAGAGCGAACCCTTCCGGGATTTTTGTACACGCCGTATCGCCAACCTGCTTGAGCATTCCAAGAAAATCATCCAGGCGCATTACACGCAATCGAGCGGGGAACAACAATCCCTGAGCAGCCAGCTTGCCGCGGTCATGCGTACCGAGCCGGTCACCTGCTCGCCGCAGGCAAGCGTGCGCCGGGTGCTGGAACGGATGCATGAGTCGCGCATCGGCTCGATGGTTGCTGTGGATGACGAGGGACGCCCGCTGGGCATACTGACCCTGCCCGATGTGCTGGAGCGCATTGCGCTACCGCAAATCGACTTGGAGCAGCCCGTGATCGGCTTCATGTCAACCGGATTGACTACATTGTCACCCCGGGCGATGGCATACGAGGCCGCGCTGGCGATGGCCAAACACGGGTTCCGGCATGTGCTCGTCGTGGAGAACGAACGTCTGGTCGGGCTGGTGTCGGAAAAAGACCTGTTTGCCTTGCAGAAGGTGGGCTTGCGCCAGATCGGCACGTCTATCCGCCATGCCCGTAACATCGAAGAACTCAGGCTGGCCGCAGCAGACATCCGCAGTATGGCGCGCAACATGATGGCTCAGGGCGTTGCGGCGGAACAATTGACGCAGTTCATTTCAACCTTTAACGATTTGCTTACCGCGCGTGTCGTCGAGCTCGAATGCGAGACAAGCGAGTTGCCCGAAACATTGCTGGCCGACGGATTGTGTTGGATGGCGCTGGGTTCGGAAGGGCGCTTTGAGCAGACTCTGAATACCGACCAGGACAACGCGCTGATCTTCCGCTTGCCGGAGGGTATGACGCCAGATCAGACGCGACAACTTTTGCTGCCGTTTGCGAAGCGGATTAACGACACCCTGGCGTTGTGCGGGTTTCCGCTGTGCAAAGGCGAGATCATGGCGAGCAATCCGAAATGGTGTTTGACGCTGGACGAATGGAAGCGCAGGTTCTCGACCTGGATAGACAATGGCACGCCGGAAGAGCTGATGAATGCGTCTATCTTTTTTGATTTTCGTCCGGTGTACGGCGCGAATGTACTCGCAGAAGAGTTGAGAACATGGCTGGCAAAGGGTGCCGTCGGCAACACGCGCTTTCTGCACATGATGGCCGCGAACTCGCTTCGCAATCGTCCGCCGCTGGGAATGGTGCGTGATTTTGTGGTGAACAAGTCCAACAGACTCGACCTGAAACTGAACGGGCTGGCCCCGTTTGTCGATGCGGCGCGCATCTTCAGTCTGGCTTCGGGCGTGACCCAGACCAGTACCATCCAGCGTTTGCGGCAGAGCGCGACCGGGTTGCATATCCCGGTGCACGAGGTGGAAGCGTGGATCAACGCGCTCCTGTTCATACAGATGCTGCGCTTGCGTCATCACTATGAGGCCGGCGCAGATGGCAAGGAAGGCGATATCCAGCCCATGGATAACCTGATCGCGCCGGATCAGTTGAACGACCTTGACCGGCGGATCCTAAAGGAGGCCTTTCGACAGGCGCGCAAGGTGCAGGCCAAGTTGTCGCTGGATTACCAGCTTTGAAAAGCCTGTTGCAGCGCTGGCTTGCTCCCGGTCCGAAACTTGATGCTCGGCAGGCGGCACGATTGTCTGCATGGCAAGCTTTGCCGGGAGCCGTGCAGAAAACGGGCTTCGAAAACTCCCGGTGTGTCGTGGTGGATGTCGAGACGACCGGATTGAACCTGATGACCGACACGCTGATTTCTATCGGCGCTGTTGCGGTAGTCAACGGCCGCATCATGATGGGGGACAGTTTTTCCGTAGTGTTGCAGCAGCGCGAGATCAGCCGCAAGGAAAATATCCTGGTGCACGGTATTACAGGATCGGTTCAGCGGGAAGGCATCCAGCCCGCCGATGCACTGCTGGCATTTCTTGAGTTTCTTGGCAAGGATCCGCTGGTCGCTTTTCATGTTGCATTCGATGAAACCATGATCCGGCGTGCACTGCGCCAATATCTGGGAATTTCCTTCAGGCATCCCTGGCTGGATCTGGCTTATCTTATGCCAGCCCTTAATCCCGACAAGATGCATAGCCATCGAGGACTGGACGACTGGTCTTTATTTTTCGAAATTAGCAACGATGACCGGCACAATGCGGTTGCCGATGCGCTGGCAACCGCGCAATTGTTGCTGATTGCCGTCGATAGAGTGCGGCGTGCCGAAGCGGCGAGCTACGATAGCCTGCGCAGACGGGAGCGGACCTACCGTCATGCCACGGGTGCGGGTTGATTTTCCATACCGCAGGATGCGTATTTTTAGTCCTTGTAATTTACATAAGCTTCTATAGAAGCTCTTAAACTCGACCAACGAGGTTGGGTTCACCACCCCTTAATCGCGGCAATACTGAGGAGAGCGGCAATGGATAAGAGTGGCAAAGCATATTGGAAGGCAACCCTGGGATTGCTGACCAAGATTTTGATAGTCTGGTTTCTTGTTTCTTTCGGTGCGGGCATCTTGTTTGCCGACCTGCTCAACAACATTCATCTTGGTGGCTATCCTTTAGGTTTCTGGTTTGCCCAGCAGGGATCCATTTATATTTTCGTTGCGCTGATTTTCATCTATGCCAAAAAAATGGGTGAGATCGATCGCAAATTCAACGTTCACGAAGAATAGGGGATACCATGGATCTGCAAACAACTATCTATCTGGTGGTGGGCGCGAGTTTCGCGCTCTATATCGGTATTGCCGTGTGGGCGCGTGCGGGCAGCACCAGCGAGTTCTACGTTGCCGGTGGCGGTATCAGCCCCCGGATGAACGGCATGGCGACTGCGGCGGACTGGATGTCTGCCGCTTCGTTTATCTCCATGGCGGGTTTGATCTCCAACATGGGCTATGGCGGCGGTCTGTTCCTGATGGGATGGACAGGCGGCTATGTGCTGCTGGCCTTGTTGCTGGCACCGTACCTGCGCAAGTTCGGCAAATTCACCGTGCCGCAATTTATCGGTGACCGTTACTACTCCAAGTCGGCATCAACTGTTGCCGTGCTCTGCCTGTTAACCGCTTCGCTGACTTATGTGATCGGCCAGATGACCGGCGTCGGTGTCGCGTTCTCGCGCTTTCTTGGGGTCTCGAATGAGACCGGTATTTATGTAGGCATGGGCATCGTGTTCATGTATGCGGTGTTGGGCGGCATGAAAGGCATTACCTATACACAGGTGGCACAGTATGTCGTGCTGATCTTTGCCTACACCGTGCCGGCGATCTTCATCTCCCTGCAACTGACAGGCAATCCGATCCCGCAACTGGGCCTGGGTTCCAGCCTGGTGGGGCAGGACATATCACTGCTGCAAAAGCTCGATATGATCACAACGGAACTGGGGTTCGGGCAGTACACCACCACCACTGCGGGTAGCACGCTCAACATGTTCGTCTACACGCTGTCGCTGATGATCGGTACTGCGGGCTTGCCGCACGTCATCATGAGATTCTTCACTGTGCCGACGGTTGCAGCTGCCCGTTCATCCGCCGGCTGGGCGCTGGTATTCATTGCGATTCTCTATACGACCGCACCTGCGGTTGGGGCAATGGCCAAGACGAATCTGATCCGTACCATCACACCAGGTGTGGTGATGGAGAATGCGGATGTCTACGCAAAGGATAACGCGATCCAGTATGAGGAACGTCCGGACTGGATGAAACGCTGGGAAAAAACCGGCTTGCTGAAATTCGAGGACAAGAACGGAGACGGGCGCATCCAGTACTATAACGATGCAACCAAGGACGAATCGGTGTTGGCCAAGGCAGAAGAGGCCGGCTGGAAAGGCAATGAGCTGACGGTCAATGCCGATATCATCGTGCTGGCCAATCCGGAGATAGCTCTGTTACCGAATTGGGTGATCGCACTGGTGGCTGCCGGTGGCCTGGCTGCCGCGTTATCCACTGCGGCAGGTTTGTTGCTGGCGATCTCTTCCGCCATCTCGCATGATCTGATCAAGGGCGTGTTCAAGCCGGACATCAGTGAAAAAGGCGAGTTGATGGCAGGCAAGATCGCCATGGCGTGTTCCATCGTCGTGGCCGGCTATCTGGGTCTGAATCCGCCCGGCTTCGCGGCCGGTACGGTGGCGCTGGCGTTCGGTATAGCCGCCAGTTCGCTGTTCCCGGCGATCATGATGGGTATCTTCAGCAAGAAGATGAACAAGGAGGGCGCAATTACCGGTATGTTGGCAGGGCTGACGATTACGCTTTTCTATGTATTCGCCCACAAGGGGATATTCTTCATCAAGGGTACCGAGTATCTGGATCTCATCGGTGGTGCCAACAGTTTCTTCGGTATTACGCCGGAAGCATTTGGCGCAGTGGGTGCTTTGTTCAACTTCGTGGTTGCTTTTGTGGTGGATAAGATCACCCCTGAGCCACCCGAGCATATCCAGCATCTGGTGGAAAATGTCCGCACGCCTCGCGGTTCCAAGGCGGTGGATGGTGCACACGCCTAGATAACTTCTGCGTGTAACATAGACCCCGCCGCACTCCGGCGGGGTTTTTTCTTGTGAGTTTGTGGGGAGAGGTTATGGTCTTTGATGTCAGTGTGGCAACGACATGGCTGTTGTTCCTCGCCTTGTTTCCGGCGGCATTCGTCTGGTTGCGTCGTGCCTGGCGCATAGCGGTGAATAAAGATTTTTCCGAAGTCGGGTTGAAGCGCGGCTTGCCGCCGGCCCATCCGGAGACATACGCGCCCTACGCTGCGGCCATTAATCTGCTGGCGGGGGTTGTTGTCGTAACCATCATCATCGGCGTGGTAGCTGCCTATTTCAACTATAAAACCTGGAGCACTGCAGCCGGTATCACGCTCTGGTTCAAGATAATTGCCGACTTTATTCTTGCGCGCCATGCCCATCCCCTGATGGCGAAAAGCAAGGCTGAATAACCGCAGGAGAATTTACGGTCCAGCACAGTCGGACTCCTTCAAGCCGCCGGATGAATAATCTGAGGTAGAATGTGCACCCTCAACGTTTCACTAACGCGCTCGTAGCTCAGCTGGATAGAGTATTGGTTTCCGAAGCCAAGGGTCGTGGGTTCGACTCCCGCCGAGCGCGCCATATATCAATAGAGTCAGGCTGACGGCCTGCACCTGGTAGTAATTTAGTAACGCTTATCCTGTCATCCTGCTGCGCACAGTTTCGGTGCGTAATTTCGCCTGGCTATTCATTCAAATCCCATAAATCAAGCTGTGACACGCTTGGCTCACTTATTGCGTCTACGAATCAGATACATGAGGAACCGAGTTGAAACGAATCCTGATCATTGATGATGTAAGAGACCGCGCCGCGTGGTTGAAGGCCAGCCTTGAGCTGGCCGGATTCGATGTGGCCGCAGTGCTGGTGTGGGAGCAGGTGGATGAACAGTCCATCCAGGCGGCATTGGCCGACGTGATCATCGTCGATGCCGATGCACCGGGGCGCGACACGCTCGAACAGATCAGCCTGATGTCCACCACACTGGAAAAACCCGTGGTGGTACTGGGTGCGCAGAAAGACCAGCGTAGCATACAGGAGGCGATGCGTGCCGGTGTCAGCGCCTACGTGGCGCATACCGTTCAGAGTGATGACCTGAGCGGCATCATCCATGTGGCCGCAGCCCGTTTCGCCGAGCACAAAAAACTTCGCGACGAATTGAAGGAAGCAAAGAGCCAACTGTCCGAACGCAGGCTGGTGGATCGCGCCAAGGCGATCCTGATGGCGGATCACGGCTATAGCGAGCCGGAGGCCTACAAGCGCATGCGCAACCTGGCGATGAACAAGGGCAAACGCATGACCGAGATCGCCGAGGCCATCATCTTCGCCAAGGAACTGAGCGCCTGAACCTGCTGGAGGCGAGAGAACCCTGTAGGAGCGGGCCATGCCCGCGAACAAAAAACAATCG
>JBGSMU010000159.1:0-7186 GCA_041739955.1 Gallionella sp. | reverse complement strand
CCAAGGTGTAGCTGAGGCTGCTCTGCACCGTGTCCGTGCCTTCGTTCAGGTTCTCGGTGACCACGTCACCGACATTGTCGACCACGTACAGGTCGTTACCCAGACCACCGGTCATCGTGTCGGCACCAGCCAATCCATCGAGCGTGTTGTCGGAGGCGTTACCCAGAATGATGTTGTCCAGCGTATTGCCCGTGCCAATCACGGCGTTGCCGGTCAAGGTCAGATTCTCTACATTCGCACCCAGCATGTAGTCGATGCTGCTTTGTACCGTGTCTATCTCGCTCGACAGCGTGGAAGTTTCCGTCACCACGTCGCCCGTATTGTCCACGATGTATGTGTCGTTGCCCAATCCTCCAGTCAGCTGGTCCGCACCCGCACCACCATCCAGTACGTCATTGCCCAACCCACCTATCAGGATGTTGGTGTTTGCATTTCCCGTCAGCACATCACCTGCCAGGGCGTCACTACCGATCACGTTGTTGATGTTTGTATAGCTGTCGCCTTGAGCATCACCACCCACGCCTGTTGCATCGGCAATGCCATCATTGTTGGTATCTGTCAGGTTGACTGTCACTGCGTTGACAGAACTCTTATAGCTCACCCAATCGCTGAATACATCCGGAGGCGTTGGTGGAGTACCAGTCGACGTATCAACAACTGGCACGTAGACGATCAATCCGGGATTGCTCAGGGCAGGTGTATTCACCGGTGCAGGGGTAGTCCCGTTATCCAGCATCTGCTGGATGATATCGACAGGTTCGGCATTGGTCGGTGCAAGGCCTTCTGTTACGGTCTGGGGCTGCTGCTGAACATCGGCGTCCTGCTGATCTGCACTGGATTGCGCTTCTTTAAGCTGTTTTTCGGCATCTGTCTTTTCCAGGGACACGATGCTGGACAGTGCTGGCATCGAGGAATCGCCGATATTGATGTTGCCAACCTCGTCCATCAGGCTGGACAAGGAAATCCTTGAATTATCCGAAAATAAAACGACCGAAGGGCGAGCGCTCATCGCATCCATCGCGGCGTTGACCAGCACGACACGAGCGCCATTCTTGAGGAACAGCACGAAGTCAACGTCTACAACCTCAACGTGGCTGATATCCGCATGGGATATGCCGAGCTTGAATTTTCCGCCTTCGGCTTCGACTACGGTGACTTTATTTGATGCTTCGGCCATTACCGATCCTCAACAGATATTCCTGACACACCGCATATTCAATCATTGATGCGGCCAATTTAGTTTCATGCATTACCACTGTCAAACTTTCCCTTCAATGCGGCTCTTGAAAAGCGCCGTATGAAAAACGGCTGAGCGGCGACAAAACATACTGCATTACGGTACGCCGACCGGTAACGATGTCTGCAGTCACCGGCATACCGGGCATGATCGGGCTATCCTTCAGGGATGGCGGGATCTCTCCAACCTCGAACTCCACACGGTAATATCGATTGCCGCGTTCATCGCTCAGGGTATCGGCACTGACTTCTGTCACGCTACCCCGCAAAGTGCCATATATCCCGAAATCATAGGCGCCGACCTTGATGTTGACCGGCAAACCCGGCCTAAGTTCAGCCCGGTCATTGGGCCGTACCTGCGCCTCGATCACCACCCGCTCATCGGTAGGAGTCAACTCCATGATGGGCTCACCCGCCTTCACCACGCCACCGATGGTGTTGATATAGATGCGGTTCACAATGCCATTCACAGGTGCACGGATGTCCGTGCGCGTCACCCTGTCCGACTCTGCTCGCAATCCCTCACTTGCACCATCAATGTCCATTTGCGTCGTACTTAATTCAGCGCGGGCCTCGGAACGAAAACGCGCCAGCGACTCGCCGCGCTTGGCCTCGGCCTCGTGAATCGCCGCACGCAATCTCGGCAGAGCCGATTCGGCATCGCCGATCTGGGTCAACAATCGCTGCACCCTGCCCTGCGCATCAAGCAACTCCAATTTGGAGGCCGCGTCCTTTGCAACCAGCTCGGTAATGATCGAAAGCTGGTGGCGCGCTATGTCCAGCTCGGCCTTCAGGCTCTTGATACGGTTCTCCGATTCGGTGATCTCGGCGGACTTCTGTCGAATCTGCTCCATGAAAATCTCTGTTTCCTGTGCGATTTTCTGCTGACGGGCGGCGAACAAAGCCAGCTCCGTATCCTGCGATGCCGCGTCATATTCAGAATTCAGCGAGAATACCGGGCTCACGCCTTCAGCCTCCGCTTTGAGTCTGGCGGCACGCGCTTGCAACGCTGCGATCTTGATCTTGCGCTCGTTAAACTGCGAATCGGCGCGAGCATCGGCTATCTCCACCAAAAGATCTCCTTTTCTGACCAACGAACCTTCGCGCACCGCCATCGAAGAAATGATGCCTCCCTCCAGATGCTGCACGATTTGCGCCTTGCCTGCCGGAACGACCCGACCCTCTGCATGCACCACACTATCAACCGGCGCGAACGCCATCCACACGACACCCAGAACGATCACGCACAACGCGAGGATGATCAGCACCCTTGGCTTGGGCACACTACTCGTCCCTGCTGACCGCCTGATGTCCATAGACAGCTACGGCGCTTCCCGCTTCAACTCGATCACGACACGCCCGTCCGGATCATTGGGATCACGTTGATCATGTCCAAGCACCTTGCTGTCGATGTCGCTCTTCGCCACTCCCTTGCTGATCAGATAGTTACGAACCGCCACGGCACGGAAAAATGCCAGGCGCTTGCCTTCACTGTACGTCTCAGGCCCAGGTGTAGAGGTATAACCGGCCTTGATCCTCTGCCCGGATGCGAGCAACGGCCCGATCGCCTTGTCCAGTACCTGCATCGCCTCACTGTCAAGCTCCACTTCACCCACCGGGAACCTGATGGTGATGGAGGTTCCCGTATTCGTTGCCTCGGTAGTGATCTTGTCCATCTGAGCCGAAGGCGTCTTCTTGACTGCGGTTTCTTCTTTTGCCTTGATCTGGCCCGCCTGCGACAGAGCAGCTTGTAGCGCCTGGCGGGTCTCCTCCAATTCTTTCTGGGTATCGGACAGTTCCGCCTTGGTCGCGGGACATAGTGCCTCGAGCTTGGTCTGCGACACTTTGGCGGAGAGATAAAACAAAGCCAGCACGAAGATCACCATGACGAACACCAGCGTCAAAACGAGGTTGCTCAGCGCATCGACAAAGCCGGGCCAAAAATTCTGATTTCTTCCGCTTTCCATAATGATCCGCGCTATGTGCCGATGTCAGCGCAAAGCAACGATTCCCTCCTGTAATTGCCCCATATTGCGCAGCATCTGCAGCCCCGCTGTCGACTCTGCAAGCATCAGTCGCGTCAATTCGGTACGGGAGTTGTACTGACGCTGGTAGGCATCGAGCACATCCAGCAATGAGCGATTCGCGGAAAACAACTGTTCCTTGAATGCCGCTAGCACGCTATCGTTGGCTTCCATCTCCTGCCTGACCCCGCCAATACGGCCATTCAATGCACGGAGGGCGTTGAAGTTGACACGCAACGACTCTTCCAGCCTGCGCTGTACTTCGCGGGCGCGATATTCATATTCCATACGCTTGGAATTCAGCGCCTTATCCTGCATCCTGTCCGCGCCGCCACTGAACAGATTCCACGTCATCACCAGCATCGCGCGCTTGTCGTCCTGCGTTGTGTAAAGGGTGCTGCCCGGGACGGTGTCGCTTCCGGCAATACCGCCTGCGTTATAGGTATGTTGGGCTGAAATCTCCAGATCGAACTTGGGCGAATACCTCCCCTGTATCGAATTGTGTTCCTGATCCACCGACTCCACATCCCGCAGGGCAGCCTGCAATTCGAAGTTGTTCGCGATCGCGGCAGACATCGCCGACCCGAAATCCAGAGGCAACACCGGCAGCAGTTTGTCCGGTATGACTATCGAAGAAGGCACCACACCCGTCATCCGTTTGAACTCTATCAAACCGGACTCGTACGCCCCCCTGGCTTCTATCACTGCGGCGGTAGAATTGAGTACCCGCCCTTTCACCCGTTGCATATCTGCCTTGCTTGCCCCGCCGCCCGAGACTCGGGATGTCATGTAATCCAGCAGCTTCTTCAACTCGGTCTCATAGTCCTCCACCATGACTACGTTCAAGCGCAACTGGATCAACTTCAAATAGCTGATCAACGTATCGTACGCGACCCGCTCCTGGGAATTGCTGAGGCTGTGCTCCGCGGCCTGAAGCAGAAGGTTCTGGCGCTGGCGCTCAAAATAGGAGGGCATGTCAAACAGGGTCTGGCGCACAAAGATCTGGCCATCTGTGCGGCTGTGGGTATCCTGGGCCAAACGATTGTAGGTCGGCGCCTTGGTCACCGAGGAGGGGCTTGAGGACTCCATTCCGGTGTTGTAATGAAGATCGACTTGCGGCAGTAGCGGCCCGAGTGCGGCAGTCGCCTGATAGTCGATCGTATCCCTGTGTGCCGAAGCGGCAGCGACTTCATTACTGTAATCAAGCGACAAAGCCATCGCATCGAACAGCGTCAGATTCTTTACACGGGTAAGTCCGTCATCGAATTCTTCCAGGAACTTGACCGGGGGCAAGACCACGGTCAAGGACTTGTTCATTGATACCAGCAGTTTTGCACGATCCTTGCCGAGCGCGGAATATTCCGGCAAGGTCGGATTGCTACCTGCCTTATCCTTGGCCGGCGTTGCGGACTTAACTTGTTCGGACTTTATCGCACCAGCCTTATCGGCAGTGCCAACACCCGATGCGGAATCATTACCAGCCGTTGCCTGGGCTGATTCAGCAGCAGGCGCTTCTGAAGAAAACAATCCGCCTACCGGATTCTCCGCGCAAGCGCTTGCCAGCAAGCCCGTTAGCAAAATCAAATAGCGAAATCCCGGGTGCACAGTCATCCCCTGCTTACACACATAATCAGTTGCGACAACCGCACGATACCTCCCTGCTTCACGGCTTATCCTTTGGGGGAGCGGCATCAGCGCCACGCTGGGCATCATGCAGTCTCAACGCCCGTTGCATCTCGATGCGCATATCCCTCAGCATCGTCTCGCGGATATTTCCGACCTCTTTAACCAGTGCCTCGCTGGTAGCAACGTTATTGTTCAGCACTTCCGACATCTTGACCAAGGCATGCTGAAGACTGTTGAATTCTTCGGTCGTACGTTGAGAATTTACCAAATGCCTGGTTATCTCAGACTGTTGCTGGCGACCTTTTTCGGCATCCACCAGCATCTCGCCGATACCGCTCTTGAGACCGCCAAACGTCTCGGTAACGGACTGAGCCATCAGGCGGATCGTTTCCTGCTGATTTTTTGAAGCGATAGACTGATCGTTAAGTCTGCTGTTGATCTCCGATATCAATGGCAGCATTTGTGAAGAGAGCGGCTGCATCTCAAGAATGAATTTGCGCAACTGGGTTGTTTCATTGAGCATCCCGGAACGAATATCATTTTCTTTCTCGACCAGGGATACCAGCGCATTGCGTATCATTCCCTGCGTCTCCGCCGAACTCAGCATGGTTTTCTGGACCTGGTCACGTTGCTGCAACAAGGCATCCGAAAACCCGCTCAAATTCTGCGTGACGCCAGACAGCGTCGGAAGCAGTGCGGACAGGTTGGTACTGTTTTCGGATGTGGTTCTGGCCAGCACCTTGACTTCCCCCATGAATTGCTCGGTGGTCTCTTTGGGAATGGCGTTGGCGCGCATCAACACGTTGGTTTCGGAAACCTCATCCACTTGCCGCTTCATGACAGCGCTCAATTCGATAAAACGATTTTCCAGGGTATCAAGTTTATCGATCAGCTTCGCTTGAACTTCCATGCTCTGTCTGAAAAGCTCGCCCGACTCCCGCATCATCCCCGAATCATCGACAAAGCGCCTGTGCTTGCCAGTAACGTTATCCACCCGTCCGGAACGACGGTCTTTCAAAAGCTGGAAGATCGCATGACGCATGCCGGTGAGGAATTCTTCGGTACAGCGCCGCACATTGACCATGGTCAGACCCAGGCAAAGCGAACCCAGCAAACCGAACATCGAGGCGCTGAACGCGGTACCCATACCCTTGAGCGGCTTGGTCAGGTCGCTGATCAAGCCCATGAATGACTTGTCGATATCCTGCATGTCGGAAGTGGCGAACCCGCCGATCATGTTGCCGATCTCAACCAGCGTTTCCAGAATACCGATGAATGTCCCCATCAGTCCGAGCGCGACCATGAATCCGACCAGGAATTGAGCCAACTCCTGTCGGGAGTCAAGCGTGACATGCAGGGAACGCAGCCCGGCCTCAACAACCTCTTCCTGATTGCCGCCGACGCCTTCGTAATCGTGAACCAGGTAATCGCACACCAGCCCGATGTCGGATCTGCCCAGATCAGGGTTCTTTAAAACATCCTTCATCGTATGGCCCTGCTTGACCAGATTGATGAACTCGTCAGCCTTGCGCGATTGACGGCGCACACTCCAAATCAATTGATGCATGATCGCCACGCCCACCAGCATCCCACCCAGTATGATCGCATTCATCACAAAATTGGTGTCGATCGCGAACCTCACCAGATCATGGAAGAAGCTAGCTCCAGCCAATAGAACTACCAGAGGCACAAACGCGAGAATTTGATAGCGCATTAAATTTTTCATGATTAACAGCCCGCCCATCGATATGTTGTCATTACCATCCCCGATACTCACAAACCAGACTTCGGCCACAACAGGCATCGCGCCATTGCACCCGACTTGAATATACAAACCACAACTTCACAAAAAAACGCCTGCCAGAACCAGATAGCAGGCCTCCATTATTCGAGTTACCACTCCTGGGCAAAAATTGAACACAACCCATAGCTACCGATAAAACGCCGGCACAGCTTCTTCATAAATCAGGTTGCAATACAGCCGAAAATAGTCGGGTGATTATAACTGATATGAAGCGCCTTAATAACCAAACAAGTGCATAAGGTACTAATATTTCGGGCAATGGATATTGCGCTCCTCAGGGTAACCATGCACGCGAATTCAATTACTTTTCGATGGGGAGCAAAGCAAGCCTTGGAGTTCCCGGGTAGAACTTTGCTGCGTGCTTATCCGGTTGTCACAGACATCCACTAGCGGTAGTATGTTGAGTATCTGCCCCCAAGTGGAATAATCATGGTTATCGACGTACTTGAGCGAGACGATCTGCCGTTCCCGCGCTCGCTGCCGGAGTTTCAACGAC
>JBGSMU010000125.1:0-3226 GCA_041739955.1 Gallionella sp. | reverse complement strand
GCATGAAGGCCGAAGTGGTTGCATGGGAGCAAGACCGAAACAACAGCTTGAAAAAGATTAACTGGCAATTTACAACTTCGGATGCGCGGACCAAGCTGACGCGTCTTTATCCGAAATTATAATTGTTACATGGTACTAGGGATTAACCTGAATAACTCGCTTCACCACGAAGTGTACGAAGATCACAGAGGTTTTGAGAGTTATCGACCACGGTCGATATTCTTGCCAACCCCGATTCATGGGGTTCATGATATTGGACGATTACCCAAAAAAGTGGACCCCATTTTTTAAAAGTAACTTTTTGTTGTTCTTCGCGGTCTTAGTGTTCTTCGTGGTTCAAATGAGGAATTTGGAATTAAGGAGGGTTGCATATGTCAGCTGATTTGATTACTGCCGTAAAAGCGGGAGATATTGAACTGGTGAAGAAGTTGCTGTCTGCCGGTGCAGATGTGAATTGTCGCGATGACAGCGGCGCCACTCCCCTGATGATCGCCGCACACGCGGGCAGCTTGCCTTTGGTGGCGCAGCTGCTGGAACAGGGCGCGGATGTGAATCTGGGTGATGAACAGGGATGGGCTCCGTTGATGAAATCCGTTTACAACTTCGAGATGAAGCACGGTCACGCCGAAGTCACGCAAGCTCTGATCGACGCCGGCGCGAACATCGAGGCGCCGATAGGCTATGGCGTCCGTCCGCTGATGCTGGCGGCAGGCTACGGCGAAACCGCCGTGGTCGAGGCACTGCTCGAGGCGGGAGCGGAAGTTACCGCGCGCAACGAAGGCGGACTGACAGCGCTGATGATGGTCAAGCAGAAACACTACGTTGACGTGATCAACCTGTTGCATCAGGCCGAACAGCTGGCCGGGGTGGGCGAGGGCAGTTGCTCGACCAAGAACGCCCCGGGATCAAATGTGGTGACTTTCCTCAAACCCGGCAGTACTTCCTGAAAGATCGATATGCCTTATTTCGTATACAAGATATTTGAAAAGCCCATCCGCCGTCTGGAAATACTCGGGCAACATGAGGCATACCGCGATGCGTCAAGCAGCGCGAAAACAATTCGCGGCGAACTGGCCGCGGACGCGACATGCGTGATCAAGGTGATATTTGCCGATAACGAACTTCACGCCGAAGACCTGCTCAACCAGATCCGCGACCCCGCCCCGGAACTGGGGGATGACTGAGTGGCGGGGTGATGGACGAGTCCGCGTATCGGCAAGTCCTCACGACCTCGATCGCGCGTCCCTGCCCATTCGAGAGATCCATCCTGACGCACTGTGCATCGTGCTCCAAAGCCGAAAAATACAATGTTGCCGAGCGAGAAGTGGTGGGGTGTGACAGGGTGGCGGGATATAAGCAGTGCATGGAGCTGTACGGTGCATTGCGCCACAGCTTTTCGTTTGCGCTGCACAAGACCCATGCCGAAGGCCCGCTGACCCATGCACAGGAGATGCGCGTGCAATGCGGCGGTTTGAAAGGTCTGCGGTACATCATGGAAGGTGATGTCGAAGTGGCCGATGTGGACGGTATGGTGACACAGGCGAGGCAGACCTATGGCGAGTGGGATGATTTTCCCCATACGGATATCGTGCATTGGGCGGCAGAGAACTATCGTCCCAGATGACGGGATAAATACCCGACAAAACAAGTCGGTTGGTTTAAAATCGCAACTTGAATCACCTACAGGAGTAAGTAATGAGTTTTAGCGAAGCAGATGTACAGAATGCGTTGAAGAACCTGATCGATCCGAATACACAGAAGGATTTCGTCAGCGGCAAATCCGTCAAGAACGTCAAGGTCAGCGGCAGCGATGTGTCGCTCGACATCTTGCTCGGCTATCCGGCCAAGAGCGTGTGGGAAGAGATCCGCGCGATGGTAGAAGGCCACCTGAAAACATCCCTGTCCGGCGCCGGTAAAGTGAGCGCCAACGTCTCCAGCAAAGTCGTGCCGCACGCTGTGCAGCGCGGCGTCAAACTGGTCGATGGCGTGAAGAATATCATCGCCGTTGCGAGCGGCAAGGGCGGCGTGGGAAAATCCACCACCGCGGTCAATCTGGCACTGGCCCTGGCGGCAGAAGGCGCACGTGTCGGTATGCTGGATGCCGACATCTACGGCCCGTCGCAGCCGACCATGCTGGGGATCTCCGGCCAGCCGGTATCCAAGGACGGCAAGTCGATGGAGCCGATGATGAACCACGGCATACAGGCGATGTCTATCGGCTTCATGATCGACGGCGAAGACACACCGATGGTGTGGCGCGGCCCGATGGTCACGCAGGCGCTCGATCAGTTGTTGCACCAGACGAGCTGGGATAATCTCGACTACCTGATCGTCGATCTGCCGCCGGGCACCGGCGACATCCAGCTTACACTGGAGCAAAGAGTGCCGGTCACCGGTGCGGTCATCGTCACCACACCCCAGGACATCGCGCTGATGGACGCTCGCAAGGGACTCAAGATGTTCGAGAAGGTCGGCATCAAGATCGTCGGCATCGTCGAGAACATGAGTACGCACATCTGCTCCAAGTGCGGCCATGAAGAGCATATCTTCGGTGCGGGTGGCGGCGAGAAGATGTGCGCCGACTACAACACCGAATTCCTCGGCAGCCTGCCGCTGGATATCCGCATCCGCGAACAGGCCGATTCCGGCAGCCCGACCGTGGTGGCTGACCCGGACGGAAACATCGCCAGGGATTACAAACAGATCGCTCGCCGCATCGCGGTCAAGGTTGCCGAGATGGCTCAGGATCACAGCGCGGCGTTCCCGAAGATCGTGGTGCAAAATACTTAACGAGTTGCTGATTGATTCGTCATCCCCGCGAAAGCGGGGATCCAGCTTTTAGATTTGTCTGGGTTTTTGCCAGCGCGGGAAAGACTGGGAATAAAGCGCGGCAATGCCGCGCTTTTTCATGGCCGTCGCCATGCAGGAAGATTTATCCCTAAAAACTCATTTAACCACGAAGCACACGAAGATCACGAAGGGTGTTCAACGGGTTGCCTGAGATTTGGCGTTCAACCAAAAGGCGATTCCCGATTCCCGATTCCCGATTCACCGATAACTTCTTGTTCTTCTCCGTGCACTTTAGCTATGCGTGGTGCAACACAGGAATTCAGGTTTATATTTAAGGTCGGTTCGTGTGCTGCCGTTGGCGGGTGCGCCATTTCAAAATCACCGCCAGCCGCCAGACGATGCGCACCACGAAGTAGCCAGTAATCGACAGGCCGAT
>JBGSMU010000108.1:0-5279 GCA_041739955.1 Gallionella sp. | reverse complement strand
CTCACTTGCCACTCTGGTGCAGGCGTGCCCATTCTCTGCGCACTCATTTCTTGGCGTCTCGCAGATTGCTGAATACATAGCCGCGATCCTGGTGCGGTTCATGGCAGCTGAAGCAGGCAGTCTTGGCATCTTTACCCACCGCACGTTGTGTTTTTGAATCACCGGCGAAACCTTCGAATCCCCAGCCGCCAGTTTCAGCATATTTCTTGCGGTCTTTGTGCATCACACCGACCACTTTGCGCTCACCTTCGGTGACAGCATTGCCAGCGTGATTGGCTTCCAATAAATCAAAAACAATCACCGATCCATCGGAGAATTTTCCATGCTGATAACCTTCCAAAGCTTTTTTGTTGGCGTACAAATGATGGATTCCGCCAAACGCACCAAATAATGGATGGCCATCCTCGATTACCATGCTCTTCACATGATGCCAGTCACGGTAGCCATTGGGATATGGAACATCGCTCGCAATTGCGGCACTCGTCACACTCAGCAGACTACCCAGCAAGCCGATTCTAATCATGGATTTCATTTTTTTCTCCTCATGTTGTAATTAACGGGAGCCCACTGTAGTCTAGGCCCACAACCCTCAACAAGCGGGCACAAAACGGTAACCTACTTACTTTCTGGTACATCTTGCTGATGAATAATGAAATAAATATTTTGGATAATGCACACCTTACCGTAGGGCAGATGATGGAAAGTGTGGTCGGTTGCAAATGGTCGTTGAGTGTGGTCGAGATGATCCGTCAAGGCGTGAATCGTCCGGGTCAAATGGAGAACGCAATCGACGGACTTTCAGCCAAGGTGCTCAACGAGCGGCTGCGTAAACTTTTACATTTTGGGATTGTCGAGAAGCGAGTGTTTCCAGAGTCCCCTCCGCGTGTAGAGTATTACCTGACTGATTTTGGATTGCGTTTTGCAGATATTCTCGACTCGATCCAGTTATTGCAAAAGACACTTGAACAGGAATAATCGAGATTCATCACGCATACACAACTGCCTTCATGGTGTAAGCGAACGACTGATAGGTCCACAATCCTGTGTAAGATCAACGGCTGCTTTATGGCGGTGAGTTTCCAAACTTGACTGGCGCTTGCTGGCCGACTGCTGCCTGAGAGACATTCTACTCGCCAACGGCCGCTGCACTACAGGCACCGGTCGTTCAAGCGCCGCCCCGTGACAGTCGGCAGATGGCACATAACTGCTATAGCGCCTCTTCGATATCATGCCAGAAAGCGGTCACTCATGGTCAATTGTGTTCGAGGCAACGCGACCGACCGCTTTGGCCGAGGTGGAGACGGTCGGGATGCACAGTTAGAACTACGCTTACCTATCCGCCTCGAACTTTCGCTTCAGTGAAGCGAAGAAATTCTTTGCTGGGTAAAAACCCGTACATTTATTTCGGATCATCCCAATCAGGTGCGGGGTCTTTATTAGCCAATTTAAGGAGCAGTTCACCTCCTCGTTCATCGTCGAACAGTTCCTGGATGAAATGGTACGTGTGGTTCACCACATCAATCATCAGTTCTTTCATCTCAGCATCGTTGAATCGCGATAATTCATTCCACGGAATTTCCCCATAAGGCGTATGGACTACGACATCTGAATAGTCGCCGCTTCTGGAATCTGGAACTTTTCCAGCGTGCAAATCTTCCAAGATTGAATTCCGAAAACACCTCAAAGCAATGTGCTTGGCGAGTCGCTGCTGCATTTCAGGATCGGTAATAAAAACTTTAAATGGATCAACGTTATTCATTCATTGTTAGCCTTACAAGAAAATTCGCATCCAGTAGTCGATCAATGTTGATTATATTGCCTACTATCGACTATTAGTTCACGAATTTTAGGATGCCGCGAGTGTTGCTGGGGCCGGCATTTAGAGAAGCTGAAGGGCAGGTTACCGCGTGAACAATGTTTTGGATACGCTATCCAAGATGATCGCTGTTCACACCACCCCATAAATTGCAACACAGATTCTGCGCATAATTGCTCAGAACCCACCTGATTTTATAGTGCTTCCCGCGCAACAATTGTTGCATGGAAGACATTCGATCCCTCAAGGCGTTATTCTGGTTTTCGGTCAAGATGGATGTGCTGCACGCGCATCTGTGCCGCCAGTACAAAGCATACATTCTGCTGATGCTTGTCTATCTCGCTTTCTCGCTACGCTATGAGTTTGCCGTCAACGTAAGCCAAAGCCTGCCGGGCGCGCTGTATATCATAGAGAAAGGCGACTTCCCCAAACGAGGAGAGTACGTTGCATTCACTTACCAGAGCGATTTTCTGTATCCGCAAGGCACACGCTTCTTGAAGCGCGTCATGGGCGCGGCGGGCGATTCTGTCGAGTCGCGCGACCACAAATACTATGTCAACGGAGAGTTCGTGGGAGAGGCAAAGCCTGCGACCAGCACCGGGCGACCGATTCGGGAGCTGGGGTTCAGTGGCGTAATCCCCGCTGGTCACTACTATGCAATGGCCGATCACCCGCTAAGTCTGGATTCCCGGTATGAAGCGGTTGGCCTGGTGCCAGCCAGCCAGGTCATCGGCAAGGCGTTCCGGCTGTTCTGATTCATGGAAACCCTGACTGATCGACTGCTACGCAAATTCCGCTTTCTGCCGGGCGCGCATGATGCTGTGCAAATCAAACAGCTTGCGTCTGCCAGGCGGATTGAAGACTTGCAAAGGATACCGCGCTACCCGCCATTCATGGAGGGATTGCCGGTGTATGCCCCCGCAGAGCTGCTCGCCACACAACACGAACTCACGGGCGGGATTCACAATTTGATTGCCAACGCGGAGCTGCTCGCCACTCACTACAACCCGGCGATGTTGCGCCTTGCCGCCTTTGTTCATCTCTTGCCGGCCTCGCAAGCGCATCATCATCGCGGTGCGGGCGGCATGTTGCGTCACTCTCTCGAAGTCGGGTTATGGGCGCTGCAACAAACCGAGGGCAAGCTGATACGCGGCGTGACCACACCACAGCAAAGGCGGGTGATAGAACCGCGCTGGCGGCTGGCCGTGTTCCTGGCTGGAATCTGCCACGACCTCGGCAAGGTGGTGACCGACCTGACTGTCACCGACCGCGCGAATGCGCAAAGGTGGCGGCCTTACCATCAGGGGGTTTATGACTGGGCGCTGTCGCACGACATCGAGAATTATTTTTTGCACTGGCAATCGGGGAAGACTGGCAACGACATGGGGACGTAGCCCAATTGATTTTGTGAGGCTCCGTCCCTGAAGCATCCGTTCAAAACCCCATTGCATTCTCCGGGTTGTGCCTCGTCCCCAAGGTCCGCATGGGAAGACGGTCGAAGTATTTACCCATTGAAGCGGGATATGCTACATCGCGCAAATGGATAATGAATTCAAAGGAGTTCCGCCTCTTTGACGAAGCGGGACTCCAGCCCATCCTCCAGCGAGCTGCTTATCTCAAGCCTATTCTTGGCTCGCGTTATACCAACATAGAACAATCGCCGCTCATCCTCTTCGGTCGAGTTAGGGTGGGGCAGGTTGCTGTCTTCCGCGCCGATGATCCACACGCAGTCGAACTCAAGCCCTTTGCTGCCATGAAGTGTTGAGAGAACCACACCGGTTACGGTATCGCCGTTGTCGATTAGTCTCGTCAGGGTATTCAGGCGCTGCGCCAACGTGCCTTTAAGCCGCGCAATGGTGTTGGCCAGCATTTTAAGGAGGCCGCCACTGTCGGATTTTGCGCGCTCCGCCAGCCAGTTCGATGCCGCATAGACGGCAAGCGAAACATTACCCACCTCGATTTGTTGCCGCCATTCACAAATGCCACGCTTCGCGCTCTCGATGATCTTGATCGAGCGCTCATCGTCACTGCCGGACAAGTGCGCCAGAATCATTCCCAGCATCTGGTCGCAGGTCTTGTGAGGATGATCCAGATTAAGCAATTCAGACTTGATGCCGCTCATCGACAAGGCGTTGGCCATCCCAGTCCAGTTGTCGGATTGCAAGCTCTTGAGCAGCCCGACCAACGCGCTGCCAGCAATCCCATCCCAAACTGAGCGCCCACCAGCCAGACGGTAGGCGATGCCATTGGCCAACAACTTTGCCTCCACGAATTCCAACAGGCTATTGGTTCTGGCCAGAATCGCCCAGGACTGCCCCGGGGATTCCTTAATCGCAGTGGCGACGCGGCTCGCCTCATCGAAGCGGTCGGCGGCGCGGTGGATTTTGATGCTGCCGATTGAGGTTTGGTCGGCCCGGGTCGACTTGTTGGCGCGGTTCTGGTTGTGTGCAATAAGGGTGGCCGCGCGTGCCAGGATGTTGGGTGCGCACCGGTAATTGACGGGCAGGGTGATTTCTTGTGAAACCAGCAGTTGGGAAACACGCCGCATCCCTTCGTAACCGAGCGCATTGCGGAATGAGTACAGGCTCTGGTCGTCATCACCAACAATCGTGATTTCGACACCGGCCTTGCCGTGTTCGATCACCCATTGAGCCTGCACCTCATCAGCGTCCTGAAACTCATCGGCCAACAACCACTTGATCGAGAGCGGCTTGATGTTTTCATCCCGGATGCCGTTCACGACGGTTAGGAGAATGTCCGAGAAGTCCATACAGCGTTCCGTGACCAGCAACCCTTGGTAGGCGTGGTATACATCCTCAATGGCAATATCCACGAATGCGGGTTCGCCCAGCTTTGATTTGGCTCGATCGATGGCCGATAGCACTTCCTCGAAAGGTGCGCGGCATTTGTACTGCGAGTAGCACCGCCTCAACAACCCCATGCGCTCGCCGTCCGATAGCAATTTGATACCGGACAAGGGTTTCAAGCGGCGTATCTGGGATAGCGCAACAGAGTGGAACGTGCCGACCGAAAGGCGCTGCGTCTCGCGTTCCCCGCATAATTGCAGGATGCGCGTCTTTAGCTCGGCGGCGGCGTCTCGGGTGAACGTGACGGCGCACAGCCGTCCTGTTTTGTTTTCGGAGAGAAGTCGGGCTGCGCGCATGGAGAGCACGCGGGTCTTACCCGACCCCGGGCAAGCCAGAATAGAGCAATGCCCTTCGGCGTTGACTGCTCTGGCTTGGTGGTGGTTCAGCTCGATCAACTGGCGACCGGCTCGGCGGGTTCGGTTGCGGCAGCTTTCTTTGTGCGCTTTGGTTTGACCGCGACAGCTTCACCGGCTTTTTTTTCCGATGCCTCGCTGTGTAATGCCTCGCTGTGTAACGCATCATCCGCCTCTGTCGCCGTGTTTTTCGCATTGGCCCGGAAAGCGCGGTTGGTGATGGATCTGATTTCAGCGGCCACG
>JBGSMU010000043.1:0-3220 GCA_041739955.1 Gallionella sp. | reverse complement strand
GACGCTTCTACCCCTTCAACGCCTTCCGATCCCTGCTCGGGATCGCTGGCGATGTCACTGCCCCGACCTACGCAGAGCTTTACTCCGTAAAATCACGAAACACTACATCTGGTAGGTGTCTGTGACAACCGGATAAGCACGCGATGATCCAGCACTAGCGCCAGGACGCGTTGCAAAACGGTACGTTCCACCCCTAAGGCGTATCCTATCTCGCATGCGGTAACGATGACTTCCAGATACTGAAATTGCCACGTTTCGCCGCTATGGGAATGGACACTGCGAAGATCGGGAACGAAGCGCTTACTTAACGCCGTGAGTTCTGCTTCCAGCCTGACCTTCTGAATGGCATAGCCGGATAAGGCTAATGGCACGGTGAGCAATAAGTTCCACCGTTCTGGTACCAACTTTTCAGTGTATGCCTCTTCAATAATGTTTCGATGGCCACAGGAGAGGAGCTGGGGAACTAGTTTGAGTCCGATGATCAAGCGAAACGACGGCGGTCGCCAGTCTTGAATACGCTCGACGAAGTACTTAGCTCCCCGAAGGACTACTATGGTTTGAGCGAATGCTACTAGATCATCCTCCGACTGCTCCCATTCATGGTTACTGTCCGCCTCCTTTCGACGCTGCATCCAATGTTCGTATAGGCGGAGCTGTTCGGTAGCAGTGATTTTGTCGCCCACCAGTGCCGCGCGCAGCGCGTCATGGACTAGGATTGACCCTTGTTTTGGGTAGGTATCGCGGTCCGCAAGAACCAATCGTAGCAAGGAGCCGCTGGCGAAGCGGACGGACAGATCAGCCTCTCGTTCCAATAACTGCCTCAGTGCTACTTCGTCTTTCGCGGCCTCAGCGCTTAGCAGGATTACCTTGAGAATATCGACCGCGTTGTTTTCCTTACGGCATGCGGCAAGAGCCAGACGGAGTCGGCGTAGCTGTACCTCTCGCCGCACAATGGGGTCTGGAATGCCGGCAGGTACGACATCTATCTGGATCAGCGGCAGGATTTCGGCAGCTCGGCCCGCTTCAGCCAGTAGATCACAGTAGTGGGTGGCTGCGTAGGTGTCTGTACGATAGATTGTTTGAAAATAGTTACAGGCTTCGGTGAGTGTTTGCATATGTCGTGAGTAACCTTCTGCCGCCAGGAAGTCTTCGACATCTTCATCGGCGATCGTGATGGTATCGATTTCCTCAATGCGAAGCGTCGGGCTTACGTCGGATATGAAGTCGCGGACGACTGCATCAGTGCTTCCACAAACTGCCGCCAGATGTGTCAGTGGAATAGGTCCGGGAAGCGTGTCGATAGCAGCAACACAGCGTTCGTAAAAGTCTTGACCACCTTTCTTGGATGCATCTTGGAAAAGCTCCTGTAGCACCGTGTCGAGACCTTTGCCGCTTGGGCGCAAGGCATCCAAAACATCGACTGAAGATGTACCACCTTTCTTGAAGGCGTAGGCCTGAACGCGGGCTATCCCCTTCGATAGTGCGTGAAATTGATTGAGCCAGTCATCGGCTAAACCAGGGATACGCTTGTCTACATATGCGCGTGTTTCCGTGAGCGTGAAAGGCGGGCATTCGATTTGTTTTGTTTTCGTGGATAACCGGAGGCGATCCTTTCGACCCGTACGCGAACTCATAACGATGCGCACATTGGCCGGCAATTCGCGTAAATCGGCAGTGGCGATATCCCAAACAAAACATGTCGATGCGGTTGAATCACGTTCGGCGACTGAGATGGAATTGTCCGCTGCGTCGATCAGGATGGTGAGCAGGCCGCCAGGAGACGCCTTTGCGAGGAGTTCTGCCGATTGCTTTATACGTTCGATAAATGTGCGAATGTTTACCAGCTGGCTTGATTGCTTGGCAAGCAGCAAGGGAATGCCCTGCGACATGGCAAGGTCATTGATGATTTGTAGAAAGGCGTTTTCTGGAAGATGTCGCCTATCGTTTGAATGGCTGTAGCGGCCAGCTCCGTAGCAATCGAATAGGATGCTGACCGACCCGGCAGGTAGAAGCGACTGTACCTGTCGCATCGTCGTAGTCTTGCCGCACCCCCCCAATCCGTAAAGACAGACCAGTTGGTTGCCGGCAAGGAGCGCATCGCGCACCTCCTTTGCTGGGGCGCGCTGGATGGCATCGACCATCGGCTGCAAGTCGGCAGGAGCCGGAAACAGCGCCGATAGAGTGCTGATGCCAAACCAGCTGAGGACGGTGCTGCTGGTTAAGATATCTTGCGCCGCTCCTGGAAGCATGAGCATCCGGATGTGTGATTGCATCTGCAAAACCAAAGTATCGGCCTTGTCGGCCGACATTTGGGAGAGTTCCTTTGCAATTGCGTCTTGCAAGGCAGACCGTGATCCAGAGCCCATATCGGAAAAATCGAGCGCGTCTAGGAATGCCAAGAGCTGCGGGCCGGATAGTCCGGACGCCGCAGCAAATTTGGTGGCGTTAGGGTCGCTGTTGTCGCCAGCACGGATTTTGGAGATAACATCGCCAACTTCGGACGCCAGTGGTTGAATGCTAATCAGCTTGGTGACCAGTTTTGCGCCGGCGGCCATTCTTCCTTGGGCGTTCGCAAAATCCGTCGCCAATTTGCGAATAACTGAGTTGTTGCAGTTGCCCTTTTTGGCGCTGTTTGCCGTCAGGCGTGCTACCGTCCATGCCATGTCCGGATTGGCGGTCGAATATTTGAGTTGCACAAATTCGACGCGACTGGCGCGTTCGAGCGATACATCGCCGTAGAACAACCCACAGTCAACGCCGTCATAGACATGGGTGCTGCCCGGCGGCACTGCAATACCTTCAACGGTGACCGCTTTCAGATCAGTTTTCGGGGTGATGAGCCCAAAAGCTGTGCGCAACGCCCAAAGCTCATGAAACACATCGCCCGCAGTGGACGCACGTGCACCTAAGACTGTGCTCGGGTTGGCGGTTGTTAGGCTCATAAGACGAAATATTCTTGCTTTATTGTATTTATATAAATTGGGAAACTGAGCTGGGATGCCGGTACGTCCCTCATCAGGCTGGGTCAGCGGTCTGTGCCGCTGGGTAATGTGTAAAATGTCACAAGGCCATGACAGAAGTGAGCTTCCCTCGGTTTTTCGTCTTCCAAGAAGTGGCGTTCATGCTACCAGCTTTTCTTTCTGCTGAGCAATAAGCCAGTCTTCCAGAAACTTCATTGGTGACTTGTAGCCCAGTGTCGAGTGTTGCCGTTTCCGGTTGT
>JBGSMU010000234.1:0-17037 GCA_041739955.1 Gallionella sp. | reverse complement strand
TCCGAAATGGCGGTCAAGGCACAACAAGGTGTGATGGAGTTCCTTCTTATCAACCATCCGCTCGATTGCCCCATTTGCGACCAGGGTGGCGAATGTCAATTGCAGGATCTTGCTGTGGGTTATGGCGGCTCTTCTTCGCGCTATACCGAAGAAAAACGCGTCGTCGAGCATAAAGATGTCGGGGTGCTGATCTCGACCGAGGAAATGAGCCGTTGTATCCAGTGTACCCGCTGCGTTCGTTTCGGTCAGGAAATCGCCGGCATGATGGAGTTGGGTATGGCGTTCCGCGGTGAGCATTCCGAAATCATGAGTTTCGTGAACAGTTCCGTGGATTCAGAGCTCTCCGGAAACATGATCGATCTGTGCCCGGTTGGGGCGCTGACTAGCAAGCCATTCAGATATACCGCTCGTTCGTGGGAATTGTCCCGTCGCAAGTCGGTAAGTCCGCATGACGGATTGGGTTCAAATCTGGCCGTACATGTAAAAAGTAACAAGGTTATGCGTGTTACCCCTGTCGAGAATGAAAGCATCAACGAATGCTGGATATCAGACAGGGATCGTTACAGTTATGAAGGATTGAATTCTCCGGATAGACTGACCAAACCAATGATCAAGCAAGGCGGGAATTGGCTGGAAGTGGAGTGGCAGGTCGCTCTCGAATATGTTGCAAATGCATTGCGTCAGGTCAAAACTTCAGCTGGAGCAGAGCAGATAGCGTCGTTGGTCACCCCGAATAGCACGCTTGAAGAGATGTATCTGCTGCAAAAATTGATGCGCGGTCTAGGCAGCGACAATATTGATTTCCGTTTGCGCCAGTCAGATTTTAGCGCGGACGGCAAACGTGCCGGGGCACTCTGGTTGGGTATGCAGATTGCCAATATAAGCAATGTGGACCGGATTCTGATCGTCGGAAGCTTCCTGCGCAAAGATCATCCGTTATTGGCAGCCCGTATTCGTCAGGCTGTGAAGCGGGGGGCGCAGGCCAACCTGATCCATTCGGCAGATGACGATCTCCTGATGAAGATTGCAAATAAAGCCATAGTTGCTCCGGATCTGCTGGTTGAAACATTGTCGCAAGTAGCGCAGGCAGTGGCTGCCGAAAAAAATGGCAAGCCTTCTGTTGCCAATGCCGATGCGCTGGCTATGGCCAAGAGTCTGCTCGGTGGCGAGCGTGTTGCAGTGTTGCTGGGGAATTTCTCGCAACAGCATCCGCAAGCCGCGCAACTTCAGTCATTGGCGCAACAGATCGCTGCGTTGACAAACGGAAAGTTCGGATTTATCGGCGAAGCAGCGAATAGCGTAGGCGGATATATTGCACAGGCGACTCCGGGTTCGAACGGCCTGAACGCAGCTGCGATGCTGGAATCCCCGCGCAAGGCATATTTGTTGTTGAATGTGGAAGCTGAATTGGACACGGCAAATCCTCATCAAGCGGTTTCAGCAATGAAGGCTGCCGATCTTGTGGTTGCGATGTCTCCATACAAGCATAGTGCAGTTGATTACGCCGACGTGCTGTTTCCAATTTCCCCGTTTACTGAAACATCCGGTACGTTCATTAGTACCGAGGGTCGGGTACAGAGCTTCAAGGGGACTGTCAAACCTTTGGGAGAGTCTCGGCCGGCATGGAAGGTATTGCGAGTATTGGGCAATCTTCTGGAATTGCCCGGTTTTGAATATGACAACTCAGAAGCGGTACTTGCAGAACTGCTGAAAGATTCGGATGTTTCAGCCAAGCTGAATAACGATATCAGCGGTGTCGAGGTTGAGCAGGTCTCGGCGACCAAGGGCTTGCAACGCGTCAGCGATGTACCCATCTATGCGACAGATTCAGTCGTGCGCCGATCCGCTTCCTTGCAGTTAACCGCTGATGCAGCCAAACCGCAAGTCTGGATGAATAGTTCGGAGTTGGGCAGGACAAGTGCTGCTCCCGGAGATACGGTAAAGGTGAGCCAGGGCTCTGGCAGTGTGAATCTGGTTGTTGCTGTCGATGATGCGTTGCCCAGTGGGGTGGTGCGTGTGGCGGCCGGACATCCCGAAACTGCTGGGCTGGGCGGGATGTTCGGAACAATTACCGTGGAGCGCGTGTGATGGAAATTCTGCAGATGATACATGAGGCCGGTGAAGGGTTCCTGGGTCAGGCATGGCTTCCAATCTGGACTTTGATAAAAATCATGGCCATCATCATGCCGATCATGGGTGCTGTAGCGTATCTGACATTGGCGGAACGCAAAGTGATCGGCTATATGCAAATTCGGATTGGTCCGAATCGCGTGGGATATTTCGGGTTGTTGCAGCCGGTTGCCGATGGTTTGAAGTTGCTGTTCAAGGAAATCATCATTCCGAGCGGTTCCAGCAAATTCCTCTTTGTGCTGGCCCCCATCATGGCTTTAGCGCCTGCGCTGGCAGCTTGGGCCGTGATCCCATTTACTGAAGGTGTTGTGCTGACAGATATCAATGCCGGATTGTTGTATCTTTTGGCGATGACATCATTGGGGGTGTACGGGATCATCATCGCCGGATGGGCATCCAATTCAAAGTATGCATTTCTCGGGGCTGTGCGTTCCGCGGCTCAGATTGTTTCTTATGAAATAGCGATGGGGTTTGCCCTTGTATGTGTGCTTATGGTTTCCCAGAGCATGAACCTGGGCGAAATCGTACGCGGGCAACAAGGTAGTCTCGGTCTGCTGAACTGGTACATAATTCCTCTGTTCCCTATGTTTCTTGTATACCTGATTTCGGGTGTGGCAGAAACCAACCGCGCGCCTTTCGATATGGCCGAGGGAGAGTCGGAGATTGTGGCGGGGTTCCACGTCGAATACTCCGGAATGGCCTTCGCGTTGTTCTTCCTGGCTGAATACGCCAACATGATACTGATTGCGACTTTGACCTCGATCATGTTCCTTGGCGGATGGTTGTCACCGCTTCCATTTTTGCCGGACAGCTTTATCTGGTTGCTGGGCAAGATTTCGTTCATTCTGTTTTTGTTCCTGTGGTTCCGCGCAACATTTCCGCGTTATCGCTACGACCAGTTGATGAGGCTGGGCTGGAAGGTTTTCATTCCCTTAACCATCATCTGGGTGGTAGTAATTGCCGCGTGGATGCAGACCCCGCTCTGGGTTTGGTAAAAGCGGAGGATATGGTATGCAAATGATCAAGAATTTCTTTAAGACCTTCATGCTCTACGAGTTGCTGAAGGGTATGTCAGTGACCGGGAAATATTTTTTCGCGCGCAAGATCACCGTGCAGTTCCCGGAAGAAAAGACTCCGCAAAGTCATCGGTTCCGCGGTTTGCATGCGCAAAGGCGCTACGCTAATGGTGAGGAGCGGTGCATAGGCTGCAAGCTGTGTGAAGCTGTATGTCCTGCACTGGCAATCAAGATCGAAGTCGCGGAACGTGAGGATGGAACACGGCGTACGACCCAATATGATATCGATCTTACCAAATGCATCTTCTGCGGATTCTGCGAAGAATCCTGTCCTGTGGATGCGATCGTGGAGACGCGAATTTTCGAGTACCACGGCGAAAAGCGGGGCGACCTTTATTACACCAAGGATATGTTGCTGGCAGTAGGCGACAAGTATGAAGAGCAGATTGCCAGGGATCGTGGATCTGATGCGAAATACCGTTAAGCAGGATTGAGGGATAGTTAATGAATTTTCTTACCAGCAACTTTGAAACCGTAGTGTTTTATCTGTTTGCGGCTTTGCTCGTATTTGCAGCGTTACGGGTGATAACCGCGCGGAATCCGGTGCATGCAGTACTGTTTTTGGTGCTGGCTTTCATCAGTTCATCCGGAATATGGCTTCTGCTGGAGGCTGAGTTCCTGGCAATTACCCTTGTGCTGGTCTACGTCGGCGCAGTGATGGTTCTGTTTCTTTTTGTTGTGATGATGCTTGATATCAATATATCCAAGCTGCGCGAGGGCTTCTGGCGCTGGCTGCCATTTGGAGCGGCTTTGGCCGGATTGATGGCATTTGAAATGATCTGGGTGCTGGGTTCATCGGAAACTTCCGGAAGCATGATTGCCAGCAAGCATGCCGCCGATTACAGCAACACCAAAGAATTGGGACGCCTGATCTATACCGATTATGTCTACCCATTCGAGATTGCAGCGGTTATCTTGCTGGTAGCGATGGTTGCCGCGATTGCCTTGACGCTACGTCGCAGAAAAGATTCCAAGTCACAAGTCATTCCGGAACAAATCGCTGTCAAGAAAGCTGATCGTTTGCGCATCGTGCCTATGAAGGCAACTGGCAAGGATCAGTCCGGGGTCTGATTGTGGATGGTTGGGAGCGTCGTATTGGTTTGTTTGATGATTCTGGCTGTTCAAGTTTAATAAGGGAGCGAAAAGCGTGTTGACTCTGTCGCATTATCTGGTACTGAGTGCCGTGCTGTTTGCCATCAGTGTGGTGGGCATATTTCTGAACCGAAAGAATCTGATCGTGTTGCTGATGGCGATTGAAATGATGTTATTGGCCGTCAATACCAACTTCGTTGCGTTCTCACATTATCTGGGGGATACGGCAGGTCAGGTTTTCGTGTTTTTTATCCTGACGGTGGCTGCCGCAGAGGCGGCCATAGGCTTGGCGATACTGGTTGTGTTGTTCAGGAATCTGAACACCATCAATGTTGATGATCTAGACAGCCTGAAAGGTTGACACGCATGAGTATGCAAAATCTTTATCTGTTGGTTCCCTTGGCTCCCCTTGCAGGCGCCATTATTGCAGGCTTGTTCGGCAAGCTGATCGGCCGTACATGGTCTCATCGCATAACGATTGCATTGGTGGCAGTTTCGTTCTTTACCTCACTGGCAATTTTCAATGATGTCCTGGCAGGTAACACATTCAACGGCCCGGTATATAACTGGCTGACATCGGGAGATACCAGTTTTCAGGTGGGATTCCTGATTGATGCGCTGACGGTAACCATGATGCTGGTTGTGACCTCGGTTTCGCTGATGGTGCACATCTATACGATAGGTTATATGTCGGAAGACCCGGGCTACCAGAGATTCTTCAGCTATATCTCTTTGTTTACCTTTTCCATGCTGATGTTGGTGATGTCCAATAACTTCATGCAATTGTTCTTTGGCTGGGAAGCCGTTGGATTGGTGTCCTACCTGCTGATTGGTTTCTGGTATGACAGGCCGACAGCTATATATGCCAACTTGAAGGCATTCCTGGTAAACCGGGTGGGCGATTTTGGTTTTCTGCTGGGTATAGGTCTGGTTTTGATGGTGTTTGGGACACTGGATTACCAATCGGTTTTCAACATGGCTGCGGAACACGCGAATGATATAGCACCGATCCCGGGGATGACAGTAAGTTTGATGACTGCAATATGCATTTTGCTATTTATAGGTGCGATGGGCAAATCAGCGCAGTTTCCACTGCATGTATGGTTGCCTGATTCCATGGAAGGCCCAACCCCGATCTCGGCTCTGATCCATGCTGCAACGATGGTGACAGCCGGTATCTTCATGGTTTCCCGCATGTCACCCCTGTTTGAGCTGTCCGAAACGGCACTGTCATTCGTGATGGTGATAGGTGCAATTACCGCGTTGTTCATGGGCTTCCTCGGCATCATCCAGAATGACATCAAACGCGTAATTGCCTATTCGACCTTGTCCCAATTGGGTTACATGACAGTTGCACTCGGTGCATCCGCATACTCCGTGGCGATCTTCCACTTGATGACCCATGCATTCTTTAAAGCGTTGCTGTTCCTGGGTGCCGGTAGTGTGATCATGGCAATGCATCATGACCAGGATATCCGCAACATGGGCGGCTTGAGAAAATATATGCCGATTACCTGGATCACGGGTCTGATCGGCTCGCTGGCTTTGATCGGCACCCCATTCTTTTCCGGTTTCTATTCCAAGGAAAGCATTATCGAGGCGGCTCATCTGTCAAATATTCCCGGTTCGGGATTCGCATATTTTTCAGTGATGGCAGGCGTGTTCGTCACCGCATTTTATTCTTTCCGTATGTACTTCCTGGTGTTTCATGGGGAGGAAAGATTCGGCAAGGGTCACCATGACCATCAGGGCGATCATGACGATGAAGAGGTCTCTCACGACCATCATCACGGGCTGGCTCCGGGACAAAAGCCGCATGAAACGCCTTGGGTTGTAACACTGCCCCTGATCCTGCTCGCGATCCCTTCAGTGGTAATCGGATATTTTGCCTATGACCCGATGTTGCATGGCAGTTTCTTCAACGATGCTATATTTGTTGCAGAGCGGAACGTTGCTGCCGAAATGGGTGAAATTATTCACCATGAATTGATTGATGAAAGTGCATTTACCATTGCTTTGCACGCATTCACTACCCTTCCGTTCTGGCTGGCGTTGGCGGGTGTCGCAAGCTCGGCCTTCTTCTACCTGAAGCGTCCGGACATTCCTGCGGCAATCCAGAAGCGTTTCCAGTTCATTTATACCCTGCTGGACAACAAATATTATTTCGATAAATTTAACGACTGGTTTTTTGCCGGTGGCGCAAGGGGTGTAAGCCAATTGCTGTGGAGATTTGGTGACGTGAAGCTTATCGATGGTTTATTGGTCAACGGCACCGCCAAGCTGGTCGGAAAGATTTCCGGTTTGGTTCGTCATCTACAGTCCGGTTATATATATCACTATGCATTTTCCATGATCATTGGCGTATTCGTATTGCTGAGTGTGAGGAACTGGTTCTAATAGTTGGGCGCAGGTACCAGGCGGCCAATGAATGTTGCCGCCTCCTGTTTAAAGAGTGAAGGAAAGACAGCATGATTTTTGGATTACCCGTAATTAGCGTTGCAATCTGGTTGCCGATAATTTTCGGCATACTGGTGTTGTCAACCGGCAACGACCGAAACGCCCCGCTGGCGCGTATCCTGGCTCTTATAGGCTCGGTGCTTGGCTTTCTGGTGACGATTCCGCTGTATACGAATTTTCTCAGTGACACATCGGAAATGCAGTTTGTTGAGATGCATGAATGGATCACACGCTTCAACATCCATTATTACCTGGGTGTAGACGGGATATCCGTATTGTTCATCCTGCTTACGGCGTTCTTTACGCCCATAGTAGTGTTGGCAGGATGGCAGGTTATCGAGAAGCGAGTTGCGCAATATATGGCGGCATTCCTGATCATGTCCGGAATAATGATCGGGGTATTCGCTGCCCTGGATGCGATTCTGTTCTATGTGTTCTGGGAAGCAATGCTGATCCCGATGTTCCTGATCATCGGTATTTGGGGTGGTCAGAACCGTATATATGCCGCGGTTAAATTCTTCCTGTACACGTTGCTGGGTTCATTGTTGATGCTGGTTGCGCTTATCTATCTTTACAACCAGTCGGGCGGGAGTTTTTCGATCCTTGATTTCCATCAGGTCGAGATTCCAATGAACGCGCAGATTCTAATTTTCATCGCGTTCTTCTTCGCATTTGCGGTGAAAGTCCCGATGTTCCCGGTCCATACCTGGTTGCCCGATGCGCACGTGGAAGCGCCAACCGGAGGTTCCGTGGTTCTGGCGGCTATCATGCTGAAAGTGGGAGCATACGGATTCCTGCGCTTCTCGATGCCCATTGTCCCGGATGCCAGCCACTACCTTTCGGGCATGATGGTCGCGTTGTCGTTGATTGCGGTGGTTTACATTGGTTTGGTGGCGCTGACTCAGGGTGACATGAAGAAGCTGGTGGCTTATTCCTCAATATCGCACATGGGCTTTGTGACTCTGGGCTTCTTCATATTCAATGCCTACGGTATGGAAGGTGCGCTATTGCAGATGATTTCCCACGGTTTTGTTTCTGGCGCTCTGTTCCTGTGTATCGGGGTGCTTTATGACCGTATGCATTCGCGCAATATCGCCGATTACGGCGGTGTAGCCAACACCATGCCGGTGTATGCGGCATTCTTCATGCTTTTTGCAATGGCCAATAGCGGACTGCCGGGAACAAGCGGTTTTGTGGGTGAATTCATGGTGATCCTGGGCGCGGTAAAGGCAAACTTCTGGTATGCCTTTGCAGCGGCAAGCACATTGATATTCGGTGCCGCATACACCCTGTGGATGTACAAGAGGGTGATCTTTGGCGCAGTCGCGAACCCTCATGTGGCAGAACTGACCGATTTGAACATGCGAGAAAAACTGATCTTCGGGATTCTTGCATTGACCGTTTTGGGCATGGGTCTATACCCTTTCCCGTTTACCGAAATCATGCATGTGTCGGTAAATGATCTGTTGGTACATGTAGCGCGCTCCAAACTGCCAATGTAGGCGGTTGTGACCTATTAATAGAAGGTGAATATGGATTTGATGACTAACTTGATGCCGGCAAGCGCAGAAATCTTTCTGCTGATAATGGCCTGTGTGATCCTGATTGCTGATTTGCTGATCAAGCAAACCGACAGAACTGTTACTTACATGCTGGTGCTGCTTACCCTGATAGGGTGTTCATTTATCACTGTGGGTACGCATGAAAGTGGGGTCGTGTATATTTTCAACGGCATGTATGTCGATGACCTGATGTCCGATGTATTGAAACTGCTGACCTATCTGGCGATATCCATGATGCTGGTCTATTCACGCCAATATCTGTTGGTCAGGGGCTTGTTCAGCGGTGAATTCATGGTTTTGGCACTGCTCGCCACATTGGGCATGATGGTGATGATATCGGCCAGCCATTTTCTGACACTGTATCTGGGCCTTGAATTGCTCTCGTTGAGTCTTTATGCGATGGTTGCCCTGCAGCGCGATTCTGCACAGGCTACTGAAGCGGCGATGAAATACTTTGTGCTCGGCGCACTGGCCTCAGGGTTGCTGCTCTATGGTATGTCCATGATATACGGTGCGACCGGATCTCTCGAACTGAGTGTTATTTCCGACGCGATCAGGCATGGTGTGGAAAACAAATCCCTGCTGACATTCGGGCTCGTATTCATTGTGTCCGGACTGGCTTTCAAACTCGGTGTGGTGCCTTTCCATATGTGGGTGCCTGACGTTTACCACGGCGCACCCACATCAATGACGATGTTGATCGGGTCAGCTCCGAAACTTGCTGCTTTTGCATTTGCTGTGCGCATTCTTGCCGAGGGGTTGCAGTCGCAGGTACAGGACTGGTCCGGGATGCTGATCATCCTGGCAATAGCCTCGATGGCTATCGGTAATATCACAGCGATAGCCCAGACAAACATGAAGCGTATGTTTGCTTACTCAACCATCGCGCATATGGGTTTCATGCTGCTCGGGTTGATAAGCGGCAATGTTGACGGATACGGCTCTTCGATGTTTTACGCGGTGATTTATGTGTTGATGTCTCTTGGCGCCTTCGGCATGATCATGCTGCTGTCGCGGGAGGGTTTCGAGTCAGACAACCTGAATGATTTCAAAGGTCTGAGTCAGCGTAGTCCCTGGCTGGCATTCATGATGCTGTTGCTGATGTTTTCCATGGCGGGTGTACCGCCGACGGTTGGTTTTTATGCAAAATTCTCGGTTTTGAACGCAATAGTGCAAACAGGGCATGTCTGGCTGGCCATAGTCGCAGTTTTGTTCTCGCTGATTGGAGCCTATTACTATCTGCGTATCGTCAAGCTGATGTACTTTGATGCACCTGAAAGTCGTGAGCCTATAATTTTCAGCCAGGATACCACTCTGCTGATTAGCGTGAATGGGTTGGGTGTGCTGTTACTGGGGCTTTTGCCTGGAACGCTTATGTCAGTCTGCGCTGTATCGGTACAGCAGTCCCTGCTATTGCAGTAAGCTGGTCTGCTTGTCCGTAGGTTTCTTTGATCGGGGTGGGTTAGCTGGAAGTTGAACCCCGTTTGATGGGATATCCGACCGCCATTGGGAGGGTATTCGAAGGGTAGAAAGAGTCTGTTCTGGATTTCCTGAAGTGCTCCACGGCTAAAGTCTGAACTAATTCGTACAATGATCACACTCACTTTGAGTGAGTGTGCGTTTTACGGTATCATCGCGCACCATGACAAAGTACATATTCATTACCGGCGGCGTTGTTTCTTCCTTGGGGAAAGGCATCGCCGCCGCTTCGCTTGCAGCCATACTCGAGTCTCGCGGACTCAAGGTGACCATGCTCAAGCTCGATCCCTATATCAATGTCGACCCCGGCACCATGAGTCCGTTTCAGCACGGTGAAGTATTTGTTACCGAGGATGGCGCGGAAACCGATCTGGATCTCGGACACTACGAGCGATTCATTTCCGCCAAGATGCGCAAGGCCAACAACTTTACGACCGGCCAGATATATGACAGCGTGATACGCAAAGAACGGCGTGGTGAATATCTGGGAAAGACAGTGCAGGTGATTCCCCACATTACCAACGAAATCCAGACCTTCGTCGAGCGCGGCGCGGCAGCCTCGCATGATGGAAACGCGGATGTGGCGATCGTCGAAATCGGCGGTACAGTGGGTGACATAGAATCGTTGCCATTCCTTGAAGCGGCGCGGCAGATGGGTTTGCGCAAGAGCCGCAACCAGGTGGCGTATGTACATTTGACACTGGTTCCGTATATTGCCACTGCCGGCGAGCTGAAGACCAAGCCGACTCAACACAGCGTGCAAAAACTGCGCGAGATCGGTATTGTTCCGACTGCGCTGGTATGTCGCGCCGACAGGCCTATCCCGGACGATGAACGCGCCAAGATCTCTTTGTTTGCCAATGTGCGCGAAGAGGGCGTGATCTCAATGTGGGATGTGGACAGCATCTACAAGGTTCCGCAAATGCTGCATGAGCAGGGACTGGATCGCATCATTTGCGAAGAGCTTGCACTGAATGCCCCGCCTGCGGATCTGTCGGTCTGGAAGAATCTGGTAAGTGCGCAAGAGAACTCCCAGCACGAAATCGTAATCGGTATGGTTGGAAAGTATGTCGATCTGACCGAGTCATACAAGTCCCTGATCGAGGCTTTGCGCCATGCCGGTATCCACACTTCCACCAAAGTGAAGATCGAGTACATAGACTCGGAAGATGTTGAAACGTCCGGCACTCAAGTGCTTGCTCACTTTGATGCGATTCTGGTTCCCGGCGGTTTTGGCAAGCGCGGTACCGAGGGCAAGATTGCCTCGATCAGGTACGCGCGTGAAAACAAAATCCCGTACCTGGGCATCTGTCTGGGCATGCAACTCGCCGTGATCGAATTTTCTCGGCATGTCTCGGGCATGAGTGATGCGAACAGCACTGAGTTCGATCTGGAAACCGAGCATCCGGTTGTTGCACTGATCACAGAGTGGCTGGACCGTGACGGTAAGATCGCCAAGCGCAGTGCCGATTCCGACCTTGGCGGCACCATGCGTCTGGGATCCCAGCGTTGCCCGGTAAAGCCGAATACTCTGGCGCAGAAGATTTATGGCGACGAAGTGAACGAGCGTCATCGCCATCGTTATGAAGTGAATAACCACTATGTGCCTGCACTGGAGAAGTCCGGCCTGATCATCTCCGCGCGCACCCCGTCTGAAGAACTACCGGAAATCATGGAGCTGCCACGGTCCATGCATCCTTGGTTCGTGGGTGTGCAATTCCACCCTGAGTTCACCTCTACGCCGCGCGATGGGCATCCGTTGTTCAAATCCTACGTTGAAGCCGCGCTGATGCGTCAGAAAAATAAAACAGAAACCGAGGCCGTAGCATGAAACTCTGTCATTTTGATGCGGGACTGGATAAACCGCTGTTCCTGATTGCCGGTCCGTGTGTGATCGAATCCGAGCAGATGGCGATGGATACCGCGGGCAAGCTGCAGGAAATCTGTAATGAATTGAACTTAAACTTCATATACAAATCTTCGTACGACAAGGCCAATCGCAGTTCCGGCAAGTCGTTTCGCGGTTTCGGCCTGGATGCGGGACTGAAGATTCTCAGTGAAGTGAAAGCAAAGTTGGGTGTGGCGGTGCTGACAGATGTACACAGCATCGATGAGATTGCGCCGGTTGCGGCAGTTGTGGATGTATTGCAGACCCCGGCATTTTTGTGCCGCCAGACAGACTTCATCCACGCGGTCGCAAAATGTGGCAAGCCGGTAAATATAAAGAAGGGGCAGTTCCTGTCGCCGTGGGACATGAAGAATGTCGTCGATAAGGCGCGCGAGGCCAGCAATACCGACAATATCATGGTGTGCGAGCGTGGCGCGTCGTTCGGCTACAATAATCTGGTTTCGGATATGCGTTCGCTGGCAGTGATGCGCAACACGGGTTGCCCGGTGGTGTTCGATGCGACACACTCGGTTCAACTGCCGGGCGGGCAGGGCACCGTCAGCGGCGGTCAGCGCGAGTTTGTGCCTGTGCTTGCACGCGCGGCAGTGGCGGCAGGCGTTTCAGGACTGTTCATGGAAACGCATCCGAACCCTTCCAAGGCAATGTCTGATGGTCCAAATGCTTTCCCCCTGAGGCATTTGAAGGCGCTGTTGAAAACCTTGATGGTGCTGGATAGCGCCGTAAAGCAGCAGGGGTTGATTGAAGAAAAGATAGATTTGAGAAACGTTTAAAGTGAAGGAATAAGGAAAAAGAATGAGTGCAATTGTTGATGTTATCGCCCGTGAGATACTGGATTCGCGTGGAAATCCTACCGTAGAAGCGGATGTACTGCTGGAGTCCGGAGTGATGGGGCGTGCTGCTGTGCCGTCTGGTGCGTCGACCGGAACGAAGGAGGCAGTCGAACTGCGCGATGGCGACAAACAGCGCTATCTGGGCAAGGGCGTATTGAAAGCAGTCGAGTATGTGAATACCGAGATCGCCGAAGCGATCATCGGGCTGGATGCTTCCGAGCAGGCTTTCATCGACCAAACCATGATCGATCTGGACGGTACCGAAAATAAATCGCGCCTGGGCGCGAATGCCATTCTGGCGGTCTCCATTGCCGTTGCCAAAGCTGCTGCGGAAGAATCCGGCCTGCCTTTGTACCGCTATTTCGGCGGTGCGGCACGCATGGAAATGCCGGTGCCCATGATGAACGTCATCAACGGCGGCGCGCATGCAACAGGCGGCTCTGATATGCAGGAGTTCATGATCGTTCCGGTGGGTGCACCCAGCTTCCGCGAAGCCTTGCGCTATGGTGCGGAAGTGTTCCACGCCCTGAAAGATATTCTGCATCATCGCGGTTTGCCAACCACCGTTGGCGACGAAGGCGGTTTTGCACCCGCGCTGGGTTCGAATGAAGGCGCTCTGAAAGTGATCGTCGAGGCTATCGAAGCGGCAGGTTATGCGCCCGGTACTGATGTTGCCATCGCCATGGATCCGGCGGCCTCCGAATTCTACAAGGATGGTCAATACCATCTGAAGGCTGACGGGTTGGTGCTGAACTCCGCCCAGATGGTCGACCTGTATGCGACCTGGGCGGGCAAGTACCCTATCGTATCCATCGAGGACGGCATGAGCGAACTTGACTGGGCCGGCTGGAAGCTGCTGACCGACCGGATCGGCAAAGATGTACAGCTGGTCGGCGACGATGTATTCGTGACCAACACCAAGATCCTGAGCGAGGGCATCAAGCAGGGTATCGCCAATTCCATTCTGATCAAGGTGAACCAGATCGGAACGCTGACCGAGACCTTTGCGGCGATAGAAATGGCCAAGCGCGCCGGCTATACCGCCGTGATGTCCCATCGCTCCGGTGAAACGGAAGATTCCACGATTGCCGACCTGGCGGTGGGCACCAATGTGATGCAGATCAAGACCGGCTCACTTTCCCGTTCCGACCGTATGGCGAAGTACAACCAGTTGCTGCGCATCGAGGAAGATCTGGGCGATACTGCGAGCTACCCGGGACGCGGTGCATATTATCAGCTAGGGTAATACCCAGTCAGGATAATGAGGGCCGTTACACTGATACTGATTGCCCTATTGCTTCTGTTACAGTACCCACTGTGGCTGGGCAAAGGCAGTTGGTTGAAAGTGTGGGAGCTTAATCGCCAGCTTGAAGCACAACAGCAAGTCAATCGGCAGAACCATGCGCGCAATGCATTGCTGGATGTCGAAGTCCGCGATCTCAAGCAGGGTACCGAGGCCATCGAGGAACGCGCACGCAGCGAACTCGGCATGATCAAGCGCGATGAGATTTTCTACCAGATTGTTGGTGGAAGCCTGCCAACTGACACCACTCCTGCCACAAATACCACCCAAGCAGTAACGCCTGGAAAAAACTGATCCAGCGCGGCTTCATGACCAATTCATCCCCCGGGGGAATTCTTCAAGACGTATTCGGCTATGCATCCTTTCGCGGTGCGCAGCAGGCTATCGTAGAGCATGTTGCAGCGGGCGGCGACGCGCTGGTACTGATGCCAACCGGCGGCGGCAAGTCCCTGTGCTACCAACTTCCGGCGCTGTTGCGCGCTGGGGTCGGTATCGTGATATCGCCGCTGATCGCGTTGATGCAGGATCAGGTAGACGCGCTCAGGCAGCTCGGCGTTCAGGCCGCCTTTCTCAACTCGAGTCTTGATGCCGATACGGCACGCGAAGTGTCGCGGCAATTGCTGCATGGGGAATTGAAGCTATTGTATGTCGCGCCCGAGCGGCTGATGACCGACAGTTTCCTCAATCTGCTGGAGCGTTTGCAAGGGGAGAGCAGTATCGCTCTTTTCGCGATAGATGAAGCGCATTGCGTCTCGCAGTGGGGCCATGACTTCCGTCCCGAATACCGCGCGCTGACCGTGTTGCACGAGCGCTTCCCGGATGTTCCGCGCATCGCATTGACGGCTACCGCCGATGCGCCCACGCGGCGCGAGATCGTCGAACGGCTTGCGCTGGAGCAGGCGCGGCAGTTCGTCTCCAGCTTCGATCGTCCCAATATCCGCTACCGCGTTGCGCTGAAGAACAACGCGCGTCAGCAGTTGCAGTCCTTCATTGAAACCGAGCATCCCGACGATGAGGGCATTGTGTATTGCCTGTCGCGCAAGAAGGTCGATGAGACCGCAGCATGGCTCCAGGAGCGGGGCTGGGATGCCTTGCCCTATCACGCAGGACTGGATGCCGCCACGCGACAAGCCAACCAGAGCCGCTTTTTGCGCGAGGAGGGTATCGTCATGGTTGCCACCGTCGCATTCGGCATGGGCATCGACAAGCCCAATGTGCGCTTCGTCGCGCATCTCGATCTGCCCAAGAGCATGGAAGGCTATTATCAGGAAACCGGCCGCGCCGGCCGCGACGGCCTGCCCGCGAATGCTTGGATGGCCTACGGTCTGGGCGATGTGGTGTCGATGCGGCAGATGTTGCTCTCCGGCGATGCGCCCGAAGAACGCAAGCGCGTCGAACTCCAAAAGCTCGATGCATTGCTGGGCTTCTGCGAATCCACCGACTGCCGTCACCAGACCATCCTGCGCTACTTCGGCGAAGAGCATCCCGGCGATTGCAATGAATGCGACAACTGCCTGTCCCCCGTCGACACCTGGGACGCGAAGCTGGCCGCGCAGATGGCCTTGTCCTGCGTATACCGCACCGGCCAGCGCTTTGGCGTCGCCCACCTGATCGACGTGCTGCTCGGCAAGCAAACCGACAAGATCGAACAGTTCGACCACCATCAACTCAGCACCTACGGCATCGGCAAAGACCTGCTGGCGCAGGGGCAGTGGAGCAGTGTCTACCGCCAGCTCGTCGCCGCCGGATACCTCAACGTGGACATGGAGGCTTACGGCGGGTTGAAACTCACCGATACCGCACGTCCGGTGCTGCGCGGCGAGCAGGAAGTGTGGCTACGCCGCGATGCCGACCCTGTTAAGCGCAAAGCCCAGCGCGCCGAGCGCAGCGCCAAATCGCGCGAACCCTTCGCCGGTGCGAGCGACGATCCGCTATGGCTCGCGCTCAAGGCAAAGCGCACCGAGCTCGCACGCGAACAGGGCGTGCCGCCCTACGTGATCTTCCACGACAGCACCCTGCTGGAAATGCACAGTCATCGCCCGCAAAACCTGCACGAGATGAGCCAACTTGGCGGCATCGGACAAGCCAAACTGGAAAAATATGGTGAGGCGTTTTTGCAGGTGGTAAAAGAGGCGGCGAATGGCGCTTAAGCTCCCCGCCCGTATGCGGGAGAGGGTTGGTGAGAGGGTATCGGCAATAGCGGAGTTCGGGATTGAACCTGTCCGCCACTTGAGGCAACATGCGTCTTTGACAATATTCGAATAAACCAACACAAGAGAACAATCATGGGCGCACAGTGGAAAGCCAGACACAAAGAAGTGGCAGCGAATGCCAAGGGCAAGATATTCAGTAAACTATCCAAGGAGATCATGGTCGCCGCACGTGCAGGCGCTGATCCCGGCTCGAATTCAAAACTGCGACTGGTAGTCGAGCAGGCAAAAAAAGTTTCCATGCCCAAAGAAACGCTGGATCGCGCCATCAAAAAAGGCGCGGGACTACTCGAAGGCGGTGCCAGTCTGGAGCGTCTGATCTACGAAGGATTTGCGCCGCATAAAGTTCCGGTCATCATCGAGTGCCTTACCGACAACATCAACCGCACCTACCCCAACATCCGCGTGTTGTTCCGCAAGGGCCAACTGGGCGCAGCCGGTTCCGTCTCATGGGATTTCGACCATGTGGGCATGATAGAGGCGACACCGGATTCCGTGGGTTCGGATGCCGAGCTTGCCGCCATCGAAGCGGGCGCGCAGGATTTTGAACCCGCCGATGAAGGCGCAACCCTGTTCATCACCGATGTGACCGATCTGGATGCGGTATGCAAGGCGTTACCGACTCACGGCTTTACCGTGATCTCGGCGCAACTGGGCTACCGGCCAAAGAATCCCGTCTCACTCAGCGATGCCGAACGTGAGGAAGTTGAAGCATTCCTGGAAGCGGTCGATGCGGATGACGATGTGCAGAATGTGTATGTGGGTTTGGCGGGGTAGTAGCTGATTTATTTAATGGCTGGTTCGTGCTGCAGATTCAACCGGTCGAGCGCGACGCAGCGGACGACCGTTCTTCGGCCTTGGACTAAACCGCTCCGCGGTATGGGCGCTCCGATCCGCGAGTCCGGGTTGATCGCAGGAGCGGTTGAATCTCCGGTTCTGTTTCCCTAACTTGTGAAGTGAGGCGATTCGCCTCATCTCACGAGAGGAGC
>JBGSMU010000218.1:0-2666 GCA_041739955.1 Gallionella sp. | reverse complement strand
TGATTCTGCTCCTCTCGTGAGATGAGGCGAATCGCCTCACTTCACAAGTTAGGGAAACAGAACCGGAGATTCAACCGCTCCTGCGATCAACCCGGACTCGCGGATCGGAGCGCCCATACCGCGGAGCGGTTTAGTCCAAGGCCGATATCCAGACCGTCCACAATTTGGCCTATGCCAACGGCGGCAATTTCCTGAAAAGGCAGTTTGTGCATTCTGCTGGGATGCCTGCTTTCAATTTTTTATAGCTTGTCTTTTAATTGAATACTTCGGGGCGCCGTTACTCATTGGCCCAACAAGATCACCAATGACTTCACCCAATTTAGCCATTCCTGCCATTTTCTCAGCTTTCATGTAGCATTGAGAATGCTGCTGTCGTGTATTGAGACCATCAATTAGGGTAATATTGCATAAGAGGGGATGGACATGGCTAACGGGAAACTATTACGAAATTTGATTAAATCTGGTTTGCAAGGAGACCAGCAAGGTTTTCGTGCAGCGTCTGAGGCTGTTATATCTGAGGAACGCGAAAAGAAACACCATTTTCTTGCTAACGACCTTGAGAAACTACTTTATGGTACGAGTGGTGATTTGCTCACATCTCCCGGTCATCTGAAGCTTGTATCAAGTACACCAACAAGTAAGGATAGCGGACTCGCACTCCTGGAAGTTCGCTCCGTTGTCCGTGAGCAGCAAGACATAGTTCTCTCTAATACAGCACAGTCGGCGTTGGAAGAAATCATTCGGGAGCACAATCGGGCTGATACCCTGCGATCTTATGGTTTGAAGCCAGCACAAAAACTGATATTTTTTGGCCCGCCTGGGTGCGGAAAAACGCTTGCCGCAGAAGTGCTTGCAAGTGAACTTTCACTTCCGCTTATAGTAGTAAGGCTTGATTCGGTAATTTCATCATTCCTTGGTGAGACAGCTTCGAATCTACGTAGGGTTTTTGATTATGTTGCGGAGCACCCAAGTGTTGCGCTCTTCGATGAATTTGACGCCCTCGCCAAAGATCGTGGTGACAGCGCGGATCACGGTGAGCTGAAGCGGTCGGTCAATGCAGTATTGCAAATGATGGATAGTTATTGCGGGCAAAGCATCCTGATTGCCACAACTAATTATGAATCCTTGCTGGATAAAGCAGTATGGCGTCGCTTTGACGAAACCCTCCAGTTTGATATGCCAGATTCAGCGCAGATCAAGCGGTTGCTGAGTATCAAACTGTCTGGAGTTCGCCGCAATTTCGAACCTTCCGATACCAAAATTGCTTCGCTATTTAAAGGCATGTCCCATGCTGATATTGAGCGCGTCTTACGCCGGGCAGTAAAGGAAATGGTGCTGGGCGGCAAGGAGTTCCTTGAGAAGCAGCACCTAGCGGCGGGGCTTGCCAGAGAACACAAGATGCAAGGCTAATTCGGGTAATCTAGCGCTATGGCCTACGAGCACATCCGGATTACCAGAGACGAGCCAGTTCGCGAACGCCATCCTCGCCAGTTTTTCCCGCCCAATCTCCGTCCTGATGATCCCCGTGGATTTGGGCAGCGACTGGGTGCCAGCCTGGCTACCGCCAAGGGACAGATACAGGTAGCCGACATCGGAGGTTTCGATTCGCGGTTACTGCTTAAAGTGAATCTGCGCGAAGGTGCGCCGTTGCCGGAGCTCGAGGCAATCGGTGGCATTTCAATAGTCAGCCAGGAAGATAAGACCGTTGTTTTGGCTTTTGCTACTGTTGATGGATTAGCCGCATTTGAGGCACGTCTCGCCACTTTAAGCCAGTCTGGCAGCGTTACCCGCAAGGACATCTTGTTTTCAATCGAACGGTTCGAACGTTGGTCTCCCGAAAACAGAACAGGTAATGCGCTTCGTACTCAGGGTTTGCCGAACCGCGCAACATTTGTTTTGGATGTTGAGCTTTGGCCCTTGGAAAACCCGCAACATCGGACGCAAAGTATGGAGGTTTTCCAACTGTGGGCGCAGCAACAGAATATTGAAGTGCTGGACACGTTGAATCAGCCATCCCTTATGTTGTTGAGGGTACGATCAACACGGACACAAGCTGAGCTTATCCTCAATCATAGAGACGTTCGTACCGTTGACCTTCCTCCAAGCGTTGGGATCAACCTCCAGTTACTGCAAGCAGATGTAAACCAGTTTCCGGATGTGCCTCGGCCACCGGATGATGCTCCCCGGTTGGCTGTTCTCGATAGCGGCATTACACAGGGGCATCCTCTTCTATCACCGGCAGTCGGAGATGCGCAGGGTTTTGTTGTCCCTCATCGCGACGCCTCCGACAATGTGACTGCCGGGCACGGAACTTTTGTTGCGGGTCTTGCGTTGTATGGAGATGTTGCGGAGCAAATTCGCCAAGGGCAGTTTATTCCACAGCTACAGCTTCTCTCAGGCCGGGTATTCAATGATGACGGCACAGACCAGACCGAATTCGTGGAAAAGTGCGTAGATGAGGCGGTGCGCTATTTCAAGGATAATTACGGTTGCCGCGTATTCAATCTCAGCTACGGGGATTTCAATAAAGTCTATGACGGAAGGCATGTTCGCGGATTGGCTTATACGCTAGGGAAGGTCTGAATAAGTAGCAGAAAATGAGAACGACACCCACACATTTTGCTTTGGATATTCGAAATAACCATAAACGGCCCTGGCAAGGGCCA
>JBGSMU010000099.1:0-4395 GCA_041739955.1 Gallionella sp. | reverse complement strand
GTGCGTCTGATGAACGGGAAATCGTCCGGAATGGTCGGCGAAATGACCCTTGCCAGGGTAATTTCCGGCCAACTCGAACATCTGCAACAGAATGTGCGCTCGTCGTTTTCATTTATTGCTACTTATTCAGACCTTCCCTAGTGCACTGCCACCCGCGGCAACACCGATCGTGGATAGAGGCGCTCCCACATATTGCACGGTCTTCCCTGTCAGGTAGCCGCCCCCTGCCGTGGCGGCGGCGGTGGTTTGGCCCGCGACATATGCGCCTGCAGTGGCTGTGCTTCCCACAAGCAACTCACCTCCAGCCAGCGCCTGACCGCCTACCAGTTCTGCCGCACTGAACAATCCCGCCAAGGCGGCGGTCGCCGTGGGAGCTGTCACGTCATAGACTCCGGCGGCACTGTTCCAGGTGACTTGTACCGCCACGTTAGCGACGGCCACGCCCTCTTTTACGGTAACCAGTGCGGGGAATGCCACTGTGTTTACAGTGACATATCCGAGAGACCCTCCGGCCATTTTGCCGACTGGTTTGATGGTGGCGTCCCAGAAGATCCCCTGCACCACCCAGCGCAGCGATTTCAGCAGCGCGAATGTATAACCTGTTTCATTGCTGTTATCGATCTCTCTCTTTGCCGCACTGAACGATTCACCGACGTCATGAGTGTAATTCGTTGCCGTTTCGACCACGATATCAGCCATCTTGCCGGATTGTTCCGAGCGCCATTCATTGGAACTTTTATAGGCGTCCACAAAGTTCACGAGGGAAGTGCTTTCACTCACCGCGTCGATCCGCTGGCCGAACTTTTCCGGAACGGCGGCATATCCTTTTACAAATCGCTCGGCGGCAAATGCAGCATGTCTGCCTGCCGCCGCCCTGCTGGCATCGGACGTCGATGCTGCTATCGACCGGGTGCCGCCCCAAATATCCTGGGCTAATTCGAGGGTGCCGTCGCTGATGTTCCCGCCGGCTGTGAGCGATCCTTCCGCAAGTTCTTCTCCGGCTTGGCTAGTCATCGTATATGCCTTGCCGGAATAGTCGACAGAAGCGCCAACCATTTCTCGAACCATCCTTGGTGAAGAGCCGGCCAAATCCGTGCCCAGATAGGTCAGTTCTCGCGCGCTTCCGGCAACATCTGCAGTACTTTCATGTATTGCAAGTGCAGCCTGCTCCGACTTTTCCACTCCGCTTTGTGTGATCCCGACCGATTCGCGGGCATGTTTGATGGATTCCTGAAACGATTGACGTGCATGCATACCGGCCAATTCGGATGCGAACTCTATCGTGTCGGGGGCAGGTGGAATGATATGGATGGTGGTCATCGGGATTTCGAATGCGCCATTGTTGTACAGGGTCGCATGGCCTTCCGAGGCCAGTTTTTTTGTATTTTGCAAGGGGTCGTGCTGGACAGGTTTCTGTGCGCAGGCCGCCAGAATCGTGAGCATGGATAACAGTGTTACTTGTCTTGTTTTCATGGTTGACCTCCGATACGCAAGTCGTCCGGCAATTTGTCCAGTACATTTTGCACTATTGCCGGATCATCGCTGATGATCTGTACCTGCACTCCCTGTTCCTTGCCCAGTTTTTCCAGGTCAACCACGCTGCCAACCGGCAGGGTCTGTACTGGAATGAGCACCTTTTCCCCTTTTTCATCGTGCCACTGAACCTCGCCCTTGACTGAAGCCACTACCAGGCGGGGGCCGTCATAGGCGAGAAATACGATGCCATTCGCCGCGCCCAGTAAAGCCTGTGTCGGCAGGGCGGTTAGAGCGTTGTAGCCAAGCACAATACCTGATTGCGCCTGATTCATCGTCACACTGGTGGCGCCCTTAAGCAGGTCGTAGCTCACTTGGGCTGCATACACACCGGTTTCGGCAGCTCCCGCTGCAACTGCATGGGTTGCGCCTGCTGCCGGGGCAGCAGCGGTGACTGCGACCTGATTGACGGCGCCCACAGTTCCGCCGACTGCAGCCGTGACGGGTATCGCGCTATAAGACAGCATGGAAAGTCCGGTCAGCAACCCGCCCTCAACAGTCGGCGAGACCAGTTTTACGCCCATGGTGGTGGTGTAGTACAAGCTGAGACCGGTCGACTCGATAGTGCGCCCGCTAACGATGAACAACTTCGTGGCCGGCAGGAACACCATGTTTGTGACGCCCTTGGCTGTGGCTTCAGTGCCTTGCACTACGGTTCTGGATGCCGGTTTGACCAGACCGGAATAGAGTACCTTGATGTAGCCGCCCATGATATCGAACAACCCGGTCAGCGAATTGCCGCGCTTTCCGGACTGAAGGTAAGACTCCTGAAAATCGGCTTTTGCCTCGCCAAATGCTTCACCCCAACGTCCTTCGATATGGGTGGACATCGATTCTGTGGCGCTATCGGTCAGTTCGTTCAGGTTGCTGAAATCGCTTTGCAGGTCTTTGTACCAGTTGCCGGGAACGGCTGCGAGGGCGATCCTGTCTTCTTCCGTACGTTGCGCCAGTGTCATGTTGCCTTTGACAAAACGCTCCCAAGCCTGCTCCATGTTACTGGAACCATACTCCCATTCGGCGGCGATCAAGGCTGCGGTGACCGCCAGTTCTTGTTTGACAAGACCGGTACCGCCGCTAAAAACCTTTTTGCCTGTCTGTACACCGCTCTTGCCTGCATCTGCAAGGCTGCTGCCATAGTCAGAGCTGTGCTCGCGTGCATCCGCCATCGCCTGGGACATCGCCTGCCCGGAGGAAGTGATGGCGTGTTCCCTGGCGTAGCTGAAAGCCTTTTCGGTGGAGCTGATGACGAACCAGCCTTCGCGATACAGGGATTTTTGCCCGCGCAGGTTGGATTCGGTGACAGGGATGATCTCCGAGACGGGTTTCTTGATGGCGGATTCCTCGGCATACACCAAGCTGCCCGCAGATATGCCCATGATGAAAATACAACATCTGCAGAATGACATGTTAACCCTCCCCTAAAGATGGTTGGCAGTGTAGCAAGGGCAAGTATGAAATTGAAGCAACTTGAAATATCTAGACTCGAGCAGTGGTTGATTATGCTGCGATAGCACTGTGTATAATTTTGTAACCCTCACTCATCAGGCCTGAATTTATGAAATCTCCCGTAATCGGTACACCCCTCAGTCCTTCTGCCACTAAAGTAATGCTGCTGGGCAGTGGCGAACTCGGCAAGGAAGTCATCATCGCGTTGCAGCGTCTGGGTGTTGAAACCATCGCAGTGGACCGTTACGCGGATGCCCCGGGACATCAGGTGGCCCACCGTTCGCATGTCATCAACATGGCGGATGGCGCGGCATTGCGAGCGTTGATCGAGCTGGAGAGGCCCGACATCATCGTGCCGGAGATCGAGGCGATCGCCACCGATATGCTGGTGCAAATTGAGAAAGAAGGACGGGTGAGGGTCATCCCGACTGCGCGTGCCGCTCAACTGACGATGAACCGTGAAGGCATCCGTCGCCTTGCCGTCGAGACGTTGGGATTGCCCGCTTCGCCTTATCGTTTTGCCGACAGTCTGGACGAGATGCGTGCCGCTATTGATCAAATCGGCTACCCCTGTATCGTTAAGCCGGTGATGTCATCATCCGGGAAGGGGCAGTCCAGGGTGGACTATGCCTCGGAAGTGGAAGTTGCCTGGAATTATGCCGCCAGCGGTTCAAGGGTGAATCAGGGCAGGGTGATCGTGGAAGGATTCGTCAAGTTTGATTACGAGATCACGCTGCTTACGGTGCGCGCATCGGGTAGTGGCGGAGAAATCGAGACGCACTTCTGCGAGCCCATAGGCCATGTACAGGTGAATGGCGATTATGTCGAAAGCTGGCAACCCCAGGCAATGCCGGAAATCGCATTACAGAAGGCGTGCGGGATCGCGCAGAAGATCACCGACGAGCTGGGTGGGACGGGCATCTTTGGAGTCGAATTGTTTGTGCAAGGTGATGAGGTATGGTTTTCAGAAGTCAGCCCGCGTCCTCACGATACCGGCATGGTGACCATGTGCAGCCAGAGACTAAGCGAATTCGAGCTCCATGCCCGCGCCATACTTGGATTGCCTGTGGATACTGCATTGCGTGAGCCCGGTGCCAGCTCGGTCATATATGGGCAGCTTGAGGCAAAGGGCATCTCGTTTAATGGTGTGCAAGAGGCATTGGCCGTGCCGGGGTCAGAAATAAGACTTTTTGGCAAACCGGAATCATTCAAGCGCCGCCGCATGGGTGTCGCGCTTGCAGTCGGGAAAGATACTGATGACGCGAGAATTAAAGCGAGGAGGGCATCAAGCCTGGTGATTCCGGTGATCTGACCAGACCTGAGAGCATAGGGTAAAGATACTTCCGTGCTTATCCGGTTGTCACAGACACCTACCAGATGTAGTGTTTCGTGATTTTACGGAGTAAAGCTCTGCGT
>JBGSMU010000037.1:0-5037 GCA_041739955.1 Gallionella sp. | reverse complement strand
CAAACGGAGTCAAGGTGCGCTGGTGTGAATTGAGGCTGGCGAAACAACCCCGTCTGGCTGGCATAAAGCACCTAAATCGCCTTGAGAATGTACTGGCAGCTGCTGAGGAAAGCGTAGCAGAGGATGTTGCGGAGGGTCTTTTGCTGGATTCTACTGATAATGTTATCAGTGGTATTCGAAGTAATTTGTTTATGGTTTCTCAGGGAGAACTGATAACACCGGATCTTTCATCATGCGGAGTAGCGGGGGTGCAACGCGACCGAGTCGTGGATTGGGCTGTACGGAATAAGGTATCTGTACAGATCAGAGATATGGCACAGGATGAGGTGCTGAAGGCAGACGAGTTGTTTCTTGTGAATAGTGTAATCGGTCTGTGGCCAGTATGTGGGCTGGAAAACAGAAAATGGACAGAATTTCCTGTTTCGATGAGGATACGCCAGAATCTGTATGAGCAGAGTGAGAGATGAAGAATAAGCTACTTGTATTATTGATATCACTGCTGCTGATATTTGTTACTGGAATGAGTTATTACGCTCATCGCCCTCTGCCGTTACCTGCAACCCCATTCGAGTTTGAATTGAAACAGGGTGGACATTTGAAAAGTATGGCGCGTGAACTTCATCAGTCTGGTTTGCTTGAATACGATAGCGCCTTCGTATGGCTGGTTCGACTCCTTGGTAAATCATCCCAGATCAAGGCGGGTTACTACGCTCTTCAGCACCCGGTTACACCGCTCGAGCTACTGGAAATATTTGATAAGGGAGAAGTCATACAACGCAAGCTTAGTGTCATAGAGGGTTGGACATTCAGGCAATTTCGCGAAGCGTTGAATGCCAATCCGGATTTGAAGCATGTCAGCAAAGATTTTTCCGATGCCGAAATCCTGAAACAAATCGGAGCGACAGAAAGCCATCCTGAAGGTTTGTTTTTTCCGGATACCTATCGGTTTGCCGTTGGCAGTCGCGATCTTACGATTATCAAACATGCCTATCAGACCATGCAACGGCGCTTGCAAGCTGCATGGGCGGTACGTGACTCGGATCTCCCATTGAAAACGCCCTATGAGGCGCTGATTCTGGCATCTATCGTGGAGAAAGAGACGGGCATACCTGCGGATCGCCCGATGATAGCCGGTGTATTTGTGAATCGATTGAGAAAAAATATGTTGCTGCAAACTGATCCGACCGTGATATACGGTATGGAGGATAAGTTCGATGGGAACCTGCGCAAGCGGGATTTGAAAGCAGACACTCCTTACAATACCTATACTCGCCGAGGTTTGACGCCCACACCGATCGCCTTGCCAGGAATGGCATCTTTGCAGGCCACTTTGCATCCTGCCAAGACTGACGCGCTATACTTCGTTGCACGTGGGGATGGGAGTTCTCACTTTTCCAATAGTTTGATCAGTCATAACCTTGCGGTCAAAAAATATCAGAAATGAGTAAATTCATTACATTTGAAGGCGTTGATGGTGCCGGCAAGAGCACACACCTTGCATGGTTTGCCGATGCTTTACGACAACGCGGTGCCGAGGTCGTTGTCACGCGAGAGCCCGGAGGTACGCATGTCGGGGAGAAATTGCGCGAAATACTGCTGAATCAGGAAATGACTATTGGCACCGAGGTGTTGTTGATGTTTGCTGCTCGCCTGGAGCATATCGAGCAACTCATCAAACCTGCATTACGCGCCGGGAAATGGGTGATTTCTGATCGGTTCAGCGACGCCAGCTTCGCTTATCAGGGCGAGGCAAGGGGATATGACTGGGGTAAATTGACGCAACTCGAACAATGGGTGCATCCGGATTTGCAACCAGATCTGACCATTTTTTTCGACGTGCCGGTCGAGGTGGCCCGGCAACGTCTGAAAAATAATATTTCGCTAGATCGTTTCGAGCAGGAGCAGGATGAGTTTTTTGAGCGCGTTCGCACCGGTTACCATAAACGTGTCCAACAAAATCCTGAGCGTTACAGGATCATCGATGCATCGCAGTCCATTGATGATATAAAGAATGCACTTAAAGAAATTATTTTATCAATTTAATTATGCATTACATTAAGCCTTGGCAAGTTGGTGACTGGAGTCGCTTGCAGGAGTTGCGCGTACGCTTTCCCCATGGTTTGCTGTTCAAGGGGAAGAAAGGGATAGGTAAGCTCGACTTGGCGATGAGCTTTGCCCAAAGCCTGTTATGCGAAAGCACAAAAGAATCGGGATTTGCATGTGGTGTTTGTCAGCCATGCCATTGGTTTTCCCAGGGATCGCATCCGGACTTTCGTTTCATACAGCCCGATGCTTTGAGTCAGGAAACTATCGAAGGTGATGAATTCAAGTCGGTAACCGGCAAAAAACCCAGCAAGCAGATTTCTGTCGATCAGATCCGCAGTATGAGCGATTTTTTTGGTATGACGGCGCATCAGGGCGGGAAGCGTATTGTCCTGATCCATCCTGCGGAGGCGATGAATACCAATGCGGCGAATGCACTACTGAAAAACCTTGAAGAGCCGCCTCAAGATTTGTTGTTCATTCTGGTATCGCACAAGCCCCAACAGCTTTTGCCAACGATTCTGAGCCGTTGTCAGTCTTTTGTATTGCCGGCACCAGATGCCGAGAGTGCTATCGGTTGGTTGCAGGATCAGGGTGTGTCAAATCCCGGTGAAGCGTTAGCTGCCTCAGGTTTTTCCCCATTGCTGGCGCTTCAATTAGATGAACAGCTGGGCAGTAAAGAGCGGGCGAAATTGCTTAGTGCGGTAAGCAAGCCGGACACGCTGGATGTATTTTCACTAGCCGAATCCTTGCAAAGAATCGAGCAGGTGTTGGTCGTTCAATGGCTGCAACAATGGTGCTATGACCTGACGGCAATCAAGTTGGCAGGAAAGTTGCGCTACCATCCGGGCGAAGAGGTGGTAATAAGCAGCCTGGTCAAATCTGTTTCAACGTTGAATCTGTCCAGAATGCAAAGCTATCTTCAGACGGCAAAACGAGAATCTCAGCACACTCTTAATCCCAAGCTGTTCTTTGAATCGCTACTATTGGTCTATCGCCAACTGATACTGGAATAGCTATGACGTTTGTCGATTCACACTGCCATATCAATTTCCCCGAGCTTGCTGCAGATATGGACGGCCTGCTGGAAAGGATGCAAGTTAATCAGGTGATAAGCGCGTTATGCGTTTCTGTCAATCTGGCAGACTTTCCAAAGGTATTGGACCTTGCGGAACAGCACCACCATATATACGCCTCGGTGGGTGTGCATCCGGATTACGAAGGAGTAGAAGAACCAAGCGTTTCCAGGTTGGTCGAGCTGGCCCGACATCCCAAAGTCATTGCCATCGGAGAGACAGGACTGGATTATTTTCGCCTGAAGGGGGATTTGGAATGGCAGCGTGAACGTTTCCGTAGCCATATTCGAGCCGCACGTGAAACGGGCAAACCCCTGATCATCCACACCCGCGAAGCGGCGGCGGATACACTGCGCATCATGGCTGAGGAAAACGCTGCCGAGGCAGCAGGGGTGATGCACTGCTTCACCGAAACCTGGGAAGTGGCAGAGGCAGCATTGGCAATGGGTTTCTATATATCTTTTTCGGGCATCGTCACGTTCAAGAACGCCATGCAGATCAAGGAAGTGGCTCAGCGTGTTCCTTTGGAGCGTATTCTGATCGAGACCGACGCACCCTATCTGGCTCCCGTACCGCATCGGGGCAAACTCAACCAGCCGTCTTTTGTGAAGCATGTGGCCGAGGAAATCGCTACTTTGCGAGGTATAAGTCTGGACGAAGTTGGTCGGAGTACCACGGAGAATTTTTTTCGTCTGTTTAAGCGGGAAAAGGTAGGCGGGTAAAATTTCAAGTGAAATTATTGACAGAAATTTGAATATCCCTATAATGCGCAACTCGTTTCGCGGGAGTAGCTCAGTTGGTAGAGCGATACCTTGCCAAGGTATAGGTCGAGAGTTCGAACCTCTTCTCCCGCTCCAAATCTGAGGGAAAGCATTCTGGCTTTCCCTCAATCATTTCAAAGAGTGGTTTTTGCACTACGGCGAGATAGCAAAATGGTTATGCAGCGGATTGCAAATCCGCCTATCCCGGTTCGATTCCGGGTCTCGCCTCCAAATACCTGCCCGGGTGGTGAAATTGGTAGACACAACGGACTTAAAATCCGTCGAGGCTTAACCCCTCGTACCGGTTCGATTCCGGTTCCGGGCACCAACTAAAAAAGTTTGGCAGTTGTCGTTGGTAGCGTTGGATAGGTTAAACGCTACACCGGACTGGGTTATCAGGAGACAACATGACAGTATTTCAATCACTTGCGGTAATACTCGGATTTTCCGCTATTGCCAGCTATTTGAACCACAGGTTTATCCGACTCCCCTCAACCATGGGTTTGATGGTAGCTGGAATTGTTCTTTCTGCCGCGTTGATAATGTTGGGCAAGATGGGCGCTATCGATCCCGCCAAAGCAATTGAGTTGGTTTCGACCCTAGACTTTTCCGGGTTGTTATTGCACGGCATGCTCGCTTTTCTGCTCTTTGCCGGAGCGCTACACGTCAATCTGGATGACCTGAAGAGTCAAGGGATGCCTGTCATCGTATTGTCCACGGTGGGTGTTCTTTTCTCGACTTTTATCACCGGTAGCCTGTTCTGGTTTGCCGGGCAGACCTTAGGTATAGAAATTTCGTTCATTTACGCGCTGGTGTTTGGTGCATTGATTGCACCAACAGATCCAATCGCGGTAATGGGGTTGTTGAAAAAGGCCAATGCCCCCAAGTCGCTTGAAATCAAGATCGTGGGTGAGTCGATGTTCAACGACGGGGTTGGCGTGGTCGTGTTCATGACGATTCTGGGGGTCGCTGTGGGCGGTACGCAACCAACCGTGTCGGGAGTCACGATATTCCTTCTGGAAGAGGTGGTGGGTGGGGCTTTGCTGGGCTTGTTGATGGGATATGCCACTTTTCTGCTGCTCAGAAGCATAAATGAATATCAGGTTGAAATATTGTTAACTCTGGCACTCACGACGGGCAGCTATGCGCTAGCCGAA
>JBGSMU010000029.1:0-12563 GCA_041739955.1 Gallionella sp. | reverse complement strand
CGGTCGCCCTGTAAAGTCAGCACGGGCACGCCCATCCACAACGCCTCGACGCTGGTGGTTGCGCCGGGGTAGGGGAAGGTGTCCAGCGCGATATCGACCTTGTTGTATTCGGCCAGATGGTCAGCGGTGGAGCTCTGGTTACCGAGCAAAAGCAGTCGTGCGGGATCCACGCCATGCGCGGTGAAACGCTGCCGGGTTTGTTCGCGTGCTTCTTCGCTCATCAATTGTTTGGTCTTGAGGTACATGCGTGAATCCGGTACGGCGAGCAGGATGCGCGCCCACAGTTCGACCACCGAGCCGTTCATCTTGGTCAGGTTGTTGAAACTGCCGAAGGTGACACTGCCAGTCGCCAGGGCGGGCAGGGGCGCCACCGCAACGGAGTGCATGGGCGCGGAGAAGCACAGATAGCTTTCCGGCATACGCCAGATGGTCTCGGAGAAGTGTGATTCGTATTCCGGCGGGGTAACCTGATCGTCGCCCAGCAGGTAATCCATCTCCGCTATCCCGGACGTGCTGGGAGATCCCAGCCAGGTGAGCTGTACCGGCGCGGGCTTCCAGGCAAACACCGGCAGGCGGTTGAAGGCCGTGTGCCCGGACAGATCCATCAGCACATGCACCCCGTCGTCATGGATCATGCGCGCGGCATCCGCGTCGTTACTCCTGGGTAACGGCCTCCATTCTGAAAAAGACCGGCGTATGTGCGCAGTCACTTCATCCGACATATGTGCGGGATGCGTCGGATACGCGATCAGTTCGATGCGCGCCGGGTCGATCTGGGAGAGCAGGTTTTGCAGAAAATGTCCCACCGAATGGGAACGCAGGTCGCCCGATACCATACCGACACGGAGGCGGTCGGGATCATCCCGGGTTTGCCATGAAGTGTATCGTGTGTTCGCTCTGGTGCTGGCCATCTGTCCAAAGCGCCGTGTTTCAGCCAGGATCTCCAGCGGAGAGTAGTTGGTGGAATAGTTCATCGTGAATAGCATATGACCATGGTTCACGATATCCGGCTTGATCTCCAGGGCGCGCCGAAAGCTTGCGATCGCATCGTCTATCTGTCCCATGTCCTGCAACAGGACGCCGATATTTCCATGAGCTTCGGCGTAATCCGGGTTTATCTCGAGAGATTTTCGGAAGCTGTCCATCGCTGCGTCGAATTTACCCAGGTCCTTGAGGATGAAGCCCAGGTTGCTATGAGTCTCGGCCAGGTCGGGATTCAATTTCATCGCCTCGCGGCAACTGATCAGCGCGGCGTCGAGTTGCCCGAGCCCATGCAGGACTGCGCCCAGATTGCTGTAGGCTTCGGCGGAATCCGGTTTGAAGGAGATCACCCTGCGATAACTCTCCCTCGCATCATCGAGCTGGCCAAGGTCTTTCAGGGTGGTCGCCAGATTGAAGTGGATGTGCGGTGAATCGGTCTTGAGCTGCAACGCCTGCCGGTAGCTGGCCAGCGCGTCGTCAAGTCGTCCGGAGAATCTGAGCGCGGTGCCGAGGTTATTGTGAGTTTCGGCGACATCAGGTTTGAGTCGCAATGCCTGCCGGTAATTGTCGATCGCTTCGTCGAGCTGCCCGAGTTCCCTGAGCATATTGCCCAGACTGTCATAGGCCCCGGCATATTTTGGATCCAGTTCCAGCGCGCGGCGATAACTGGCCGCAGCCTCGCCGAACATCCCCAGACTCTTTTGCGCCACGCCGAGGTTGAAATGCGCATCGGCATTGTTTGGATCCAGGTCAGCGGTCTTTTGAAAGGCCTGCAGCGAGCTTTTGCCCTGCCGCTGCTGTGCCGCACCAAGCAACTTCCAGACGAAGCCGGAAGCGGGGAAGCGCCCGACCAGCACGAGGGCTTTGCTCTCCAGCTCGGCATAGCGACGGGTGTTGTACAGTGCCACCAACTGGTTCAGCTCATCGGGAGAGGGCGCGGCTCCCTTGCCTTCTTTGTCCTTACCGGGTTTCATCGCCTGCTTCCGTAGTTGATGGCTGCCGCTGGCCGCGCGCCTGCCACATCTTCCATAGCTCGTCCTCGAAATTCCGCGCAAAGCGAGGAGCATCGAACAGCGAAGAGTGCTGCACCTGCTCGCGCAGGCCACCGCGCAGCGCAGACAATCGCGCCAGGTCGGCAGCGTAGGCCACAGCCTTGGCGACATAGTCGTCGCGGTCGGCGGCGACCCAGTCCGGCAAACCGGAATAATGGGCGACGCTCTTGGCGATCAGCGAAATGAAGCGGTCGCCCTGTAAAGTCAGCACGGGCACGCCCATCCACAACGCCTCGACGCTGGTGGTTGCGCCGGGGTAGGGGAAGGTGTCCAGCGCGATATCGACCTTGTTGTATTCGGCCAGATGTTCAGCGGTGGAGCTCTGGTTACCGAGCAGGAGCAGGCGTGCGGGATCCACGCCTTGCGCGGCGAAACGCTGGCGGGTCTGTTCGCTAACTTGCTCACTGTCCAGCTGGCCGGTCTTGAGATACAGGCGTGAACCCGGTACGGCGAGCAGGATGCGCGCCCACAGTTCGACCACCGAATCGTTCATCTTGGTCAGGTTATTGAAGCTGCCGAAGGTGACACTGCCAGTCGCCAGGGCAGGCAGGGGCGCGACTGCAACGGAGTGCATGGGCGCGGAGAAGCACAGATAGCTTTCCGGCATACGCCAGATGGTCTCGGAGAAGTGTGATTCGTGTTCCGGCGGGGTGGCATGGTCATCGCCCAGCAGGTAATCCATTTCCGCCATGCCGGTCGTGTTCGGCAAACCCAGCCAGGCAAGCTGAACCGGCGCGGGCTTCCAGGCAAACACCGGCAGGCGGTTGTGTGCCGTGTGCCCGGCAAGATCCATCAGCACATTCACGCCGTCGTCATGGATCATGCGCGCGGCATCCGCGTCATTCTTTCCGTACAGCGGCCGCCACTGCGAAAATGAAGCGCGGATGCGTTCGGTCACATCGTCTTCCTGAGGATAGGTCGGATATGCGATCAACTCTATCCTTGCCGGGTCGATGTGGGGCAACAGTCCCACCAGAAAATATCCCACCGAATGCTTGCGGAAGTCGCCGGATACCATGCCGACCCGCAGTCGGTCGGGTTGCCCGGGAGCCGTCCAGGAAGCATATCTGGCAGTGACTTTCCCGCTTGTGATACGCCCGAATATCCGTGCCTGTTCGAGGCAATGTTGCGGGCTGAATTCAGAGGAGTAACTCTGCAACAGCAGCAAATTACTGTGCGCTTCCGACAGGTCGGGTTTGATATCCAGCGCGGCCTGGTAGCTTGTCATCGCCGCATCAAGCTGGCCGATATCCTTCAGCAGGTTGCCGAGGTTGCCGTGTGCCTTGAAGTTGCCGGGGTTCAGTTTCAAAGCCTGCCGGTAACATGATTCCGCCTCGTCGAACTGCCTTGTGTCCTGCAGGCACCGGCCCAGATTGTTATGCGCCTCGGCAAATTCCGGGTTGAGCTTGAGGGCGCGTCGGCAGGATTCTGCAGCTTCCTTTGCCAGGCCGGACTCGAACAGCGCGGCGCCCAGATTGTTGTGTGCCTGTGCCGAATCCGGCATGAGTTTCACCACCTTGCGGAAGCTCTCGACCGCATCGCCGACCCGGCCGATCTCGTGCAGGAGTGCGCCCAGGTTGTTGTGCGCCTCGGCAAATTTCGGGTTGAGGCTGGTCGCGCGCCGATAGCTTGCCACGGCCTCCGGGGTCATGCCCGAGTGCTGCTGTTGCAATGCCAGGTTGAAATGCAGGTTGGCTTCGGCAGGGAGTAACTCTGCCGCTTTCTGGAATGCGTTGATCGCGTTCTTGCCCTGAGACTGAAGGGCGTATGCCAGCATCTTCCACACCAGACCAGCATCGGGATAGCGGGCGACCAGCGCACGGGCCGGGCCTTCCACTTCTGCATAGCGTCTGGCGTTGTGCAGGGAGACCAGCTGTTTGAGTTCCTCCGGCGGCGGCCCGGCGGCGGGGCGTGCCGCGGGTTTTCCCTCGCAACAATGCTTGAACTTCTTGCCGCTCCCGCAACTGCACGGATCGTTTCTTCCGGGTTTCTTCTGCATCAGTCTTGGCCCGTTCTGTTCGGCACCAGGTCGCCGAGCGCGTCCAGCAATGGGCCCAGGTGTTTTTCGTAGACACGCCAGCGTTCCACTGAGGATCTGTAGATCGGCTTGCGAACCTGGGTCATGCTGGCGGTGCTGACCGAGCGCTTGAGTTTGTGAAAATCGAGGCAGGCATCGTTCCACTCCATGCCGCAGAAAGCTATGATGCGCCGCGCCTGGGTTTCCTGGTCGGCGACGATATCTTCATATCGCACATCCAGAAACGAACCGGCAGGCAACACAGTGCGCCAGTGGTCCATCAGCCGCACATAATCGACGTAGTACGCGCCCAGCTCCGCGAGGTCGTAGCTCTCTTCCAGCCCGCGGCTGGCCAGTTTGGTGAAACAGGACAAACAGGTATCCACCGGGTTACGGCTGACATGGATGATCTTCGCATTCGGCAGCATCAAATGGATGAGCCCGACGAACCAGAAGTTCTCCGGTCGTTTGTCGGTGATATGCGCGGCATCGGGCGCGCGTGAACTCACCCCGGCAACATAGTCTGCACCCCAACGGGTCAACTCCTGTCCGTCTATGGACAGCATGTTTTGCGGGAAAGTCTTGCGATCGATCTCGCGTTTTGCGATCACCGGCAGGTCGGCCAACTCGCCCGCACCGAACACATCGGGGTGGCTGGCGATGATCTGCTCGGTCAACGTGGTGCCGGAGCGCGGCATGCCCAGCACGAAGATCGGCATGTCCGAAGGGTCGCCGACGCCGCCCAGTCTGTCCAGTCTGTCCAGGGTGGCGCGGTCGAACACGCGTATCACCTCGTCGTAGCGTTGCCTGGACCTGGCAGCATCATAGTTGACGGTGGCGCGTTTCATCCTGCAGCCTTCAAGGAAATGCGGGAACGCCCGGTCGGCATCGCCCAGATCGTCAAAACTTTTGCCCAGTGCGAAATGCAGCGAGATCGCCCAGCTGTCGGGCATCGCGTGGCTGCCGTTCTTCCGTGCTTCATCGGCAGCCACCAGTGCGGCGAGATTGTCGTCTCCCGCCTTGGCTTTGGTGACGTTTGCCAGCAGGATGCGCGCGCTCAGGTTGTCCGGCTTGAGCGCCAGCGCCTTCCTTGCCAGGTCTTCGGCTTCCTGCATCTGTCCGTTCACGACGCTGATATGCGCCATGCCGAGCAAAGCCTCTTCGCAGTTCGGCGACAGTTTCAGTGCCTGCCGGTAATTGGCTTCCGCGCGGGTGAACTGGTCGAAGTCCTTCAGCAGATTGCCGAGATTGGTATACGCCTCGACGTAGTCGGGACGCAGCTCGATCGCCCTGCTGTAACTGTCCGCAGCGCCTTCGAAGTCTTCCAGGTCTTTCAGTGCCGTGCCCAGGCTATTGTGCGTAAGTGCGTCGTTGGGCTTGTACTGCAATGCGCGCGCATAACTCGCCACGGCCTCGTCGGGCTGGCCGAGCTCTTTCAATACATTACCCAGGTTACTGTGCGCTTCCGCATATTTCGGGTTCAGCTTCAGCGCGCGGCGATAACTTGCCGCCGCCTCCTTGAATTGCCCCAGACTCTTCTGGGCGATCCCAAGGTTGAAATGCGCATCGGCCTCGTTCGGCAACAATTCGGCGGTTTTCCTGAACGCCTCCAGCGCATTCTTGCGCTGCATCTGCTGAGCCGCGCCGAGCAACTTCCAGGCGAATCCGGAAGCGGGGAAACGTTTGACCATCGCGCCCGCCATGTTCTCCAGCTCGGCATAACGCCTGTTGTTATACAGGGCGACCAGCTGGTTCAGTTCGGCAGGTGAGGGAGCTAGCGTAGCGTTCATATCCAGTTATCTAAAATCGTCAGCTGCATTTTGGCATGACAGCCACTCATTCGTCTCGCGCCAGCCACATTCCCCACAGTGCATCTTCCAGCGCGCGCGCGAACCGGGGCGCATCGAACAATGGCGAAGTGCGCACCTGCTCACGCAGGCCGCTACGCAACGCGGAGAGTCCGGGCAGGTCGCCGGACAACGCGATCGCCTTTGCGATGAAATCCTCCCGGCCGGTGGTGATCCAGTCGGGTAATCCGGCGGAGGTGAGCATGCTCGCACCCTGCCGTGACAACAGGGTATCGCCCGCCAGCGTCAGGGTGGGTACGCCCATCCACAACGCCTCGCAAGTCGTGGTCCCGCCCGGATAAGGGAAGGTGTCCAGCATCATGTCCACCTCGCCATGCACGGCCAGATAATCCTCGCGGGTCGTGCCGCCCAGCAAGTTTACCCGCTCAGGCGCGATGCCGAGCGGCTGCAGGTATTGCAGCATCTGTTCCTGCACGGAAGCATCCGCGAGTTGTTTGCACTGCCAGCGCAGGCGCGATCCCGGTACGGCGTTGATGACTTCCGCCCAGGTGGACAGCACCTCGGGACTCACCTTGGAAAGGTTCTGGAAACATCCGAAAGTGACATGCCCGTTATTCAGGGCGGGCAGCGGCGCGACCGGCAGTTCGGTATCGGGGGCGCTGAAGCAAAGCCGCGTATCCGGCAGATACCATAGCTGTTCGGTAAAGTGGGCGCGGTTCGCTTCGGGCACGCCGACATGATCGGCGATCAGGTAGTCCATCTCTGCTACGCCGGTGGTGGCGAAGTAGCCCAGCCAAGCCGCCTGCACCGGGGCGGGTTTCCACGCGAACAGCGGCAGGCGGCTGTGGCGAGTGTGGCCGGAAAGATCCAGCAGCACATGCACGCCGTCAGCGTGGATCATCCGCGCTGCCGCTTCGTTGTCCAGACCGGCCAGCGGTTTCCATGCCTTGAAGCAAGGCTTGATCCGTTCTGACAGCACGTCGGCAGTATGGACAGTGGGATAGGCGATCAGCTCGATGCGGGCAGGGTCGATGTGCGCCAGCAGACTTTCCAGGAAATACCCGACCGGATGATTGCGCAGGTCGCCGGATACCAGACCGACGCGGAGGCGCTCGGGCTGAGGTTTGGTTTTCCAGGAGGTGTAACGCGCAGTCACCGCCGCGCTTGCCAGGCGGCCATATTTCCTCGCTTCTTCCAGGCGGTATTCCGGCGTGTGGCTGCCGGTGTAGTTCATGATGAACAGCAAACTGCTTTGCAATTCGAAATCCGGTTTGAGTTCCAGTGCGCGTTGGTAATTCGCGATGGCGTCATCGATGCGCCCGATATCCTTCAGGGTCGAGCCGATGTTGCCATACACCTCGGCAAAGTCCGGCTTGATCTTCAACGCTTGATGATAGGCGGCCAGCGCCTCGTCGAACCGGCTGTTCTCCTTTAATGCGGTGCCGAGATTCATCCATGCATCGGGAAGATCGGGCTTGAGCGTCACAGCAGTCTGGAAACTCCCGGCCGCGTCGGCAGGTCTGCTGCATTCCAGCAATGCATTACCGAGATTGTAATGCGCGTCGGCGAATTTCGGGTTCAGTGCGATCGCGCGCCGATAGCAATCCATAGACTCATCGAGCTTTCCCGTTTCTTTCAGCGCGGAACCCAGATTGTTCAGCGTAGTGAAGGAGCCGGGCTTGATCGCCAGCGCCTTGTTAAAACATTTGACCGCTTCACCGGATTGCCCGAGTTCCTTGAGCACGTTGCCGAGGTTGTCATACGCCTCGGCATATTTCGGGTTCAGTTTCAGCGCCCGGCGATAACTGGTCGCTGCCTCGTTGAACATCCCCAGACTCTTCTGTGCCACCCCAAGATTGAAATGCGCATCCGCCTCATTCGGCAACAGCGCTGCGGTCTTTTTGAAAGCCTCCAGCGCATTCTTGCCCTGCATCTGCTGCGCCGCACCGAGCAGCTTCCAGGCGAAGCCGGAAGCGGGGAAGCGCCCGACCAGCGCGAGTGCCCTGTTTTCCAGTTCGGCATAGCGGCGGGACTGGTATAGCACCACCAGTTGGTTCAACTGATCGGGAGAGGGTTGGGTCTGCATCAGTTGCGCTCAACTCCGTTCGGTACCAGGTTGCCCAGCGCATTTAGCAACGGGCCGAGATGTGTCTCGTATTTGCGCCAGCGTTCTATCGAGGTTTTGTATATCGGCTGGCGAACCTGGTTCACACTGGCAGTGATGACGGAACGCTTGAGCTTGTGGAAATCGATGCAGGCATCGTTCCATTCCAGCCCGCAAAAATCGATGATGCGCCGCGCCTGTTGCTCCTGATCGGCGACGACCTCTTCGTATTGCACGTCGAGGAATGCGCCTTCAGGCAACACCGTGCGCCAATGGTCCATCAGGCGCGCGTAGTCCACGTAATAGCGACCCAGCTCCTCAAGGTTGTAGGAGAAGTTGATCGTCTCGCTGAACAGGTTGGTGAAACAGGAGAGGCAAGTGTCGACCGGGTTGCGGTTGACGTGGATGATCTTCGCGTTGGGGAACATCGCATGGATCAGACCGATCGCCAGGAAATTGTTCAGTTGCTTGTCGGACACGCGCAAGGCATCTGGCGCGCGCATTTTCAATCCCGCGATATAGTCTGCCGCCCAGACGGACAGGGTGGGCAGGTCCAGTTTTTGCAGGTTGTTGGGATAGCCTTTTACGCCACCCGCCTCGCGGTTCAGGATATCCATCAGGTCGGGCAGTTCGCCCGCGCCGAACACATCGGGATGGCTGGCGATGATCTGCTCGGTGAGCGTAGTGCCGGAACGCGGCATGCCCATCACGAATATCGGCAACGCCGCAGGATTGGCCGCGCCGCGTAACCTGTCTATCGTCTCGGTATCAAAGAAACGGATGATCTCGTCGAAACCGCGCGACATATGCGCGGCATCATAGTGGATGGTTTCGCGTTTTAGCCTGCATCCCTCGATGAAATGAGGGAAGGCCAGCTCGTACTTCTTGAGATCCTCATAACACTTGCCGAGCGCAAAGTTCAGCGAGACGCGCTGCGGGTGCGTCAGTCTGGCGGGATTCTTTTTCGCCTCCTGTTCGATCCCGACCAGTGTGGTGAAATTATCGTCATCCTCGCTGGCCCGGGTGATCTTGGCGAGCAGCAATCGGGCGGCGATATTTCCCGGATTCAACGCTAATACCCTGCGGATGTTTGCTTCTGCATCCGCCTTGTTGCCGTTGACCATGCCCAGGCGGGCGATACCCATCATGGACATTTCGGCATTCGGGTCTAGTTGCAAAGCTTTTTCGAAACCGGCGAGCGCGGCATCGTATTGGGCCAGGTCCATCAGGATGTTGCCCAGATTGCCGTGCGCGATTGCGTTGTTTGGGTCGATCTCGAGCGCCTTGCGACAGCTCGCTGCCGCCTCGTTCAGGCTGCCGAGTTCCCTCAGCACATTGCCCAGATTGATGTGTGCTTCCGCGTAGCCGGGGTTGAGCGCGATCGCCTGCCGGTAGCTGGCTGCCGCTTCGTCGAGCTTGCCGAGGTCTTTCAGCGTCGTGCCCAGATTGTTGCGGGAGATCGCCGCGTTGGGCTTGATCTTCAGTGCCTGCCGGAAGCTCTCGGCCGCCTGTTCCAGTTGACCGAGTTCCTTCAGCACATTGCCGAGGTTGTCATAGGCCTCGGCATATTTCGGATTCAGCTTCAGCGCGCGGCGATAACTGGCTGCCGCCTCGTTGAACATCCCCAGGCTCTTCTGCGCGACGCCCAGGTTGAAATGCGCATCTGCCTCGTTCGGCAACAACTCGGCAGTTTTCCTGAAAGCATCGAGTGCATTCTTGCCCTGCATCTGCTGAGCTGCGCCGAGCAACTTCCAGGCGAAGCCGGAAGCGGGGAAGCGACCGACCAGCGCGAGTGCCCTGCTCTCCAGTTCGGCATAGCGGCGGGACTGGTATAGCGTCACCAGCTGGTTCAGCTCATCGGGAGAGGGCGCGGCAGATGCCGCCGGACGTGCCGCGGCCTTGCCTTCGCAACAATGCTTGAACTTCTTGCCGCTGCCGCAGCTGCACGGGTCGTTTCTTCCGGGTTTCATTCGTATCGTGCCGACAGGATGGTCAGGGGATATTCTAATATCGCAAAGCTTTGTTTGCGGCATTTTGCAACGGGAGTAGCTTTAATCTGGATAGTTGTGATCCTGGCTGACGCAGACTATCGCCGCCAGTGCGTCTCGATATACGGGCGATGCTTCAGGCTACTTGACCGCCTCGATATTCAGGCTCATCAATTTCCCTTTTTCCTTGTCCAGGTGCGGGATGTACGCTTGCGAGAAATCATCCACGTTTGCGTGTTCGGTCGTCCGCCAGTCCCATAGCCTGACCTCGCTAAAACCGATCCGGGTCAGCACGCGACGCAGGAAATCCTCGTCGAAGATCATCTTGTGGTAGTCGTATTCGTCGCGCTGTCCGCCGATGATCAGCCCCACCAGTCCGCTCAGCCCGTCAGCCAGGCCGTTCTCGTAATAGATCGCGGCGCAGGCGGCAAAGTCGGGTACGGCCAGCCGCAATATGCCACCCGGTTCCAGCACCCTGAACCATTCGCGCAACACGTCCTCGTATTCGTTACGCGCATAGTGCTCGAGAATATGGCTGGCATAGATCAGCGAAACGCTGCCATCTTCCATGGGCAAACGCTCTGCGGGTCCGACGATGTCCACGTGAGGCGCGGCTTGCGCATCGACATGGGTGAATCCCGGTATATAGCGGGGGCCGCAACCCAGATGAAGTTTCATATTCCTCAGACCTTCCCTTCCAGCCAGCTGCCGGGACGGGAGAAGCCAGCCGTTTCGCGCAATGCGCGAGCCTCGGTCTTGCGCCCGTAGGACAATATGCGGCCGTTCTCGCGGCGGAAGACCTTCACTGATTGATGGTCAAAACCCGCATCCACCATCCAGCGGCCCATCGCGGTCTCGTTCGGCGCATACCAGTTCCAGCCTTTTTCCAGCGTGCCGGAATAGCTGCAGATGCTGCCTTCACCCTTGGCGCCCTTGGTCTCGATGAAGACTTCACCACCGGGTTTCAGGTAGGCGAACAGGATGCGCAACAACAGCATCGGGTCGGTAACGTGATAGATCACACCGGAACAATATGCGTAATCGAACTTGCCTGCCCATTCCTGATTGTCGTTGAACAGGCTGGACTCGATCACCGGTGCCTTCAGGCCCAGCAGGTCCAGCAGCTTGCGCGCGGCGCGGGCGGCGATGGGGTGTTCTTCCATGGCCGTGACGTCACCGCCCAGCCCTGCCAGCACCAGCAGGTCACCACCCGACCAGCAACCGATATCCAGTACCTGCTTGCCCTTCAAGTCGGCAGGCAGCATACCGAGGCGCAACGCCTCGCTGGTGATCTCGATATGCCTGGGGCCCATCGCACCGTTGCGGCTGATGCCGTGGCCGAAGTCGTGATTGTGTCCCCAGACGAAAAAATCCCTGAAAGCGATAGATGACTGGGAATGCCAGAAGTCATCGGGGCGAGCCTGATCGGGGAATTCCTGCGCAAGCGCGCCCGAGATCCGGACAGCGTCTTCTTTCTTTGCCGATTGCCAGCCGGCAAGCACATCGGCAACGATCTTTTCTGCGGCTTCGCGCGACATCACCGGCTGTGGATCGGGAAAAGTTTGGGATTGGTCGGTGTCCCGAACGCGATCTATCTGAGTCACTGTTTATCCTTTCTTATATTCGTGTCACAAAAAATATCCAAATAGCCCTGAAAGGCAGGCGGCGATTATACCCCACACTATCCGGTGTGTAGGTCGGGGTGTTGTTCTGTGACAGAGTCTGTCGGGGCGTGCTGGGGATGAGCGCCAGTATCAAACCTCATAACCGTATCTCAACAACCACTGCCTGGAAAGATCGTTCAGTTTTTCTTTCTGCTCGTCGTTGAAATAAGTACGCCACTCGCCCTCGGCTTTGGAGGTGATGTGGTTGCTCTGGAAGCCGGTGGTCGTGTCAAAAGCACGGGATGACCCGTCAAAGCTCTGTACAGTCTGATACTTGGACTTTTGTCCGGCACCTGCTGCCGGTGATTTCCCGTCGGCATTCGTTTGCGACATCTCATCCAGCTTTTTCTGGATATTGGCCTTGTCGAATTGCCGGAGTATCTCCTGTGATTCGCTTTCCGACACTTCCAGGCTCAGGAAGGTGCTGAGCCTGTTCAGGACATCCGCCGGATTATCCAGCACATCCTCGAAGCGAACGTCGATGATCTGGCCCTTGAACTCGGACAGATAATAGTCGGTGATATTCATCATGCTGATCATCGAGTCCAGGCCGGTTTCAAAGCTGGCACGGGTAAAGCGCAAGTACGAAAGGCAGGCATCCCTGACATCCCTCAGGTTGCAGATGATCTTCACCTCATGGGGCGGCGGCAGGGGTTTCTTCAGCTGTAAATGCGTCTTGATGCAATGGACCGTGCTTATCCGGTTGTCACAGACACCTACCAGATGTAGTGTTTCGTGATTTTACGGAGTAAAGCTCTGCGTAGGTCGGGGCAGTGACATCGCCAGCGATCCCGAGCAGGGATCGGAATGCGTTGAAGGGGTAGAAGCGTCGGTTGAAACGGAAGGTGAATTCGTCGAGATAAGCTTGCAGGTGTTGCGGGCTGACGCCGTGATGGATGCCGCGCAGCCAGGTTTTGAGATTGGAGAACACGAGATGGATGATGGGCAA
>JBGSMU010000012.1:0-3222 GCA_041739955.1 Gallionella sp. | reverse complement strand
ACCATCTTTGACTCGCTTGATCGCCAACTCCCTGAACTCGGCGGTGTATTCCTGCTTCGGTATTCTCTTCATCTGCTTCCTCCAAAAGTAACGTTAATTTTACGTCGCCCTTGGAAGACTATTTATCGGGGGAAGCTCAAGAAAAGTAATGCATTGATACCGAATCGCAAAGAAAAAGGGGCGTGATCACTCACGCCCCTTTCTTTCAAACTCCAGCTTCACGTCATATCAAACGGCCATTCCGGCTGCGACAGTGTTGTTGGTCGATTCGTCGATCACGATAAAACTGCCGGTCCCATGATCAACCAGATAGTGGTCAAGCACCAGGAGCTGCTGAACCTTCAGGCTGACCCGGGCGATATCGTTCATATTGAGCGAAGTGACTGAATGCTGATCCAGCGTATTCACGTCCACGCGGTAATCGATCCCTGAAAAAAGACACTTGGCAGTACGGGTGGTGTGTTTGATCAGGTATTTACGTGCCTTATCAAGAGGTGACTCTGAAAGCCAGCAAAGCATCGCATCAAACTCCTTCACCACCTTGGGCGGGTTGGTGCTGCTTTTCACAAACATGTCTCCGCGAGATATGTCGATCTCATCTGCAAGCGTGATCGTAACGGATTGCGGGGCGAACGCCGTTTGCAAACTGCCATCGTAAGTCACGATTTCCTTTACCCTGGTGGTCCGGCCAGACGGCAGGATAGTCAATTCATCCCCGACTGAAATCTCGCCCGATTCTATCCGCCCCATAAAGCCCCTGAAATCATGATGTTCCTCGGTTTGGGGACGACATACCCATTGCACCGGAAAACGGAAATCGGTGGTGTTCAGGTCGTGATCTATCTCCACCCCTTCCAGCAACTCAAGCAGGGCCGGCCCCCGATACCAGGCCATGTTCTCCCCGCGCTCTACCACCATGTCACCTTTGAGGGCGGACAGCGGTATGCAATGTATGTCGTGCAAACCAAGTTGTGCCGCAAACTTACGGTACTCGGCTGCGATTTCATCAAACCGCGCCTGCGAGTAATCCACCATGTCCATCTTGTTCACTGCCAGCACCACATGCGGCACTCCGACCAGGCTGGCAAGATAAGTGTGGCGATGAGTCTGGGTCAACATGCCTTTGCGCGCATCGATCAGGATGATCGCAAGATTGGCCGTACTTGCCGCTGTCACCATGTTCCGGGTGTATTGTTCGTGTCCCGGCGTGTCGCCAATGATGAACTTGCGCTTGGGTGTGGCAAAGTAGCGATACGCGACATCGATCGTGATGCCCTGCTCGCGCTCGGCCTGCAAACCATCAGTCAGCAAGGACAGGTCCACAGACTCCATCCCGCGCTTTTCGCTGGTTTTTGAAATCGCTGAATACTGATCCTCGAAGATAGACTTGGAATCATGCAGCAAACGGCCGATCAAAGTGCTCTTGCCGTCGTCCACACTGCCGGCGGTGATAAAACGTAATAGTTGTGTCGAAGTATCCATGTTAGAAATATCCCTCTTTTTTCCTGAGTTCCATGGACGCTTCGGAAGTCTGGTCGTCCATGCGTGTCGCGCCGCGCTCGGTGATGCGAGTAGATGCCGTTTCGGTAATGATCTCATCCACAGTTCGTGCGGTAGATTCAACCGGAGCAGTACAGGTCATGTCGCCAACGGTACGGAATCGCACCGAAACCACCTCGACCTTTTCACCCGGCTTGGGTTGTACCAGGGATGAAACCGGGATCACGGAATTTCCGCGCCTGATCACCTCGCGCTCGTGCGCGAAATAGATCTCAGGAATATGCAGATTCTCGCGTCCTATATATTCCCAGATGTCAGTCTCGGTCCAGTTGCTGATCGGGAAAACGCGGATGTTCTCACCGTTATGCACCCGTGTGTTGTAGATGTCCCACAGCTCAGGCCGCTGATTCTTCGGATCCCATTGTCCGAATTCGTCGCGGAAAGAAAATATCCTTTCCTTGGCTCTCGCCTTCTCCTCGTCTCGACGGGCGCCGCCCATACATGCATCGAATCCAAACTCCGCGATGGTCTCGAGCAAGGTCACCGACTGGTAGGGGTTGCGGGGTTTATCCGGATCCTTGATGACTATCGTGCCCCGCTTGATCGAGTCTTCCAGGGAACGAACGATCAACCTCTCACCAAGGTCCGAAGCCAGCTTGTCGCGACACGCGATCACTTCGGGAAAGTTATGCTCGGTGTCGATATGCACCAGCGGAAACGGGAATTTCGCGGGGCGGAAAGCTTTTTCAGCAAGGCGTAACATCACGATGGAATCCTTGCCGCCCGAAAACAGGAGGGCCGGATTCTTACATTCAGCCGCGACCTCGCGCATGATGTGGATAGACTCGCTTTCCAGGGAGTCCAGATGGGTAAAAGTATGTTTTTTCATATTGCCTTCGATAATTTTCATGTTTATTTATTTCCTGACATTTATGCCGCTATTTCACTCTTCAAAAAATACTGGGACGCGATGTGTTTCATACGTTCATTGTTTCCCTCCGGAGATCTTTCATATATCGCATGAACTCCGGAGCCATGCGCCAGATCTGATGACTTTCCCGCATGCAATCCACATTCCTTGTTGTCGGGATCTTCCCACCACCAGCGGCCCGCGCGAATATTTTCCCCGGGTGTGATCGAACGCGTGCAGGGAGCGCAGCCAAGGCTGGGATAAAACTGGTCGTGCAATTTATTGTATGGAACGTCGTATTGTCGTATATAGCCCCACACCTCCCTGTTGGACCAATCCAGCAACGGATTTAATTTTTGCAATCCATTATCCTCATCAAAAGAGGAAACCGCCAAAGTGCCGCGCGTTACCGCCTGGTCACGGCGCATACCGGTTATCCATGCGCGTTTGCCTGCAAGCGCGCGGCGCAATGGCTCGACTTTGCGCACAAAACAACAACCTTTGCGGGATTCAATGCTGTCGTAAAACCCGTTCATGCCGTTTTCCGCAACATATAGTTCCACTGAAGCCGAATCTGGGAAATACACCTTCAATGGCACTCCATAACGGTCCGGCACTTCCTGCATCAGGTCATATGTCTCTCTGGGCAGGCGCCCGGTATCCAGGCTGAAGATTTCTATGTCCAGGCTGTTTTTGGCGATGATGTCGGTCAATACCATGTCTTCCGCCCCGAAACTGTTGGCAAAGCACACAGGCGAAAACTCACTTACGGCCTGCCGCAACACAGTAACTACTCGATCGATCTTTTGTAG
>JBGSMU010000219.1:0-13364 GCA_041739955.1 Gallionella sp. | reverse complement strand
CTCGGCTGGGCGATCGCACGCGGTATGTCACTGGAACCGGAGCTGGCAGTCGGCCTGATACTGGTGGCATGCTGCCCGGGCGGCACCGCCTCCAATGTGGTGAGCTACATCGCCCGCGCGGATGTCGCACTCTCGGTACTGATGACGATGTGCTCGACCTTCGCGGCAGTGGTGATGACACCGCTGCTGACCAAGTGGCTGGCGGGCGCTTATGTGCCGGTGGATGCCTGGGGCCTGTTCCTCAGCACCCTCAAGGTGGTGGTGGCACCGGTCACCCTGGGCGTGCTGATGAACCACTACACACCCCGGGCGGTCAAGGCAGTCACACCGGTCGCGCCGCTGGTCGCGGTTATATTCATCGCGCTGATCTGCGCCAGCATCATCGGCTCGAATGCCGAAACGGTAAAGAATTCCGCAGTGATCCTGTTCACCTCGGTCGCGTTGTTGCACCTGGGCGGTTTTGTTCTGGGTTACGGCGTGGCAAAATCACTGCGCCTGGGAGAGCTGGGGAGTCGCACGATCTCCATCGAGGTCGGCATGCAGAATTCGGGGCTAGGTGCCGTGCTCGCACGTACCAATTTTGCGCAGATGGCGCTGGCACCGGTTCCCTCCGCGATCTCCGCCAGCTTCCATTCGATAATCGGCAGCATACTGGCCGCATGGTGGCGGCTGCATCCGGCCAACAAGGAGACAACATGAAACTTTCCGATCTATCTCTGAGTATCCGCACCAGCGTCCGCGCCGCGCTCGACGAGGACATCGGCAGCGGCGACCTCACCGCGCAACTGATCCCGCAAGACACCCCCGGCAAGGCCAAGGTGATCACCCGCGAATCCGTGGTGCTGTGCGGGACGCTGTGGTTCGATGAATGTTTCCTGACGCTGGATCCAAAATGCAATATCAAGTGGCATCTCAAAGATGGCGATGTGGCGGAGGCCGGACAGACACTCTGTGACATTGATGGCGACGCGCGCGCGATGCTCTCGGCAGAGCGTCCGGCACTGAATTTTTTGCAGACGCTTTCCGCCACGGCGACTTTGACACGACGATATGTCGAGGCGACACGGGGAACGAATGCAAAGATCATGGATACCCGCAAGACCCTGCCGGGCCTGCGCATCGCCCAAAAATATGCGGTCAAGTGCGGGGGCGGATACAACCAGCGCATCGGCCTGTATGACGGCATCCTGATCAAGGAGAATCACATCATGGCCGCGGACGGTATAGCCGCAGTGCTCGATCAGGCATTCCGGCTCGCCCCGCAAGGCGCAACGATACAGATAGAGGTGGAGTCACTCGACGAATTGGGCTCGGCGCTGGATGCCGGCGCCAAGCTGGTACTGCTCGACAACTTCTCTCCGACCGACATGCGCAAAGCCGTGGCAATCAACGCCGGCAGGGCCGAACTTGAAGCCTCGGGCAATGTCAATCTGGAAACCGTGCATGACATCGCCAAAACCGGCGTCAACCGCATCTCGATCGGCGGCCTGACCAAGGATGTGCGGGCGGTGGACCTGTCGATGCGCTTCGCCTGACGCAATAACGTTCCCTCTCCCCCAACCCCTCTCCCGCCTGCGGGAGAGGGTGGCCGAAGGTCGGGAGAGGGTAGGATAAACCGGAGAACACCATGTGCCAGCTACTGGGAATGAATTGCAACACGCCCACCGATATCTGTTTTTCCTTCACCGGATTCCAGAAGCGCGGCGGCGAGACCGACGTGCATGCCGACGGCTGGGGTATCGCCTTCTTCGAAGGCAAGGGTGTGCGCTTGTTCCTGGATCCGCTGCCTTCTGCGCAATCAAGGATCGCCGAGCTGGTGCGCAACTATCCGATCAAGTCGCTGAATGTGATCGCGCATATCCGCAAGGCAACTCAGGGGGTGGTGACACTGGAGAACACCCACCCTTTCATGCGCGAGCTGTGGGGGGGCTACTGGGTGTTCGCGCACAACGGCAACCTGCCCGAATTCAAGCCGAAACTGGACGGCAGCTTCCTGCCCGTCGGCAACACCGACAGCGAACTGATCTTCTGCTGGCTGCTGCAGAGCCTGCGCCAGCGCTTCAGCGATACGCCGCCAGACCGCGATACGGTGTTCAACGCGCTGCACGAACTGATCCACCCGCTCTCCGGCACCGGCATATTCAACTTCCTGCTGTCGAACGGGCAGTGCATGTTCGCACACTGCTCCACCGAGCTGAGCTATGTCGAGCGGCTCGCGCCGTTCAACGTGGCGCACCTCAAGGACGAGGATGTGAATGTCGATTTCAGCAAGGTGACGACACTCAGTGACCGGGTGGCAGTGATCGCGACCCAGCCGCTGACCATCAACGAGGTATGGACGACGATGAAGCCCGGTTCGCTATGGATGTTCCATGACGGAAAAGCTGTCAGCCATCTGGACACCCAACCCAGCCCGATCAGATCGCTGGGCGGTGTTCAGGGAAGCTGACGGATCACGCTTTCCACAGTGTCCACAATCCGATGATGAGGAATCCGGCACCGGCGATGTAATGCAGCTGTTTTTCGCTGATGTATTGCGAGATCATGCTGCCGGCCAGTACGCCGATCGCCGAGGTGGCAACCAGCGCGGCGGAGGCCGCGAAGAACACCGTCCACTTGCTGACATCCCTGTCGGCGGCGAACAGCATCGTGGCAAGCTGCGTCTTGTCGCCCATCTCTGCGATGAATACCGAAGCGAAAACTGTTGCGAGTATCTTCCAGTCCATGCTGATTTTCCTTTTAACCTGAAAAACTCAATTCACCACGAAGGACATGAAGATCACAAAGGTTGTTCACGAGGTTGCATGATATTGGACGATCACCCAAAAGGTGGATCATATGTTTGAAATAACCCGTTGCTATTCTTCGCGATCTTCGTGTTCTTCGTGGTTCAAATGAGAAATTTTGATTGAATAAGTCCGGCTAACCTGCTTCGCCTGGTGTTTCGCGACGTTGCAGGCGCACCCTGATGCCGTTGTTGGATCTTATCGTTACCCTGCCGATCGGCTGCGGGACATGCTCCTCATCCGCGCTAAGCTTGAAACGCCGCACCACGCTGGCAATGATCAGTATCGCCTCCTGGGTCGCGAATGCCGCGCCTATGCACACCCTCGGCCCCTTGCTGAAAGGCAGGTAGGCGCACTTCAGCGACTCTTCCCCGGCAGGGGTATGGAACCGCGCCGGGTCGAACTCGTCAGGCCGTTCCCACAGATCGCGATGCCTATGTATCAGCCAGGGCGAGACCATCACCGGCGAACCCTCCGGAACCTGCTTGTCGCGTATGCAATGGGAGTGGCTGGCTTCCCTGACAAAAAAACCGACCGGAGGGTAGAGCCGCATCGATTCGCGGAAGACATCCCACACCATGGGCATCTTTTTCATGTCCGACATCTCGAAATCACGCTCACCCACGGCTGCCATGATCTCCTCGTACATCTGCTGCTGCAAGTCGGGGGCATGGGAAACCAGATACATCGACCATGCCAGTGTACTGGCGGATGTTTCGTGTCCGGCCAGAAACAGCATGCACACCTGATCCACCAGTTCCTGATAGTTGAAACTGTCGCCAGTCACCGGATCCTTTGCCTCCATCAGTCCGGCAAGGATGTCGTCGTATTTGTCGGTGACACCGGACTCGTATTCCTTGACCCGCCTGGCGATGATCCCCGAGAGTATGTTGCGTATCTGCTCTGCGGAACGGCGTCCGGAGCGCTTCACAAACCAGACCGGTAGCCGATAGATCATCAACACCATCGCACGTTGCGCGTGACGCTGGAATTCGACGAAAGCCTCGTAGATCTCCATGGCCTCGGAGCCTTCGAGATTCTCTGAAAGGATGGTCCTGAAGATGATGTCGGCGGTGACATAGGTCATCTCGGGGTCGACTTCATACGACTCACCGTTCGCCACCGTATCCAGTCGGGCTAACATATCCTTGGCGCAGGCGTGCATCAGCGGGAACACCAGTTTCAGTCGTGCCTGTTCGAATGCCATATCGACCAGCCTTCTTTGCCGCTCCCAAACTTCTCCGTTCGTGGTGAAGATACTGTTGCCCAGCAAGGGCTCCAGCAGGCGGTGGAGCAACTGATGCTTGGGATAGTCCTTGGGATTCTCAACCAGTATCTTGCGTACCCATTCCGGATCATTGACCATGAAAACAGTCATGCGCGGCGTATAGAACTGCCCCATCTTCATCTTGTAACTGCGCTCGAACAGCACATCCAGCCAGGAATTCCAGCCACGTATGAAGCGCAGGAAAAAAGAGCTCTTGTTTTTGTGGGGTTTGGGATACGGGGGTACGAAATTCATATCGTCTTTCTTGCCTCGAAGGGAAAACGCTGGGGGCCGGCTGTCAGGCGGAAATAGTCGTAGTCGGTCAGCAGCTCACTGGACATCAGGTACTGGAAATGCAGGCGCAACTTGTTGAGCCTTAGACGCTTGTAGTTTTCACTCGAGTGCATTTTCATGATGCTGACATCCAGCCGTTGCGGCCAACTGACAGATACTGACCTGATACCGCTGATCTCGACCGGATCGGGTTCGTAACTGCACATCGGGTCGGCACGCGCGATCACATCCAACCAGGGTAACTGTGCCTGAGTCGCAACGGTTTCAATATCCCGGCGGAGTTCGAGCGCACCGGGATACAGACTTACCAGGGGTATGCACTGACCCAGGGTCACGAGCGCGAGACCGGGATGCTGGTACGGCTTGCCCAGCAGTCTGGCGACTACCGAAACAGCGAGCAGGGTACCGACACTGTGGCCGATCACCAACACCTCATCCCCTGGATGTTCCGTCTGTTCCCGCGCAATGTTGTCGGCAAACTCATCCATTCTCCGGTTCAACCCTTCGGGCACGGACAGTCCCCAGCTCAGCAGGAAAAGTATGGTTCTCAACAACCAGAATGTCTTGAGACGTTCCTCAAATTTCACTACTGCCCACAGGCTTAATGGCAGGAATATCAAACCGGCAAGCCATGCGACCGCATTCGAAAAACCGGCTCCCATCAGGATACCTGCTGTGATCGCACCCAGGCATAAGCCAGCAAAGCCTGCAGCCAGCATGACGGTGACGGGGTAGATCAGCGAGTAAAAGAAACTTCGATGGGTGCGGCGGATACGCCCGAAAACACCACTGGAGACCAGCGCGGAATACTCCTTCAGCGTGGCACCAAAAAGCTTGATGTAGCTTGTCTCCCAGTAATGGCGGACGATGTCATCCCACACCAGATAATGAAAATCGGTCTTGACGGTCTGTCCCTGCCATTCCGCCTCGATGTCCCATGCGTGCTGTAGCGGGGAGATTTTGCGACGTTTACCGACTTCGATGCGGGCACCGTTGAGCGCTGCCTGCTTGCCGGCTTCTTCCCGGTACAAACGATGGTAGTAGGATGCACCTCTGGGATCGAAGCCGCCTATGTAATAGACCCGTCTGGTCCGTATCGGATTTTGTGCGGCAGTGTGATCGCCGATCGGAGAGTCATTCATCGGATGATTCCAAATTCCTCATTTTAACCACGAAGAACACGAAGAACACGAAGAACACGAAGACCGCGAAGACCGCGAAGAACAACAACGGGTTATTTTAAAAATGGGATTCACCTTTTGGGCAATCGTCCAATATTCTGCAACCCCATGAATCGGGGTTGGCAGGGATATCGACCGTGGTCGATAACTCGCAAAAATCTTCGCGCACTTCGTGGTGAAGTTAGATCATTTCCCGTCACTTCAGCCCGAGCACATCCTGCATATCGTACATGCCTGCCGGATTGGCTTTGAGGAAACGTGCCGCGCGCAAAGCGCCGACCGCGAACGTGGCGCGGCTGCTTGCCTTGTGGGTGATCTCCACCCGCTCGCCGGTACCCGCGAACATCACGGTGTGATCGCCGACGATATCGCCGCCGCGCACGGTGGCAAAACCTATCGTGGAAGGATCGCGCTCACCGGTGACGCCCTCGCGTCCGTACACGGCGCATTCTTCCAGGTCGCGTCCCAGTGTTTTCGCGATCACTTCGCCCATGCCGAGCGCGGTGCCGGAAGGTGCATCCACCTTGTGGCGGTGATGCGCCTCGACGATCTCGATGTCATAGCCTTGCGACAATACGCGCGAGGCGGTCTCCAGCAATTTGAAAACAAGGTTCACGCCCACACTCATGTTGGGTGCGAAAACGATGCCGATATCCTGGGCGCCCGCGCCAAGTTGCGCCTTCTGTTGTGCGTTGAGGCCGGTAGTACCGATCACCATGTTCACACCGAGCTTGCGGCAAATCTCAAGGTGGTACAGCGTCCCTTCCGGACGGGTAAAGTCGATCAGCACATCGGCACCCTTCAGGGCTGACTCGACATCCGCGCTGATCTTCACTCCGCAGGACGTACCGGACAATTCACCCGCATCGCGCCCCAGCTGGTTGCTGCCGCTGTGTTCCAGCGCGGCATGCAACTCCAGATCGTCAGCCTGCGCCACACAGTCGAGCAGTACCCTGCCCATGCGGCCGCCGCTGCCCGCAATTGCAATCTTCACCTTACTCATCGTTCAGCCCCCTGATTGGTTGTTCGGATTTCGCCGGTGCAACGACGACAGGCAGCTCACCTTCGACCACCCGGGCCAGATTATCGCCCTCGAAAAACAAAGTCAGTCCCTGTTGCTCGACCAGTTCACCGCCCTGCTCGAGCCGATATACATAATCCCAGCGATCCTGGTGGAACGGGTCATTGATCATGGGTGTACCCATCACATAACGCACTTGCTGCCTGGTCATCCCCACTTTCAGTTGCTCGCGCATCTTGGACGTGACGTAATTACCCTGCCGGATTTCCATCTTGTAGGTTGAACAGGAAGATAGCACTACAGAAAGCAACAACAGGACAAACAATATATTTTTGGTACGCATGACTTTCCCAATAATCAATAATTCAGAGCCGCCGCATGATACCTCAAGCCGCTACTCCCAACATCTCCGCCGCATGCTTCCTGGTTGTCTCCGTGATCTTCACACCGCCCAACATGCGGGCGATCTCTTCGACCCGCTGCGGATGATCGAGCACGGTGATGTAACTTATGGTCTTGCCGCTATCGACAGTCTTGCTGACTTGCCACTGGAAATCCGCCTGCGCAGCGACTTGCGGAAGATGTGTGACACACAACACCTGGTATGTCTTCCCGAGTTTCTTCAACAACTCCCCGACGATCTCCGCCACGCGACCACCAATGCCGCTATCCACTTCGTCAAAGATCAGGGTGGGCACACTGGCTACCCTGGAGGTCGCGACCTGTATCGCCAGACCTATTCGCGACAGCTCACCTCCGGAGGCGACCTTGGCCAGATTGCGCGGGGGAACACCCGGATTCGCCGCGACCTGAAATTCAACCGCCTCCAGTCCGTATGCGTTGCCCTCTGAGAGTGGCGGCAGTGAAACCACGAAACTCCCGCCCGGCATCGCCAGTGTCTGCATCGCTTCCGTGATCTCACGCGAAAGTTTGTCGGAGGATTTCTTACGCGAGGCAGACAACTTCCGGGCTGCAGTCAGGTAGTCCTGTCTGGCTGAATTTTCCCGGAGTTCCAGCTCGGCAAGGTCGCTATCGCCACCAAGCTCGGCAAGACGCTCCACAAAGCCTTCCAGCACTGCATCAAGCTGTTCAGGCTGGACGCGATATTTGCGCGCGGCATCCATCACGCTCTGGATGCGCTGTTCCTGGTCGCGCAATCGCTGAGGATCGGTATCCAGCTTCTGGTGATAGTGGCGCAGTGCATAAACCGTTTCCTGCAATTCCGCCTGTGCACTTTCCAGCATACGCAATATCTCGTCCAGGCCGGCATCATGCTGCACGCCCTCGCGTACCCTTGCCGCAAGCGCATTGATCTGCGCCAGGCAGGCAGTATCGGATTCGCTCAGGGTCTCCAGACCGAACTCGGCAGTTTCCAGCAGGCTGGCCGCATGGGACAAACGCACATGCTCCTGCTGCAATTCCTGCCACTCGGCAAGGTTGAAGCCCAGCCCTTCGATCTCGTTGCGCTGGAATTGCAACAGTTCCCGCTCGGCGGCAACAGCCTCGGCGTTTTCGCTGAGGCTGACCCTGCGACTGTGCAACACCTGCCACTCCCGGAAAAGCCCGGCAACCTGTTCCACGATGTCGGCCACGCCCGCATAGCCGTCAAGCAAGCTGCGCTGTATCTCCGGGCGCAGCAACGACTGGTGCGCATGCTGTCCGTGAATGTCCAGAAGCTGTTCCCCTGCTTCGCGCATTTGTTGCAGGGTTGCGCTGCGACCGTTGATGAAGCCGCGCGAACGTCCGCCGACATCCAGTACACGTCGCAGCAGGCAGACGCCTTCGTCTCCCTCAAGATCCTGCCCGATCAACCAGGCTTGCAAGCCTGGCATCGAAACTATGTCGAACTCGGCGGCGATCTCGGCACGCTCACAGCCGTTGCGCACCAGTGTCGCATCCCCCCTTTCGCCCAGTGCAAGCGACAGCGCATCGATCAGGATGGATTTCCCCGCGCCGGTCTCGCCGGTCAGAACGGTAAACCCGGAAGCGAAATCCAGCTCAAGCGAGGAAACGATGACGAAATCGCGGATGGATAAATACTTCAGCATGACTAATTACCGGCAACCGTCACGGACAGTTCGGAATACAAGGCGCGGCACAGTGCAAGACAAGGCATACCCTGTTTGGCAGTCGGGAAGCAAGTGAGCATGCAACGCGGCAGATTGAACGCACAATAGGTCGCCATCAGAGCATCTGGTTCCAGAGCAGTTTCTCACGCAGGGTATGGTAATAGCTATGGCCTTCGGGATGCAGCAGGCAAACCGGTTCCGCATAGCGCGTAACGATCAGCTTGTCATGCAGCTCGAGATCAAAATTGGTGTGACTGTCGTAACGCACGCGGATGTCATCGGTACGGTGCATCAGTATCTCCAGCTCCGAGGTGCTTTTTACCACAATAGGTCTGTTGCTCAGCGAGTGCGGGCACACCGGCACGATTTCCAGCACATCCAGGCCGGGGTGGATGATAGGACCTCCTGCAGACATCGCATAAGCGGTCGAGCCGGTAGGTGTGGAGATGATCAGACCGTCCGCTCGCTGGTTATAGAGATACTCACCGTCGATGCGCACCTCGAATTCGACCATGCTGCTGATATTGCTGCGATGCACCACGACCTCGTTGAAAGCCAGCCCGCTGAAAACCTCGGTATCGTTGCGCAATACCCTTGCCGAGAGGAGCAGGCGTTGCTCGGTGATGAATCTCCCGTCCAGCATCGCCGTGAGACTTTCCTGCATATTCTCCATGGTAAGGTCGGTCAGGAAGCCGAGCCGCCCCTGATTGATGCCTATCAGGGGCAAACGGAATGGCGCGAAAGTCCGGGCGATATTGAGCATGGTGCCATCACCGCCAAGCACGATCACGAGATCGACTGCTTTACCGATCTCGTTCAGGCTCATTTCAGTATAGAGATGTTGCTTGAGGTGCTCGGCCGTCAGATTATCCACGACCACCGTAACGCCCCTGGAAGTCAAAAACGCGGCAAGACTCATCAAGGGCTCGGCGATTTCCGGAGCCTTGTGTTTGCCTATTAGCGCTACGTTCCTGAAGGGGAATTTCATGGGCGAGATTAAACCACATCGCCCCGGCAATGACAAAGCGGGGACATGCTATAACACATGATCAGTGGCGAAGTTTTAGCGCCTGCTCTTCAGCTACAAGCCGGAAACATACTCCGACAAAGCCTGGATCTCGTCATCGGTGAGGGATTTTGCAATCTTGTTCATCACGCCACCCGCGCTGTTGCTGCGCTCGCCGCTTCTCCAATGGATGAGTTGAAGGCGCAGATAGGGCTGATTCTGCCCGCCGATTACCGGGAAAGCGGAAACATCGGGTGCCTGGCCCTTGCCATTGACCCCATGGCAGCCTTCGCATGGAAGGACACCTCTGGCAGCATCACCTTTGGTAAACAGGTTTTTGGCTATCGCATTGCTGTCCTTTCCACCGCCGGACATCTGTTGCTGGCTGGAAAAATAGGCGGCAATGTCTTCCAATTCGGCATCACTGATGATCTGTGACATGGCATTCATGATCTGGTGTTCGCGTTCGCCAGTCTGATAATTCCGGAATTGCTTGGCAATGTAATCGGAATATTGCCCCGCAAGATTGGGTATCAACCCCTCGACACTGTTGCCATCCTCGCCGTGACATCCCTGGCACAACTGGGAAGTCGAACTCCCTGCAACCGGATCGCCTTTGCCGATACGCAGCTTGATCGCCTCCGGCGTATCACTCGCGAAAGCTTGCGCCGTGAATAAAAACGCAATCCCGGTCAGGCAGGCAAGGATACTGTTTCGAACTATGGGCATGGCAGTGGACTCCGGTGAAAAGTGGTTCAATTAAACCACATTGATACAGGGATGACAAAAATGAACTGTCGGCAACAGGAAAGGAGGGTTTATCACGATTAGCCGGAAATTCATGCCCAAACCTTGCTTCACCGCGAGCCGCTAATCTTCCCAGTCGGGATAGTTCGGGATGGAGACGGTATCTGCGTCAAAGACGCCTTTGGCAGCCTGGGTATGGCATTTGTCGCAAAAACTCAGAGACTTCACATCCTTGTTACCCTTGATCATGTTTTCCGGAATCTCCTGATGCGCACGCTTGATGTAACGCACTTCAGTGATCCGCAATGGCTGCTCGCCGTCCTCGGTGTCGCGCGCGATCTTGCGTGACCGCTTGTGGTAGGACTTGTCCGCTGAATTCTCGACAGCATAATCCAGAACGGCTTCCAGCGTATCCTTGTCCAATTCGGCGTTATCCCCGAAATGGTCACGCAATGCCTCGGCATTCAACAGCTTGCGCCAGGATTTCTCGGGCAACAGTCCGGGCGGGTAAGCATAATGGCAGTCGCTGCACTCGCTGCGATACTGCCTGTCTGTCACCGGATTCACTTCTTTGGTGCGCTCAAAATTGAACAGCCAGCCCGCGAATGTTTCTTCTGCCAAAGCCGGTGTACCGTTCAGTAACAACATCCCCGCCAGCAACGTAACGAATTTCATTTTCACTTGCATCATCTCACTCCGTTACCAAGTCAATTTAATCGCTGCAGCCATGGCAACGCCACCGGCTATCCCGGTCCCGGGATGTCCATTCCCCGGTGCTTTGGACACCGCGTTCAACATGGCCAACGCGCCCAGAGTACCCAACATCACATGAAGATTATCCGGGTCGGTGAACCCATCCTCAAGATGGAAGTCATCCCAGTGAGCCAGCAGTCCGCTGGTTACCGTTGCGGCCGCCATCACGGCAGCTGCCCGCCCGAGTGACTGGTGAGTACCCTGGGTGCGGGATTTCGTGCTGGGTGTAGTAGCTCCCTCATCCTCTTCCGGTGCGGTGACCGCAGTCAACCCGACCAGTGCCACAGTAGCCAGCCCCATGTATTTATGGATATTACTGCCGGAAAAGGCCGGAGGCTCAAACTCGGACGGTTTCGCGGACATACTGTCCATGACGGTAGTTGAAGGAGAATCGGCTTGCGCGATCACGATATTGCTCTCATTCAATGCCAGCATGTACGCCTTGTTGCTATGCGTATAGATCGATGTCCCGGAAAGCATGGCGGAATCAGCGGCCATTTCGCCTGCAATTGCCATACCCGACAATGCGGCATAACACATGCCGACACAGATGATTGCTACCTTGCTATTCCACTTCATTCATTGCCCCTATCAAAAAAATACTTTCACATCGCATGTGCTGCGTTATTTCACCGGACTAGCGCAAATATACAAACCCGAAAGCAAACACGATGACCAGCATCACCAAAGCCAACCCGTTGTATGTCTTGCGGATACCCTCTCCCGTATCCGAGGGTTTGGTGCCGACAACCATCGCCCGCACCAGATTTTCACGGTGCATCACGCTACTCACGATCACGCCTAGGATATGCAGGCCGATAACCACCAGCATGATATCCGTCGTCATGTCATGCAACTCGATCACTGCGTCGCTTGCATCATCCTGCAGAGCAAGCACGCCACTCACGCCCAGCAGAAGTCCTAGTGATAGAAGTAACCATACCGAGACACTCCCTGCGGGATTATGCCCCAGAAAATGGGCTGACTTTCTCCTGATCAACGTGCCCAGATAGCCGAATATTACCGAGGGTGTGAACAGGAAAGAACTGAAACGGGCATAGCGCGTACCCACAAAGCCCCAAAGCAGCCTGAACACGATCAGGCCCAGCATGATGTAACCCAAAGCGATATGAATATCGCGGTACTTCTCGGAGTCAGAAGTCAGATAGGCGCCGAGGAAAGCCAGTGCCTGTAACCAGTGGAAGGCACGCGTAGGCGCGTCCCAAACCAGAATACGTTTAGTCATTCGTTTTCACCTAATGGGGTATTTTGACATTGTGCTCGCTGTAATCGCCCAATTCTGCCTGCAAATGGCACACTGAACAATTTGCCATGCTCTTCACTTTGGAATTGCTTTTGGCCGACGTGCTTGCTTCGGAATGTTCACGCTTGAACCATCGTGTCCCGGTAATCCGCAAAGGATAGTTGCCGGATTCGTCGCGGTATGTTCGTTTGGTTCGCGCATGTGTTTCAAGATAAGCCGTTATTTCACTGACATCTTCTGCATTCAGGGTGGCATTACTGCCGAAGTGCTTGTCCAGTCCTGACATAATGTTGCGCCATGACTCCGCCGGCAGAAACCTTGCAGGAAAGGCCAGATGACAAGCACCGCACTCAACTTTCCATTTTTGATTCTCGGCAAGCGCTGCACTGATTTTTCTCTCGCCGGCACGGAACCCGTAACTTTCATCATCGTCATCAGCTTGTGCAATAGATACCGACATGCCGGAGACCAGCCAGATCACAGGCATTATTTTCAGAAAATTATTGATCCAGTTGGACAAAATGGTCTCCTATTTCTTGATTGTTAGCAGGTAGGCAAGAAAATCTCCCTTTTCCTGTGCAGTACATTCACGATCAAGTACATCATTACAATTACGCTTGAACCATTTGTCGATTTTCTTCAGCTCGGTGAATCGCTCGGGATTGGCAGAAGGTGCTAGTGGCTTGATGGTCTTATCGCTCTTCGCGTGTTTTCCCTGTGCAGCCGGATTATCTGTATGGCATGAGGAACAACTCCACTCGTCTCCATGTTTAAGGAAGGTCTGAATAAGTAGCAATAAATGAAAACGACGAGCGCACATTCTGTTGCAGATTTTGGAGTTGGCCGGAAATTACCCTGGCAAGGGTCATTTCGCCGACCATTCCGGACGATTTCCCGTTCATCAGACGCACCTTCCCTGCGGAAGTCGCAACAGATGCCGTCGCGCCATGAACAGATTCGCCAGCGCCGCCACGAC
>JBGSMU010000114.1:0-3139 GCA_041739955.1 Gallionella sp. | reverse complement strand
TCGGTGCACTTGTTCGGGTCGATGACGTAGATCTCGTCGCCCTGTGAGATGGCGTCGTTCGGGCATTCCGGCTCGCAAACGTCGCAGTTGATACATTCGTCGGTAATTATCAAAGACATGCTAGTTCTCCTGTTTCAATTCAAATTCAATTCCGGCGCAACCTGATCATTGTCGCGTATTGTACTTTTTCTGCAACTTGCCCATCACACAGGGCGACACAAATTTGCTGACGTCGCCGCCGAACTTTGCCACCTCGCGCACCATCGTCGCCGAGATGAACATGTACTGTTCGGCAGGTGTCAGGAATAGCGTTTCAACTTCCGGATACAGGTTGCGGTTCATCCCCGCCAGCTGAAACTCGTATTCAAAATCCGATGCGGCGCGCAATCCGCGCAACACCACCCGCGCATCTTGCTGTTGCACAAAACTCATCAACAGACCGTCAAAGCCTTCCACGCGTACATTGGCGAAATCCGCAAATACCTCGCGCGCGATCTCAACCCGTTCGGCAAGATTGAACAGCGTATTGGCACGACTTTCTGCCACTGCCACGATGACCTCGCCAAACAGTCCGGCAGCACGGCGTACCACGTCCTCGTGCCCGCGGGTGATGGGGTCAAACGTTCCTGGATAAACCACCTTAATCATCGGCCAGCCTTAGTAATTTGTAATGCACCTGCCCCGCCTTGCCCGACTTCACCACCTGCCACTGCGGCGGAATCTCTATCGCTGCGCCGGTCTCGGCATACACCACGCCATTCTCGTTCAGACGTTGCGGCAAGATTTCCAGCAGCTTCGGCAGATATTCACTCTGGAATGGCGGGTCCAGAAAGATCACGTCATAACGCTGCGCGTCGCGAGTTGCGAATTCTAGCCCATCCTGTGCGTGAACGAAAACATTCGAGCAGCCCAGTTTCTTTGCATTCTCCTGCAAGGCCCGAAAAACGGTACGGTTAAGCTCTACCATCACCACACGCTCTGCGCCGCGAGAGGTAGCCTCGAAACCCAGCGCGCCGCTTCCGGCAAACAGATCCAGGCAGGTTCGACCGTACAATGTTTGACCCAGCCAATTGAACAGCGTCTCGCGTACACGATCTGGTGTGGGGCGCAATCCCTCGGCATCGGGAAAGGAGATCACTCGACTGCGCAGATCCCCTCCGCCTATCCTGACTTTGTTCATCCTGGAAAGCTCATTTCACTACGAAGAAAAATCACAAAACGACATAAAACCACTGGCGCCTTTGATAGTGATCACACTTGCTTGAGTATGCCCAAGGTATTCTTCGTGAACTTCGTGCTCTTCGTGGTTTAAGCACATTTTCAAGGCGTGCCGCTATTGGCGACTTGCTCCGGCGCACCAACGATCACGGTGGCCATCGCCTGAGGGTCGATACGACGCGCAAAGGCTTCACGCACCTGGGCGACAGTAACTTTCTCAACCTTGTCGGTGAAATCGTCCAGATAGGTCAGTGGAAGATCGTAGAAACCGATCACACTGAGGTAACCCAGTATCTTGCTGTTACTGTCGATACGCAACGGGAAGCCGCCTATGATGTTGTCCTTGGCAGCCTGCAGTTCTTTTTCGGTAGGTCCCTTCGCGATGAAATCCGCCAGGGTTTTGCGGGCCAATTGCAATGCCTCGTCTGCCTGTTCCTTCTTGGTCTGCAAACCGATCTGGAATACGCCCGCCTGCTTCAACGGCATGAAGTAGCTATATACGCTGTAAGCCAGGCCGCGCTTCTCGCGTACTTCTTCCATCAAACGAGATACAAAACCGCCTCCGCCCAGAATGTAGTTGCCGACATACAGCGTGAAGTAGTCCGGATCGGTACGCGACATGCCGGGTGCGCCGATCAGGATATGGCTTTGCGTGGCCGGGTGGGCAATACGCTGCTCGCTGGCCGCGATGTGCATCGCCACCTCCGGCAGCGCTGCCGGTGCATCCGAGTTTGGCAGCTTGGCGGTGAGTTGTTCGGCTATCGCTTCTGCCTGCGCGCGGGATGCATCGCCCATGATCGCAACGACAGCTTTGCTGGCGTTGTAATGTGTGCGGTAGAAATCTTTCAAGTCCTGCACGCCGATCTTCTCGACAGTTTCAACTTCGCTGGTCTGGCCGTACGGGTGTGTACCGTATATCGCCTTGCCGAAGGCTTTGTCGGCAATATGCTCGGGCTTGGTCTCGGCTTCTTTCAGTCCCGCAACCATCCTCACCTTCTCTCGTGCCAGCACATCCTCAGGGAACACCGGTGTTTGCACCACACGCGCCATGATATCCAGCGCCTTGTCGCGCACTTCGGCAGTGCTCAGGGTACGCAGGGAAACGCTCGCACGATCCGGATCAAGGCTACCTGCCAATCTTGCACCGATATCCGCGACGCTCCTCGCGATGTCGTCCTCGCTCATGCCTTCCACACCCAGATCGAGCAGGTGCTGAGTCAATCCCGCGACGCCCGCCTTGTCTGCCGCATCAAAACCGCTCCCGGCCGGAAAGTTGATCGACACATCCAGCATCGGGATGTTGTGGTCTTCGACGAACAGTACCTTTGCGCCACTGGCGCTTTGCCAGTGCTGTATCTTCGGTGTGGCGAAGGCAACCGTTGAAATGCAGCACAGCGCTGCAGTAACGATCAGGTTGAACATTTTTGAATTAGTGCGCATGGGTCATTCCTTTTCCTTGGTGCTTGGGCTTCCCGTCCAGCGGCTGCGGGTCGAGCACTGCGACCGTGAGGTTGTCGTCCTGTAAAAATTCTTTTGCGACCTGCTGTACCTGCTCTGCGGTCACTGCCTGGATTTTCTCCAGCATCAGAGGAACCGCGCGGTGCCCGAGGCCGATGCTTTCCATCTGCCCGATTTGCATCGCCTGATAGAACAGGGAGTCGAGCTTGTAGACCTCTCCCGCCATCACCTGGGCCTTGACACGCTTAAGCTCTTCGTCGCTGATGCCGTCCTTCACCAGCAACGCAATCTCCTGGCGAAGCGCAGTCTCGACATCGTCTACTGTCTTTCCTTCGCTGGGAGTGCCCTCGAAAGTGAACAGGCTCGGGCCGCGCGATGTTGGGTCATAACCGGCACCCGCAGCACTGGCGATCTGCTGTTCGCGCACCAGATGCTTGTTGAGGCGCGCCGATTCATTGCCATC
>JBGSMU010000090.1:0-12713 GCA_041739955.1 Gallionella sp. | reverse complement strand
GGCTTGGCGTGTGCGCAGGTGTCGCCGCTGATCAGGCAGGCGGCGCGTTCGGCATAGCCCAGCGCCTGCATCAACGGAACGGTGTAACGATCCGGCTTGTTGGTGACGATGCCCCACTTGATGTTGCGCTGTTCGAGTTCGTCCACCAGTTGCGCCATGTCGCCGAACAATTTCGTATGCACACAGATGTTGCTGGCGTAGTAGTCGAGGAAGATGTCGCGCAACAGGATGAAGTCTGAATGCTCCGGTTCGATGTCAAAACCGACCTTGAGCAGCCCGCGCGAGCCATGCGAGGCTTGCGGGCGCAGTACTTCCAGAGGCAATGGCGGCAGGTTGCGAGTGGCGCGGGTGTGGTTCAGCGCGGCGGCGAGGTCGGGGGCGGTGTCGGCGAAGGTGCCATCGAGGTCGAACAATACAGCCTTGATCACTATCAGTCCTTGCGACAAGCGATCATATAGTTGACGTCGGTGTCCTTGCCCAGCCAATAGGCTTTTGTGAGCGGGTTGTAGCTCATGCCGATCAGATCGACCAGGTTCAGCTTGGCATTACGGCTGAACTGCGCGAGCTCGGATGGCTTGATGAATTTGGCGTAGTCGTGGGTGCCGCGCGGCAGCATATTCAGCAGGTATTCCGCGCCGATGATGGCGAACAGGTATGACTTGGGGTTACGGTTGAGCGTGGACAGGAAAACCCAGCCGCCCGGCTTGACCAGTTTGGCGCAGGATGAGACCACGCTTTGCGGGTCGGGTACATGCTCCAGCATCTCCATGCAGGTGACCACGTCGTAGTGTCCCGGCTGTTCGGCGGCAAGCTGCTCAACGGCGATCTTGCGGTAGTCGACCTGTTTGCCACTTTCCAGCAGGTGCAATTTGGCGACTTGCAGGGGTTTGTCTGAAAGATCGATGCCGGTGACGTTCGCCCCCAGTCCGGCCATGCTTTCCGACAGGATGCCGCCGCCGCAGCCCACGTCGAGCACGGCCTTGCCTGCAATATCGGCATGGCTGTTGATGTAGTTCAGACGCAGCGGGTTGATGTCGTGCAGCGGCTTGAATTCGCTGTGCGGGTCCCACCATTTGTGGGCCAGTTGGGCGAATTTTTCGAGTTCGATGGGGTCGGCGTTGGTCATGGCTGTCACTTCAAGGCTGGGGATGCGACTGTACCAAAACCAACTGCTTTAGCCAAATGAACTTGACTGTCGAGCGGGTGGCTCAGGGTGGTGCCGCTGTGCTAAAATGCGCGCTTTGTTTATGCACCAAATTTTCCCTAGGTCAGAGTAATTCATGGAACAACAATTCGCCAAAGAAACACACCCGGTCAGTCTTGAAGAGGAAATGCGCAAATCCTATCTGGATTATGCGATGAGCGTCATCGTCGGCCGTGCACTCCCGGATGTTCGCGACGGTCTTAAGCCTGTTCATCGTCGCGTTTTGTTTGCGATGCATGAGCTGTCCAATGACTGGAATCGGGCATACAAGAAATCCGCGCGTATCGTCGGCGATGTGATCGGTAAGTACCACCCGCACGGCGACACGGCCGTGTACGACACCATCGTGCGTATGGCGCAGGATTTCTCGCTGCGTTATCCGTTGGTCGACGGCCAGGGTAACTTCGGTTCGGTGGACGGCGACAATGCCGCCGCGATGCGATACACCGAGATCCGCATGGCGAAGATCGCCCACGAGTTGCTGGCGGACCTGGACAAGGAAACAGTCAACTTCGGGCCCAACTACGACGGCTCCGAGCACGAGCCGCTGGTGTTCCCGTCGCGCTTCCCGAATCTGCTGGTGAACGGTTCATCCGGTATCGCGGTGGGTATGGCAACCAACATCCCTCCGCACAACATGACCGAGGTGGTGGATGCCTGTCTGGCGCTGTTGAAGAATCCCGATATGGATATCGAGCAGTTGATCGAATACGTGCCCGCGCCGGATTTCCCTACCGGTGGTTTTATCTATGGTCTGTCCGGCGTGAAGGAAGGCTACCGCACCGGTCGCGGTCGCGTGATCATGCGCGGTCGCACCCATTTCGAGGACATCGGCAAGGGCGAACGCCAGGCCATCATCATCGACGAGCTGCCCTACCAGGTTAACAAGGCCAACCTGCTGATCAAGGTCGGTGAGCTGGTGCGCGAGAAGCGTCTGGAAGGCATCTCCGAGATCCGCGACGAATCCGACAAGTCGGGTATGCGCGCGGTGATCGAGCTGAAGCGTGGCGAGAACGCCGATGTGATCTTGAACAAGTTATATAAAGACACCCAGTTGCAGGATAGTTTCGGCATCAACATGGTTGCGATCGTCGACGGTCAGCCCAGGCTGCTAAATCTCAAGCAGGTGATCGATGCGTTCCTGCGTCATCGCCGCGAAGTCGTTACCCGCCGCACCATTTTTGAATTGCGCAAGGCACGTGAACGGGGACATATCCTGGAAGGCCTGGCGGTGGCGTTGTCGAATGTGGACGAGATCATCGCGCTGATCAAGGCCGCGCCGACTCCAGCCGATGCCAAGCGCAGCCTGATGGATCGCAGCTGGCGTTCGTCGCTGGTGGAAGATATGTTGAGCCGGGTCAGTGATGCATCCCGTCCTGATGGCTTGCTGCCACAATATGGTTTGGTCGGCGAGGGTAATCAACGCGGCTATTTCCTTTCCGATGCACAGGCTCAAGCCATTCTTGAGTTGCGCCTGCAGCGCCTCACCGGGCTGGAGCAGGACAAGATCGTTGGCGAGTATCGCGAAGTGATGGACAAGATCACCGATCTTCTGGACATCCTCGCCAAACCCGAGCGTGTGACCTCTATCATCAATGACGAGCTGGTGGCGGTGAAAGGTCAGTTTGGCGACAAGCGTCGCAGCGAGATCATCACGCACACTCATGACATGAACATGGAAGACCTGATCGCACCGGAAGACGTGGTGGTTACCCTGTCCCACAGCGGATACATGAAGGCGCAGAAACTGAACGAATACCGCGCTCAGAAGCGCGGCGGGAGAGGGAAGCAGGCGACCGCGACCAAGGAAGACGATTTCATCGACAGTCTGTTCATCGCCAACACTCACAATTACATCCTGTGTTTCTCCAACCGCGGCCGGGTCTATTGGCTGAAGGTCTATGAAGTTCCACAGGGAAGTCGCATTTCGCGCGGTAAACCGATCGTGAACCTGTTGCCGCTGGAAGAAGGCGAGAAGATCAACGCGGTGTTGCCGGTAAGCGAGTTCGTCGAGGACAAATATGTGTTCTTCGCGACTACCAACGGTACGGTGAAGAAGACTCCATTGAATGACTTCTCGCGTCCGATGAAGCGCGGCATCATCGCTATAAATCTGGACGAGGGCGACCATCTGATCGGAGTTGCCCTTACCGACGGCAAACATGACGTGATGCTGTTCTCCAACGGTGGAAAGGCAGTGCGATTCGATGAGAATGACGTGCGTGGGACCGGCCGCTCTTCCCGTGGTGTTCGCGGGATGAAGCTGGGTGACAAGCAGCAAGTCATCTCGTTGCTGGTGGCCGAGAACGAACAGCAGAGCGTGCTGACAGCAACAGAAAACGGTTACGGCAAGCGCAGCCCGATTCTCGAGTACACCCGTCACGGTCGTGGCACGCAGGGCATGATCGCGATCAAGACCTCCGAGCGCAACGGCAAAGTCGTTGCCGCAACTCTTGTGGATGTCGATGACGAGATCATGCTGATCGGATCAAGCGGTGTGTTGATCAGGACGCGCGTCAAGGAAATACGCGAAATGGGCCGTACCGCCCAGGGTGTGACGCTGATGAATGTGGAGAAGGGCGACAAGCTGGTTGGTTTGAGCCGTATCGCCGATCCTGAAGAAGAAGACGAATAATTTTACTGGAGTGAGCCATAACATGACGATCTACAATTTCAGCGCAGGACCGGCAGTGTTGCCGAAAGCGGTATTACAGCAAGCACAGGCAGAACTTCCTGATTGGCACGGCAGCGGCATGTCGGTGATGGAGATGTCGCACCGCGGTAAGGAATACATGGGCATTCATGCCCAGGCCGAGGCGGATCTGCGCGAGTTGCTGGGCATTCCGGCAAATTACAAGGTGCTGTTCCTGCAGGGCGGTGCACACCTGCAGTTTTCGATGATCCCTTTCAACCTGTTGCGCGGCAAAGCTACCGCCGACTATGTGAATACCGGTGAATGGTCGAAGAAAGCCATCGGCGAGGCGAAGAAATTCTGCAACGTCAACGTGGTGGCTGACAACAAGGACAAGAATTGCACTTATGTTCCGGATTTCAAGGATTGGAAGCTGGACAAGGATGCTGCCTACGTGCATTACACGCCGAACGAGACCATCGGCGGTGTCGAATTCAACTGGGTGCCGAATACCGGCAAGGTGCCGCTGGTGGCGGATATGTCTTCCAACATCCTGTCGCGCAAGATAGACGTGTCGAAGTTCGGCCTGATCTATGCGGGCGCACAGAAGAACATCGGCCCTGCCGGTCTGACGCTGGTGATCGTGCGCGAAGACCTCGTCGGCCACGCCGATCCGCGCTTGCCGACGATGATGGACTACAAGACCCACGCCGACAATGATTCGATGTACAACACGCCGCCGACATTTGCGGTCTACATGGCAGGGCTGGTGTTCCAGTGGCTCAAAAAGAACGGCGGCATTGGCGCGATGGAACAGGCCAACATCGCCAAGGCGAAACTGCTGTATGACGCGATCGATGCCAGCAACGGTTTCTACAATTGTCCGGTCAACAAGGCGGACCGTTCACGCATGAACGTCCCGTTCACGCTGAAGGATGCAAATCTGGATGCGGACTTCCTCAAGCAGGCCGATGCACGCGGATTGCTGCAACTCAAAGGACACCGCTCGGTTGGCGGTATGCGCGCTTCGATCTATAACGCGATGCCTTTGGCGGGGGTGCAGGCCCTGGTGGATTTCATGCATGAGTTTGCCGGTAAGAACTCGTAATAATTAATGATTGCAAAGTGAACGATTAAATAATGTCCAATCCATACCGCATCCTTACGCTCAATAAAATCTCCTCACTGGGGTTGAAACGCTTTCCGTCCGGTACCTATCAGGTCGGTACCGATGTTGCGGATCCCGATGCGATTCTGGTCCGCTCCCAAGTGATGCATGACATGGAGATTGGCAGGAACGTCAAGGCGATCGGGCGTGCCGGTGCGGGTACCAACAATGTGCCTGTAAAGAAGATGAGCGAGCGTGGCTTGCCGGTGTTCAATGCACCGGGCGCGAATGCCAACGCGGTAAAAGAGCTGGTCATCGCCGGCATGTTGCTGGCCTCCCGCAACATCGTTCCAGCCATTAACTTCGTCTCGTCCTTGCAGGGCGACGACGCGACGATGCACAAACTGGTCGAAGACGGTAAAAAGCAGTATGCGGGCAGCGAGTTGCGTGGCCGTACGCTGGGTGTCATCGGTCTGGGGGCGATTGGCCGCTTGGTGGCTGATGCAGCGATCGGACTGGGCATGAATGTGATCGGTTTCGATCCCGAGATCACCGTGGATGCCGCATGGAGCCTGCCTTCGATGGTCAAGAAGGCGCAAAGTGTCGAAGACTTGCTCAAGCATAGCGATTTTGTCAGCTTGCATGTGCCGTTGCTGGATGCGACGCGCGACCTGATCAATGAAAAGAGGGTGCAGGCAATGAAGGCCGGTTGTGTGCTGCTGAACTTTTCCCGCGATGCCATCGTCAACGAGGATGCGGTACTTGCGGGACTCGACGCCAAGCATCTGAAGGCTTATGTCTGCGACTTTCCCACCAACAAGACCAAGGCGAATTCCGGCGTCATCGCGTTGCCGCATCTGGGCGCTTCCACACGTGAAGCCGAAGACAACTGTGCCGTGATGGTGGTTGAGCAATTGCGTGACTATCTTGAGCATGGGAATGTGGTGAATACGGTCAACTTTCCGAATGTCAGCATGCCCCGCGAATCCTCTTTCCGTCTTGCGGTCGCCAATGCAAACGTGCCCAACATGCTGGGTCAGATTTCCTCTTCGCTTGCCGATGCGGGCATCAATATCCATAACATGATGAACAAGTCTCGGGGTGATATGGCATATACGCTGGTTGATACGGATAGCGCTATACCGGCCAACCTGATCGCGCAGATATCGGCGATCCCCGGCGTATTGATGGTCAGGGATCTTCCCTTACCGGACGCAGTGTGAGTGACGGTTGAATCTATATAGACATGAACGATAAATTACAACAACTACGCGAACAGATAGACCAGCTGGATGACGAACTGCTGAAACTGTTCAATCAGCGTGCTGCACTGGCTCAGGACGTAGGCCACGTTAAAGGCGGCAGCCTAGTGTTGCGTCCTGAACGCGAAGCACAGGTGTTACAGCGTTTGCAGGATCAAAACAGCGGGCCGTTAAGCAAACCGGCGGTGGCGCAATTGTTTACCGAGGTGATCTCGCAATGCCGCGCCCTTGAAGCGCCGATGAAGGTCGCCTATCTCGGGCCGGAAGGGACTTTCAGTGAGTTGGCGACATTCAAGCGTTTTGGACGCGCGGTACAAGGACAACCCTGTGCAACGATAGACGAGGTGTTTCGTCAGGTGGAAAGCGGCGCAACGCAATACGGTATGGTGCCGGTGGAGAACTCCAGCGAGGGCGCAGTAGGAAGAACGCTCGATCTGCTGATGAACAGCAATCTGAAAATTTGCGGTGAAGTATTGTTGCAGGTACATCAGTGCGTTCTATCAAACGAAAACAGTCTGTCTGTGATTCGCAAAGTCTATTCGCATCCCCAATCGTTCGGACAATGTCAGAGCTGGCTGAATGTGAATATGCCGCACGCCGAACGAATTACCGCTTCAAGTAATGCCGATGCGGCCCGCTTGGCCGCAGAAGAATCTTTTTCGGCAGCAGTCGCCGGTGCTCAGGCTGCCGAACATTTCAAGCTGAAGGTGCTGGCCCAGAACATCGAAGACGATACGCGCAACACCACACGTTTTCTGATCGTCGGCAAGCAGGATGTCGCTGTCTCAGGCAAGGACAAGACTTCACTGGTGATGTCTGCACCCAACCGTCCCGGAGCGGTGCATGATCTGTTGGTTCCACTGGCCAGGAATGGTGTCAGCATGACGAAGCTGGAATCGAGGCCGGCACGTTCGGGCTTGTGGGAATATGTATTCTTTGTGGATATCGAAGGACATCAAAGCGATGTCAAAGTAGCGGCTGCTTTGGAGGAATTGAAGCAGGCTGCCGCATTCGTCAAAGTGCTGGGTTCATACCCGGTCGCCGTTTAATCTTTTCTTTCGAAGTCCGACTTCGACTTTTCAGCTATCGACCATGAATTATTCCGAACTGGCTCCATCCTATATTCGCGCCATCGCACCTTATCAGCCCGGCAAACCGATCTCGGAGCTGGAGCGCGAACTTGGCATCACCGGTATCGTGAAGCTGGCATCGAACGAGAATCCTTTGGGGGCAAGTCCCAAAGCGATCGCTGCCGCGCGCGGCGCATTGGATGAGATAGGCCTGTATCCCGATGGTAACGGGTTTGCCTTGAAGGATGCGCTGGTAAATCGCTATGGCGTGAAACACGACCAGATAGTGCTTGGCAACGGCTCGAATGATTTGCTGGAGCTTGCCGCCCGGGGTTTCCTGACCGTAGGCGACAAGGTCGTTTATGCGGATCATTCTTTTGCTGTCTACGCCTTGGCGACACAGGCTGTCGGCGCCAGCGGCATCAGTGTCGCGGCTAAAGATTTCGGCCACGATCTGGACGCGATGCACCGCGCGGCAGTGGAGCAGGGCGCGAAGATGATATTCATTGCCAACCCCAATAATCCCACAGGCACTTTCCTGACCGGTGAAGAGCTGCATCAGTTTCTGTCGAAATTGCCCGCAAATATCCTTGTGGTACTGGATGAGGCATATAACGAGTATCTTCCGGAAGATATGCGGTACGACAGCGTGGGTTGGCTTAAGGACTTCCCGAATCTTATTATTTCGCGCACTTTTTCCAAGGCATATGGTCTGGCTTCGTTGCGTATCGGTTATGCGATGGGCGATGCGCAGGTGGTGGACATGATGAATCGCGTACGCCAGCCGTTCAACGTCAACAGTATGGCTCAGGCAGCCGCGGTCGCCGCGCTGCAGGATGGTGATTTTGTACGGCAGACTTTCGAGTTGAATCGGCGCGGGATGAAACAGATCGGGGACGGACTGGACAAGTTGGGGCTGTCATACATTCCTTCGTTCGGGAATTTCATTTGCTTCAAGATCAAGGAGGCGGCCAAGGTATATCGCCGCCTGCTGGAACTGGGTGTGATCGTCAGGCCTGTCGCCAATTACGCGATGCCGGATTATTTGCGCGTGAGCATAGGACTCGAAACAGAGAATGAAAAATTTTTGTCTGCGTTGCAGCAGGTTTTAGGAGAGCAAGTGTGATTATCGTAATGGGCAGGGATGTGACCGAAGAACAGATCGGCGCTGTGGTGAAAAGGCTGGAGACAGCGGGATTGCAGGCCAATATTTCAAGGGGTATCGAACGTACTGTTATCGGCGCGATCGGTGATGAGCGCCCGCTGACGGTGGAAATGTTCACGCCGTTGCCGGGTGTCGAGTCGGCGATGCATATCGCCAAGCAATACAAGATCGTCTCGCGCGAGTCGCACAAGCAAAATACCGTTGTCGATATATCCGGTGTGCCGCTGGGCGGCAACCAGATCCAGATCATCGCCGGGCCGTGCTCGGTTGAGACGCAGGAGCAGATGGACTTGTCTGCCAAGTATGTAAATGAGGCGGGCTGCCGTTTGATGCGAGGCGGTGCGTTCAAGCCGCGCACCAGCCCGTATGCCTTTCAGGGGCACGGGGTGGAGGGGCTGGACATCTTCCGCAAGGCAGCGGACAGATACAAGCTGCCGATTGTCACCGAACTGATGGACGCGCGACAGCTGGATGCGTTCATGGAATTCGACGTGGACGTGATCCAGATCGGCACCCGCAATATGCAGAACTTCGACCTGCTCAAGGAAGTGGGCCGTATCAACAAGCCGGTAATACTCAAGAGAGGCATGTCGGCAACCATATCCGAATGGCTGATGGCGGCGGAATATATAGCAGCAGGCGGTAATCACAACATCATCTTCTGCGAACGGGGTATCCGTACTTTCGAATCCTACTACCGTAACGTGCTGGACGTGACCGCGATCCCGGTATTGAAAAAGGAGACACACCTTCCGGTGATCGTCGATCCTTCGCATGCCGGCGGCAAGGCGTGGATGGTGCCCGCGTTGTCGCAGGCAGCAATCGCTGCAGGGGCGGATGGTCTGCTGGTGGAAATGCATCCCAGTCCCTGCGATGCATGGTGTGATGCCGACCAGGCGTTGACGCCGGATGAACTCAAGAAGTTGATGGGTACACTGGGTGCGATTGCGGGTGCGATCGGACGTACTTTGTAAGAATATGCAGCCACCCTTTCACAAGATAGTCATCTTCGGGGCCGGATTGATCGGCGGCTCTTTTGCCCTGGCTTTACGCAAGGCGAATGCGGTCGGTGAGATAGTGGGTTTCGGCCGCAGCGAGGCTACCTTGCAGCAGGCGTTGCAATTGGGTGTCATAGACAGGATCGGGAACAGCCTGCCCGCCGAAGTCGCGGATGCCGACCTACTGTTATTGGCCACCCCGGTTGGACAGATGGCGGAGCTGATGAAAAATATCGCACCGCATCTCGGCCCGAATACCCTGGTGACTGATGGCGGTAGCACCAAAAGCGATGTGGTACGTGATGCCTATGTGCAATTGGGCGGCAAGGTGGCCCAGTTCGTACCCGCCCATCCAATTGCGGGCGGGGAACAGAGCGGTGCAGCGGCGGCACGGCCCGACCTGTATATAGGAAAGAAAGTGGTGTTGACCCCGCTGCCCGAGAATTCTCCCGAATCCGTTGCGCGTGTAAGCAAGGCATGGGAGTTGTGCGGTGCGACAGTCAGTGAATTGACTCCGCAACTGCACGACGAGGTGTTCGCGGCGGTGAGTCATTTACCGCACCTGTTGTCGTTCGCCCTGGTACATGATCTGGCGCAACGGGATAACCGGGAAGTGCTGATGTCCTACGCGGCAAGCGGCTTTCGCGACTTTACCCGCATCGCATCCAGCTCACCGGAAATGTGGCGCGACATCTGCATGGCGAACCGCGATGCTTTGCTCAGGGAATTGAAGATCTACATGGCCGAGCTAGCGCGGATGAGCAGTGATCTTGAAGCAAGCGATGCGACCAGACTTGAGCAGACCTTTCGGGCAGCGAGTGAGTTGCGAACTGCCTGGGCAGAGAAGCAGGATTCATGATGGTTGCCATGGTTGGGATTATCCGCTGACGCATGGCAGACTTCATTAGACGCTTGACCCCCTGGCAGGCCACTCTCCTGCTGATTATATTCAGCAGCCTGCTGAGGCTGATGGCTTCCAGCGGAGTAGGGCTGGGAACTGACGAAGCGCATTACGCGCTGTACGGACTGCATCTCGATACCAGCTATTACGACCATCCCCCGATGATAGGCTGGCTGCAGGCGATCGTATTGCTGTTCAGCGATTCCTATCTTGCACTGCGCTTCATGCCGACCCTGTTGTTCGGTCTGACAGGTTTGGCATTGCATCGGGTCACACGAACCTTGTTCCCTTACCAGACCCCCTGGCTGGGCTTCATCAGTGTTGCGTTATTACAGTCCGGGCTGATGTTCCAGCTGATCGGTTTGTCCATGTTGCCGGACGACCCGCTCCTGTTGCTCGGCTTGCTTACCCTGCTGGTATTGCACAGCTTGCTCAATGACAACCGGCTTCGCTATTGGGTAGCGCTTGGCGCTGTGCTTGGTCTTGCCGGATTATCGAAGTACACGGCGGTGACTCTGGTTGCCACGGTTTTGCTGGTTGCACTTCATCAAGGCAGGCTCTGGGGCTGGATACGATCAGCGGGTCCGTGGCTGGCGATGTTGACGGGGTTATTGCTGATCATGCCGGTACTGTACTGGAATTACAGTCATGACTGGATCTCGTTTGCCTACCAGTTGCATCACGGAACCGGCAATCCGGTTTGGAAACCCGTAAATTTTCTTCTTTCACAGTTGGCACAGTTGCTTGTATACGGACCTGCCATATTCGTGTTGGGCTTGATTGCCGTGTTTGCTGCCTTTAAGAACATGCGTGAGCAGAGCGTGTGGTTGTGCTTTTCACTTGCAGCCCCCGTGTTGCTTCTGTTCGGCTGGAACTCGGGCTATCAAATGACCCTGCCGCATTGGGCTTCGCTGGGATGGGCGGGGCTGATCCCGCTGATCGCCCGCTGGCTGCATGACAACTGGACGCAACGCTGGGTACGTATCAGCCTGTGGGTATCCGCTGTTTATTCTTTATTGCTGATCACTGTGATATTCAGCGAATTCTTCCTTGCATGGCTGCCGTTTCCGGACAATCGGAATCCCTTGCGTGACCTGTACGGTTGGGATCAGGCAGCTCATCGTGCCGGTGAATTGCGTGCAGAGATGGCAGCAACACCGGGTCTGGATCCTTACCTGTTTTCCGAACACTGGACTGAAGCCAGCCGACTGGCCTGGTATGCACGGCCTGCCTCCGTGCAGGTGCTGGATACCGGGTACGACCAATTCGATATCTGGTTCGGTTCGCCGCAGCAGGGGACACGCGGCATTCTGGTGTCATGGCCGGAACAAAAAGCACCAGCCACGGGCGGGAAGGGTCAGTTTGCCGAATGCGTTTTGCGTGATACTTTGCCGGTAAGTTCGAACGGTCATATGGTCTCCACTTTTTCGTTTTATGCCTGCCATGAATTCCAGAGTTGATTTTCGGGCCGTGCTTTCCAGACTGGATATCTGGTTCTGGGGAGTGCCGGTATTTTCACTGGTCTTGATGATCGTGCTCTTTGCGTCCGGAGAAAACGTGGCACTGTTCCTTAAAATGAACGGTGCCATGGCGAATCTGGGTGACGCTTTCTGGAGCAATTTCACGATACTGGGCGATAGCGTGGTCGCGGTCATGTTCATCTTGCCGTTTGTCCACCGTCGCCCCGAGTTGGTATGGCAGTTTGTCCTGACAGCGATATTGGCAGGATTGTGCGTGTACCTGTTGAAAGACCCGGATGTGCTGCGGCCACCGGCCGTGCTGGAGTTGGGAAGTTTCCACGTTATCGGGCCGGCACTGCGCCATGTCTCATTCCCGTCGGGGCATACCACCACTGCATTCATGCTGGCCGGTTTATTTTGCATGCAGAAAATATCGCCATGGATAAAATCTGTTGTGCTGCTTCTGGCAGTGATGGCGGGGCTATCCCGAATCGCATGCGGCGTGCACTGGCCGATCGATGTGCTGGGAGGCATGTTCTGCGGCTGGTTGGCTGCTGGAGCGGGAATCTGGTTGGGTAAGCGATGGGCGTTAGGTCTGAGTACCTGGTTGCAACGATTCTTCGCCTTACTTTTTACCATGGTCGCTATCTGGTCAATGTTAAATTATGACAATGCCTATCAGGGTACGTCTCAACTTCAATTCATCATCACCATAGTATGTCTGGCCCTGTCGGTTCCCGGTCAATTCATGCTTTTCAGGAACATCGGCAGGGCATAAGTGATGCGAGAAATATTGGTATTCAATTTATGAAGAAAATCATCGCCCTCAAAATCAATGTCGATACATATCAGGGTACGCGTGAAGGGGTGCCCCGCTTGATGGAAACGTTAAAAAAACACGATGCACAGGCTA
>JBGSMU010000057.1:0-7098 GCA_041739955.1 Gallionella sp. | reverse complement strand
CAGTTTCTAGTGTGTTGCATCCACCGGTTGAATCCAAGGCCTGCAAGTTGTCACTGGATGCCAGCGAATTGGTGTTTATGCGTACCTGCACGCCACGTTCAATAGCTTGCTTGAATAATTTGGTCGCGCCGTCCGAGAGAACCAGATAAGGAGATTGGATGACTATGTGTTCGCGTGCCGATGCGACCAGGCTTGCCAACGCGTCGGTGCTGAGCCCGCCTCCTCCCATGCTGAAGCGGCTATCGTTCTTTCCCGGAATATCGCTGACAAAATCTACCTGCCCCCATACCACCTGACCGGTCAAGCGCGGAAATGATTCGGGTACCGCGTTGATCGAAGCGCGCACTTGCGGGGCAAAGTTCTCCTGAGATGCAGCATATTCATGCAGCTCGCGGTATTCCCTGGCAATGCGCTCGCCATCAATCTGCACATGTTTTTGCATCAGGCCCAGCCCGTCATACAGCGTTTCAACTGCAACAGATAATTCGCTTTTCCAGAAACCGTCGAAGCTCTGTTGCATCGCCCCCGCCACCGCACCGAGCAGCAAAGCATCACGGTCGCGGAAGTTGTATTCGTGGTCGTAATCGAAATATTCATCGGCCATATTGCGTCCGCCGGTGATGGCGATCTTGCCGTCCACAATAAATGTCTTGTCGTGCATGCGCTGGTTCACCCCGCGAAAATCGGTGACGACATTCAGCACCCGTTTTTGCACCGGCACGCCGACAGAGTTCTTCGGGTTGTAAATGCGAATATCGATATTGGGGTGATGTGCCAGCGCCAGCAGCGACTCATCCGGCGCATCTATCATCAGGTCGTCAACGATGATGCGCACCAGCACACCCCGGTCTGCTGCGCGCAACAAAGCTTCCGCCGCCAGTATGCCGATGTTGTCCGCGCTCCAGATAAAGTACTGTACTTCTATCGTGTGCCGCGCATGATCGGACAGCCAAGCTCTTGCCAGCAAAGCTTCTTCGCCGGTATCCAGCACATAAACACCGCTCTGCCCCGCATGGTTGGCTATCTGCTGGTCGATATATTCCATCGCCGTATCCGGCTCGGCATGGGCAGCGGCGACAAGCCAAGGGCTTATTGCCAGAAATGCGATCAGCAGCAGCTTGTTCATCGGTTCCCCATAAAAAGATATTCTGTTTAGCGCCGCAATCTTACAAAGTCCATCGGCTCCCACTGGCGCAGTGCGTAAAGCATACCGAATCCCCTGCGCTTAGCGAGCGGTGCGGCAAGGCTGGCTTCATGCAACTCGGCAAACTTCTTCCGCATTTTACGCAACTCATCCAGTATTTCCGCCAATGCCTGGTCGGTAAACATTCCGTGCACAAAAGTCATCGTCTCGTCTTCGCGGGTAAAGCCGCTCGTCACGAAATCATCCAGTGCATTACCGATGAAATATTGGCGTATCGGCCCGGAAGGCAGCCAGTCGAAATCACGCGCAACTATGATACGGATGCGGTTTCCGGGAAGGAGGTCAACGATGCGCAGCTTGTCGAGCTGCAACAAATACTTGATGCATTCAGCTTCGCCCAGTTTGTAATACAGAACCATTTCTTCCATAGTCCAGTGGTTCAGGGAACAGACCGCCACCAGCAACAGTTTGCTGTCGGATACCAGATCCCGCTCTTGTTTCAAAGTGAGCGAGATCAGTCGCGGCTGGCCCGCCTGAGCCTCTCGTGAGAGTTCCGCCAGAGTGTAGCCAAGCAGGTTACTGACCTGCACCAGACGATCGATGGTGAAACGCTCGGAAGCGAACAGCCGCTTTACGCTGGGCTCGGATATTTTCAGCGCACGGGCGACATCGCGGTAAGTCATACCCTGGATTTTTAATTGTTTCTTGATCGCCGCAATCAGTTGGGTCGCTTCAGACATGGCATTAGTATCGAATTTCGATACCTTTAAGTGTATTTCGCAATACCGGTTTATGCAAACGTTTCGTTTTCCGTAACTCACTACTATTGTGGCACCGCATTCAACAACCGGAAGAAAACGGAAATGCAACAACTCATCAACCCTCGTTTTAAACCCAGTGCACCGCTGCGTAGTGTGCTTATGGCAGGCGCTATCCTGATGGGCACATCCGTCATCGGTCATGTAAAGGCGGAACCAGTCACCGCGAATACCACGCTGCAATATCTGTCCACTCAGCTCCAGATCGGCGACGTGGTATTCATCCGCATCCCCCGCGCGCCGTTTACCAAAGTCGCGGACACGACTGCGAGCTGGACCAACCATGTCGGGATCGTGAGCGATGTATCGGGCGAGGAACCGGTTGTTTCGGAAAGCCGTGTGCCGCTTTCCGGGAACACGACCTGGACGAATTTCGTTGGGCGATCAGAAGCAGGCAGGGTCGCAGTAGCAAGGCTTGGCCATCCGCTTGATAAAAATCAGCAAAGCAAACTCCGTCAAGCGGTTAAATCACGGCAGGGTATTCTGTACGACACCGGGTTCGACCTGCACTCGAATCGACAATTTTGCTCGCGATACGTGCGCGAGGTTTTGGCAGAGGCGGTAGGCGTAAAACTCGGGGAAGTGGAAAATTTCGACACCCTGCTGCAACGAAACCCACAAGCCGACCAAACCTTTTGGCGAATGTGGTATTTTGGCAATATTCCTTGGCAGCGCGAAACAGTGACACCCGCCAGCCTGTTGCGAGACGGCAGGCTGAATGTGTACTTCGACGGCTACGCCCAAAACAATAATTCAAGCGCCGGGAATAATCATTTCCGCTCATTGTCGTGGCCGGATAACAAGGGGAGCGGCAAATGAAAAACCTGATTCGTTTCGTCTTTAGAAGCGTGTTGAAACAGCTGTTCCGCATACGCGTGTCCGGCCTGGACAAAAACCTCGATACCAAGCGCCTGCTGATCATTGCCAACCACGAGTCGTTCCTGGATGGCTTGCTGCTCGGTCTGTTCCTTCCTTACGACCCCGTGTTCGTGGTGCATACCGGTGTGACGCGCAACTTTTTCTTCCGGCTGGTATTGAGTCTGACGGATTACCTGGCCGTCGATCCGACCAGCCCGATGGCCGTCAAGAAAATCATCAAGCTGGTCGAAAGCGGGCGTCCGGTCGTGATCTTTCCCGAGGGCAGGATCACCGTGACCGGCTCTCTGATGAAAGTGTATGAAGGCCCCGCCTTTGTCGCCGCAAAGACCGGTGCAACGATACTGCCGGTGCGTCTGGATGGCCCGGGTCGTTCCTTCTTCAGCCGCATCTCGGGAAAATATCCGCGCCGCCTGTTTCCACGCGTGACGATGTCGGTGCTGGCAACGAGCACGATTGTCATGCCGGAGGCGGATACCGCCAAGCATCGCCGCCGTTTGGCCGGTGAAGAGATGCGCAAGCTGATGCAGAAAATGGTGTTCGAGTCACATCCCAAGCAGACGTTGTATTCCGGCTTACTGGATGTGATGACCATTTATGGCCGCAGCCGTCGCGCAGTGGAAGACATGAAGCAGGTTGAATATTCGTATAGCGACCTGCTCAAGATGACGCTGGCGCTGGGACGCTTGGTCGCAAAACACAGCGATCCCGAAGAGTGTGTCGGCATCTTGATGCCCAATCTGGCAGTAACTGTTTGCATGATGATAGGCGTCGGCGCACAGGGTCGGGTACCCGCGATGCTCAACTACAAGGCCGGTGCGAGGGGGATGCAGGATGCCTGCACTGCTGCAAAGATACGCACGATATTCGCTTCGCGCGCTTTCATCGAACAGGCCAAGCTGGAAGACGATGTTGCAGCGCTTAGCGGTATCAACATTCTGTATCTGGAAGACCTGCGCCCGTCCATGGGGACGGGCGACAAACTGTGGGTGGTGTTCGGCATGCTGTTCCCGCGCCTGATGGAGCAACACAGCAATCCCGATAACACGGCTGTCGTGTTGTTCACTTCCGGCTCCGAAGGAAAACCCAAGGGCGTGGTGCTGTCGCATCGCGCACTCCTGTCCAACATCGCGCAGATACGCTCCATCATCGACTTCTCGTCGGAGGACAAGGTGCTCAACGCGCTGCCGATCTTCCATTCGTTTGGATTAACCGGCGGTGCGCTGCTGCCACTCATGACCGGCATGAACCTGTTCCTGTACCCCACGCCGCTGCACTATCGCGTGATTCCGGAAATCGCTTACGACAGAAATTGCAGCGTGCTGTTTGGCACCAGCACCTTCCTCGCCAACTATGCGAAATTCGCGCACCCCTATGATTTTTTCCGCCTGCGTTATGTCGTGGCAGGCGCGGAAAAACTTTCCGCCAACGTGCGCGACCTGTGGTTCGAAAAATTCGGTATCCGCATTCTGGAAGGTTACGGCGCGACCGAAACCGCGCCGGTACTGGCAGTCAATACGCCGATGGCTTATCGCAGCGGTACCGTGGGGCAATTGTTGCCTTGCATCGAGCACAAGCTGATTCCCGTGCCCGGCATCGAGAAAGGCGGCATGTTGCATGTGCGCGGCCCCAATGTGATGTCCGGCTACTACCGCTACGACAATCCCGGCCAGCTGCAACCGCCTTCATCCGAAGCGGGTGATGGCTGGTACGAGACAGGCGACGTGGTTGAGATAGACGGTGACGGGTTCGTTTCCATTGTCGGGCGCGTCAAACGCTTCGCCAAGATCGCGGGCGAGATGGTGTCGCTGGAAGTGGTCGAGAAACTGGCGACCCATGCGTCTCCTGCCGCGCTGCACGGCGCTTCGACCCAGACCGATGGCGCGCGCGGCGAAGCCGTCGTGCTGTTTACCACCGATGCCGCGCTGAACCGCGATGCGCTCTCGGTATCCGCCAAGGCGCAAGGCATTCCTGAAATCGCCGTCCCGCGCAAAATTCAACTTGTAGATGCACTGCCTTTGCTGGGCACGGGTAAAACCGATTACGTCACGCTGAAAAAAATGGCGGAGGAATTGAAATGAGCGAACGAATAACACTCAACCTGCCGCTCATGTCGCGCGGCATGATGGCAGTGCTGGTCGCACAATTCCTGTCCGCGCTGGGCGACAACGCAATCCTGATCGCTGCCATCGCCATCGTCAAATCTCAAGGCCTGGCGAATCTCGTACCGCTACTGCAGGAATCTTTTGTCGTGCCCTTTATCCTGCTCGCGCCCTTCGTCGGACAAATCGCGGACGGATTCCCCAAGGGCCGCGTCATGCTGGCAGCCAACCTGCTCAAACTTGCCGGCGCGCTTGCGATGCTGTCGGGTATAAACCCACTCACCGCTTACGGCATCATCGGCATCGGTGCGGCCATGTATTCGCCAGCCAAATACGGCATCCTTACCCAGATGTTCGGCCCGGCATCACTGGTGCGTGCAAACGGCATGATGGAAGGCTCGACCATCGTTGCCATCCTGCTCGGTGTATTGCTCGGCGGAATGCTGGCTGACCAATCGCTGAATCTGGCATTCGCGGGCGTGGTGTCCTCATACGGTCTGGCGGTATTCGCCAACCTGTTCATCCCGGCGCTGGCGGCAGAAAATCCCGGCGTCAGTTTCAACCCCTGGCTGATGACCAAAAAATTTGGCTCATCGCTATCGTTGATGTTCAAAAATCCGGATGCACGATTCAGCCTGTTGGGCACCAGCGTGTTCTGGGGCAGCGGCACCACGCTGCGCCTGATGCTGTTCGCTTGGGTGCCTGCGATCCTGCTCATCACTGACAACCGGACCCCCGCCAACCTGATGGGCGCCGTTTCCATTGGCATCTTGCTGGGCGCTGCAGGCGCGGGCGTCTGTGTTTCGCTTGCCAAGGTAAACCGCGCGCTCGTTGGCGGACTGCTGCTCGGCCCGGCCATCCTAGCCCTCGCCTTCGTCCACGACATTACATTTGCTGCCACACTGATGATCACCATCGGCATCTGCGGCGGATGGTTCGTCGTACCGCTCAACGCCCTGTTGCAGGAACGCGGCCACGAAACCATCGGCGCGGGCAATGCGCTTGCGGTACAGAATTTCGCCGAGAACATCGCGATGCTGTTGTTCGTGGGCGGCTACAGTACGGCCGCAGCAGCAGGCGTACCGATCACGGAAATCGTGGTTGGGTTTGGATTGATATTGCTGGTGGTGATTGGAACGTTGGCATTTTTAAAGCTGAAGCGCTCATAAATAGAGGGGGGGGATACAATGAAACAATTCGCTTTGTTGATGAAGTTCGAAGGGCGCATAACCAGACGCGACTGGTTAATACGACTGGTTCTGACTGGGCTTGCGTGCAGTGCGGTAGGAGCATTGACGGTCAATATTTTTGGTGCACAGTCGGCCAACTTTTATTCCATTCTCTTTTTGCTGGTTGCGATCCCGGTCACGGTACAGCGCTTGCATGATGTCAGTCTTGGAGGCGGCATGCTTCTGTGGTTACTGGTTCCGGTTGCGGGACCACTGATCGTGCTGATGCAAACGATGCGTCCTGGCGTGGCAGGGGCCAACCGCTACGGCAAGAATCCGGCAGACATGCTGGACTATGCCGAGGTCAAGATCTCAGACGGGCGAACGACGATAGTCAACGATGTCACACAAATCAACCCTGTTACCGTTAACTCTATCGTCACGCCCAGTTCAACCGAAGAGGTTGCCTCGGCCGTCCGCAATACCACCCTGCCCATCTCCATCGGAGGCGGACATTTCAGCATGGGCGGCACCACCGCGAGCCCCGACACGGTGCATCTCGATTTGCGTTGCATGAACAAGGTTCTTGCGTTCTATCCCGAATCGAAACGTATCCTGGTACAGGCCGGGGTGCGCTGGTGCGACATCCAGCATTTCATCGACCCGCACAATTTGTCTGTGAAGATCATGCAGACCTATGCCAATTTCACAGTGGGAGGAACGCTTTCCGTGAATGCGCATGGCCGCTATATGGGACTGGGGCCGGTCGTGCTATCCGTGCACTCTCTGAAAATTGTGCTTAGCAAGGGCGAAATCGTTGTCGCTTCTGCACAAAACAATGCCGATATTTTTTACGCATCCATAGGCGGATATGGTTAAGGGTTGTCGGATGTCAGCCCCCACGCGCCGCACGAACGAATGCAGCCGCCCGTTCCGGGCTGACGTCGGACAACCGCTCCAAGGAGGAAACCGCGTGGGGTGCCGCTGAA
>JBGSMU010000049.1:0-2795 GCA_041739955.1 Gallionella sp. | reverse complement strand
TTTCGTTTCCGGATCCCTTTGCAGCTCACGCATCACGGTAAAACCGTCCATGTCCGACATGACAATATCAAGGAAAATCAAATCCGGGCGTTCAGTCTGCGCGAACCTGACAGCATCCTTGCCATTGGTCGCAGAGACTGCTTCCAGACCCTCTCCCATCACCAGTCTCCTTAACCAATCAAGCTCGGCCGCGGAATCGTCAACACACAATACTTTCTGAACTGTCATGGACATGCCTATTTGTCGGGCAGAAACCTGGATATGGTTTCAATCAGTTTTTCTTCATCGACAGGTTTGGTCAGGTATGCATCGCAACCCGACATGCTTCCCCTTATCTTGTCAAACGGGGAGTCTTTGCTGGTCAGCATGACCACTGCTGTTTTCTGTGCCGATCTGTTGGACTTGATCAGCTTGCAAACCTGATAGCCGTCAATGCCCGGCATGACAACATCAAGAAATATGCATGCGTAATTCTTCTGCCCGGTAAAACCGATCGCCTGTTCACCACTCTCGGCATAATCGACATTGAAATTGAACGGCGTCAGTTTCGACTTCATGAACTCGCGTACAGTCTGGTTATCATCAACGACAAGCACCCAATCAGCCAAAGGCCTGACGACAGGTGCTCGCTGGATTGGTTGAGTCGATGCATTTGCGGGGGATGGGCTTGCCGGCGCAAAGGCGCTTGGGGGTGGAGCACTCGACAGTGCCGTAACAGGCGCAACTGGGGCGACGGCAGGCTGTGGCTTATTTGTAGCCGCGCCTGGCATGACGGCCGCGTCAAAAGCCTGAAACAGCCTCATCCATCTAATTGGACGCGGCAAAATCGGCCAACTGGTGCCCCTGCTCGATTCACCTATAAGAATGGCAGGGACCTGTCCCGACTGATTACGCTCGCCTAACAGCTTCATTGCCGCTTCATCATCCGCGTCCACCAGGTATAGATCCGGCCGCTCTTCAGTTGAGGAATGCTTCATGTACTTTGGCGCACGACGGGCTGAAAGTTCAAAAACACTTGTCAATGCCATCAATTCGTTCTGCCCGAAACCGATGAGTCCAACCGAATAGATATCTTTTTTCATAGCAATCAATTAAGCGCGTCGATAATGAAATAATTCTGGATCAGGTAAGGCACCGGCATACAGCGCGCAGGGATACCCGGCTTATTTATGCTCCGCCACAAAATCCGCAATGTTCTGCAACAAGTCATCTTCCTGATACGGCTTGCCAAGATAGGTATTAACCCCCAACTGCATCGCATATTCACGATGCTTGTCTGCGGTTCTCGAAGTAATCATGATGATGGGCATGTCGTGGGTTTTCGGGTCGCGACGCAATTCTCTGGCCAAAGCAAAGCCATCCATCCGCGGCATCTCGATATCCAGCAACATAACTTCCGGCGTGCACTCAGCCAATTTTTCCAGGGCGTCCACGCCATCTGTCGCGGTCACCACCTGGTAGCCGGCGCGAGTCAGCATCCGCGTGGTTATCTTCCTTACGGTAAGGGAGTCGTCCACCACCATGATCAACGGGGCTGAGTTTTCCGATTTTGGTTTAGGACTGGCGGCCTTCGCGGGCTGGACAGGAGCACCGATTCGCTGCATATATTGTGTAGGGTTCAGGATCATCACCACAGTCCCGTTCCCCAATATCGTCGCGCCCACTATCCCCGGCATCCTGGCAAGTTGCGGTCCGATATTTTTAACCATTGCCTCTTGATTGCCGAGCAGCTCATCCACGATCAACGCGATACGATGCATCCCTCTACGCAACAGCAATATGGGCATTCTGGGTTGTTGTTCCTGCACCGCATCCGGACGCCCCAGCAAATGTGACAAATAATGCATAGGGTACTGGTTTCCTTGCCACCCGATCTGTTGATCACGTCGCAAAGTCTCCATCTCTGAAGCTTTCACCTGCCTGACCTGCTCGACCATGGTGGACGGTATCGCATAAGTCGCTTCACCCGACCTCACCATGAATATTTGTGTAACCGCCAAAGTCAGCGGCAAATGGATAGTGAATTTTGTGCCCTGACCGCTTGCAGAACTGACTTCAATCCGGCCACCAAGTGCTGTAATCTCGCTTCGCACCACATCCATACCTATGCCGCGCCCCGCCACTTCGGTAACTTCGCTTGCCGTAGACAGGCCGGGGGTAAAGATAATCTGTGCCAGCTGATCTTCATTTGCCGCTTCATCCGCCTGCAATGTTCCGTTCTCGATCGCCTTTTCACGAAGCTTGGTGTAATTCAATCCGGCACCGTCATCACCGAACTCAAACACCACTTCGTTATTCTCCTGGCGCACACTCAAACGGATTTCCCCGATCGGCAACTTACCGCTCTGTGAGCGCGTTTGCTCGTCTTCCAGGCCATGAACAATAGAGTTCCGCAGCAAGTGTTCAAATGGTGCGATCATTTTTTCCAGTACGCTGCGATCCAGCTCCACACCCGTGCCGAGCAATTCCAGGTTGGCGCGTTTGTTCAATTCTTTACCGGTTTGCCGCACAATTCGATACAAGCGGTCGGTAATGCTATTGAAGGACACCATGCGGACATTCATCAAGCCCTGCTGCAGTTCACGAGTCAGCCGGCCCTGAGCCAGCATGGCCGCAGACGTCTCGTCCAGGTTTTTCAGCATTGATTGTTGTATGGTCTGAACGTCATGCACGCTCTCGTTCATGAAACGCGTCAACTCCTGCAAACGCGAGAACCGATCGAACTCTAGCGGATCAAAATCCTCCTCGTTATCCTTGACCAGCGATACGCGCGCCTGCATCTGGCTTTCCGCCTG
>JBGSMU010000048.1:0-6527 GCA_041739955.1 Gallionella sp. | reverse complement strand
ACAGTTTATTTCAGATAGGCAAAAAAATCCCCAGCCATGCTGGGGATTTTTTTGGGGACTTTAAAACCGCTTACTTCTTAATGATTTCTACTTTGTCCAGAAAGATGATCGTTTCAAAGGACTTGTTCAATGTTTTGCTGTAGAAGTTCTTCATCACTGCGCCGCTGCCGTAACCGATTGTTGCGCCTTTAGGGACGCTGGTTTTGGAAGCTGCAAGCCAGATCGCACCATTACTCGAAGCAACCTGCAGATAGGTATACATTGAAGTGTCGATCACATCGAGCACTTTACCCTGATTGGGGTATTGGCTAGCTGCAGCCAGCAGGATAACTGAAGAGTCTGATTGCGGTGCCGCAACAGAGGTACCGGAAACAGCAACCAGAGCCAAGGCCAACAGCGTAAAAATGGTTTTCATCGTAACTTCCTTAATATTGACGGGTTGAGATAGGCCTATTGAGCCAAGGTTTCTTTGGACATGTTTTGCCAAACAGAGTTCAAGAATACAGAAATCCGGACCACTTGGCAAAGCCGAATTGCTTCAAGCCCCAGCAAACAAGGGGATATATATGCCGGTACAATCATCCAATATGCTGAATATTCACAATGTCTTCGTTTTGCGCGGCTTATGCGGCATCCTGGCGAACAAGCGGTCATAAAACCATCTCGGCAGTCGCTTAAGCACAAATCCGATCAAAGCCATTTGCCAGGGAATGACCACAAATGCAGTTTTACGCTCTATAACGTTTGCAATACGTTCCGCCGCGACATCCGCATCGAGTATGAAAGGCATGGGATAAGGATTGGCGGCGGTCATTGGTGTTCTTATGTAACCCGGGCAGACCGTAACGACCTTGACGTCACTCCGGTGCAACTCGACTCGCAGTGATTCAAGATAAGAGATCGCAGCGGCCTTGGAGGCGGAGTAGGCACCGGCACCGGGCAGACCGCGGAAGCCCGCCACGCTGGCAATACCGACCAGCGTCCCTTTTTTTGCCATGCGCATGGAAGCAACAAATGGCTGGAAAATGTTTACCATGCCAAGCACATTGGTATCCATCACCTGCCGAAAAGAATCTATGTCTTCGGGATGCTGGGTCATCGTGCCCACACTCACACCGGCATTTGCCACAACCACATCCGGCATACCGACACGCCCGATGAAATCTTCGCAAGCGACTTGAACCGCCTGGGTATCGCACACATCAAGCGCATAACATTCGACCTGTGCGGGAAACTCCTTTGCAAGTGACTGTAGCAACTCGCCGCGCCTTGCGATTGCGGCGACGTGCGCACCACGCTTGAGATAAAGTCGCGCCAACTCCAGACCTATCCCGCTCGAAGCACCGGTGATGACCACGCGAAGCGGCCTGGTTTGTTTACTAACCGGCACGTGCAAACGCTGTTATTTGCGGCGCAACTGTTCTTTGCGGGCGATATCAATCACCTCTTTCAACACACGGATAGTATCGGCTGGCTGCAAACCGGAGATCGAATATTTACCCGCCACGATCAGGGTGGGGGTGCCCTGGATCATATAGCTGCGTGTCATCTGTCTGGCGCGCGATACGCTACTCTGCATGGAAAACGAATTGTACATAGCCAGGAATTTCGAACGATCCACGCCTTGTGGCGAAACAAAATTTGCAATCTTGTCTTCTTCAAACAGCTGGATATCATCCACGTTCCATGCCCTGTACATCGATTCGTGCAATTTATCCAGCTTGCCAAGAGATTCAAGCGCATAGAATGTACGTGCCATAGGCTCCATCGATTCGCGGAATATCGTCGGTACATAGGTCAGCTCGACATCGTTCGGCATCTGCTTTTTCCAGTCAACCAGATAGGGATGCAGGTTGTAGCAATGCGAACAACCGTAGAAAAAGAATTCCAGCACCTCGATGTTTTTGCCGCTGGTGGCTTGCGGGGATGACAATACAGTGTAATCCCTGCCCTCCACCACTGCCGCCGACGCGGCACCTCCAAACAGCATTACAGCAATCAGGATAAAACCTTTAATTGTATTTTTCATGCATCGCTCCTTAATATGTTCAGGGTATAAACGCTACTGCGCACGCATTGGTGTACTGTCGACATCATTTTGTTTCAAAAAAGAACGCATTCTATTCATTTCTTCCTCGGTATTGTAAGGCCCAAGCCGCACACGGTAATACACACCCTTGTCGGGGATACTTGCAGTCTGGATATGCGCCTCTGCTCCGACCAGTGCCAATTTTGCCTTGAGCTTCTCCGCATCAACCTCGGTAGAAAACGAACCTATCTGAAGTATCTGCGGCGTAAAGACTAACGCCGGCTTGCTTTCCAATGGTTTGGTTTCAGCCGGTTTTGATTCAGTCGTCTTGGCCTTTTCTGCCGGTTTAGCGGTTGATGCACCCTTGCCGCCGGGCTTGTCAGTCAGCACATTATAAAACTCAAAGCGCGGCTTGCCGTTTTCACCTGTCACAGGAACACTCGACGACAATGATTCAGGGATAGTCGGAAGTTTTAAAGGCTCGGCTACCGGCAATTCCTTCAGGTAAGGGCTGGGAGACTTCATTCTGTACCAGGTAAAAACCGCGGCCATGCCCGCGCCGATAATTATCCCGACAAGTATCCCGGCCCAGAACTGGCCCGAACCTTTGGAAGACGGGGAAGATTTGCTTCCCGAATATCTGCTCATAATTCCGACACCCCGTGCATTACATTTTCTCCGGTGCGCTCACACCAAGTAGGCCCAGACCGTTTCGCATAACCTGGGCAACCGCCGCAATCAGAGCAAGACGCGCGCACTTGAGTTCCCCGTCGTCGACAAGAAATCTCGACGCATTATAGTAGCTGTGGAAATCTGCCGCCAAATCCTTCAGGTAGAACGCAATCAGGTGTGGCGCCAATTCCTGCGCTGCATTCTCGATAACGTTTGGAAAGTCGATCATCTTCTGCAACAGTGTCGTTTCATACTCGCTGTCCAGAAGTTTGACGTTCGCCTCCAGCAATGTTTTTTGCTCCCCATCCCATTGCGCCAGCACCGCGCTGATGCGGGCATGGGCATACTGTATGTAATACACCGGATTCTCGTTGCTTTTGGATTTCGCCAGATCGATATCGAAAACCAGTTGAGAATCCGGATGGCGCGCGGCGAGAAAGTAACGTGTCGCGTCGCAACCCACTTCATCGATCAGGTCGCGTAGGGTGACATAACTGCCGGCACGCTTGGAGATCTTTACTTCCTCGCCGTTCTTCAGCACCGTCACCATCTGGTGCAGCACATACTCCGGCCAACCCTGGGGAATGCCCGCATCAAGTGCCTGAAGACCGGCTCTTACTCGGGTAATGGTACTGTGGTGGTCCGCCCCCTGTTCGTTGATGACGCGCACAAAACCGCGCTGCCACTTGTCCAGATGATAGGCCACGTCCGGCACAAAATAGGTATAGCCGCCATCCGTCTTGCGCATCACGCGGTCTTTGTCGTCCCCGAAATCGGTGGTGCGCAACCAAAGCGCATCATCCTGCTCGTAGGTATGACCGCTGGCAACCAGTGCCTTGACGGCGGCATCCACCTTGCCTTCGGTATAAAGCGACGATTCAAGCGCAAACACATCGAACTCCACCCCGAATGCGCGCAGGTCGATATCCTGTTCGCGGCGAAGATAGGCCACGGCAAAATGGCGGATCGCTTCTGCGTCGTTCACATCACCTTTTCCGGTGAAATTCTGGTCGTCCGATTCGACGGTTTCTTTCGCCATATAGGCGTTCGCCACATCGGTAATGTAATCACCCCGATAACCGCCCTCGGGCCAGGCGGGATCGTCCGGCGTCAGTCCCTTGCAGCGCATCTGCACCGACAACGTCAGGTTTTCGATCTGCACGCCCGCATCGTTGTAGTAGAACTCGCGGGTCACGTTCCAGCCGGCGGCATGCAACACACGGCACATGCAATCTCCCACTGCCGCACCGCGTCCGTGACCGACATGCAGCGGGCCGGTCGGATTTGCCGAGACGAATTCGACTTGCACTTTGCGTCCCAGCCCCGCGTGCCCATGACCGTAACCCGCGCCTGCTTGCAACACACCATGCACTACCTGTTGCTTTGCGGCAGTGGCTATGAACACATTGATAAAACCCGCACCGGCGATCTCCACCTTGCCGATAAAATCGGTCTTCGGCAGCGCCGCGATCAGCGCATTTGCTATCTCGCGCGGCGGTTTGCGCAGCGGCTTGGCAAGCTGCATCGCCAGATTACAGGCGTAATCGCCATGCGCTGCCAGCTTGGGACGTTCGATCAGAATGGACATGTCCGCCGACTCCGGCGCAACCTCGCGCATGGCATGGGCAAACAACTCGGACAAATGGGATTTGAAATTCAATACGACAGACATGAAACGGCACCTTAAATGAGGCGCGGATTATAGCATTGGGGAATATTAAGAAAGCTCATGTACTGGCAGAGTATCCGAAGCAATGTTCTTGAAGGGCGGCAAACGACCTATTCTGTTGAAAAACTCTATTTTTGATCGTGTTGAAAAAATTCCAGCCTCAATGAGGGCTTTAATAATTTTCGATACGGGAGGGCATCCTGGCCATCCTTAAACTCAACCATGAAGCGTTAAATCGCACCCCTATCAACGAACAAGTGCGTTTTACTGATGCGTTTGCCATTCACGATATTTTCTAGGGGTGCAAAAAAAGAGTTTTTCAACAAATATAAACACACAACGGTTGTTCAACTTTGAATTTGGTGTGCCCGACGAGCCAAATCTGGATACAGGAAATTCTTAGTTCTACTGGGGTAAGTGATGAGTATCTTACTGCGCAAAGGCCACTTCAGAATATCGCGGCAATACCATAGAACAGCCCTGCCATACCATTGGGAGTAACCCTTACATCTTAATTGTTATTGACTATCAGGAGTCATAAGCATACCGTGTCTAGTGAAGTTTTTGCTTTGCTTCAAAATAATTGAAACTCTATAAGGAACGTATCGTGAAAAATATTATTTATACATTGGTCATTGCACTAGCGGCTATAGCATTTTCACCGAATGCTTCGGCTATTCCAGGATACTCACGTCAAACGAACATGGCATGCGAATCCTGCCACTTCCAGAGCTTTCCCGCTCTCAATGCGACGGGTCGGGCTTTCAAATCTGGCGGCTATACCATGATGGGATCACAGGCGACTATCGAGGGAAGCGATGGACTTTCACTACCTGAAACCCTGAATGCCGGTGTCGTGATGAAAATCCGTTACCAGAAATCCAATGGGAATAGGAGCACTCCTCTTCCTGCACGAACTACTAATAACGATGGCCAACTGCAAATGTTTGATGAATTGTTATTTATGGTGGGTGGCCGGGTTGGTGAAAATGTCGGCGTTCAGCTTGAATCGGACTTGCTTGGCGGCAACCCCGTGGTGAAAAACTTCAAGATGCCATTCATTTTTGATGTCGGCGGCGTCAATGCCGGTGTTATTCCTTTCGTCACGGACGGTCAGGGTGTAGCGTACGGTTTTGAATTGCTGAATACCGGTGCTGTACGTGGTCAACGCATTATGGAAGCAAGAGGGAGCTTTTCCGCGCAGCAGTATATCGGCACGGGTTCAAAAGCGGAAGGCTTCGCCTTGGTTGCAAGCAATGACCTCTATTTCGCCAATATCAGCAAGTGGTCACCGCGTAGCGTTGGACAGAATAAAGGATCCCCGACAGCAAACTATTTCCGGTTGGGATTCACACCAACAGTAGCTGATTGGGATTTGGGCCTGGGCGTGCAATCATGGAGCGGTATAGCGACTCAATCTGCTGCCGGTGTGACTGTTACTGACGTCAAGACCGAAGCTTTCGCCTTGGATGCACAGGCACAGGGAGAACTTGCAGGCATGCCGGTGGGAATCTACCTGACACACGCCAATGCAAGTGCCAGCAAAGCCGGAGAAGCGCCAAACCTGTTCAATAGTCAAGCAAAGGCAGAGAGAGCCACTACCATCGCCGGACAATTGGGCGTGTTGCCGGGCAAATCAACCTTACAGATGGCTTATCGCGTGGCTGACAATGGGAAAGCTACTGGAAACGGTGATAACTCACTGATGATCGGCGGTACTTATCACATCATTCAAAACGTGCAATTACAATTGAACCATGAGATATTTTCCGGTAGCGCCTATGCCGGAACGCCTGCTAATGGAAACAGATTAACGACACTGATGTTGTTCGCCGCTTACTAAATTATGTGATTCTGAAACACATATAGAAACTAAAAGGGAGGCTATGGCCTCCCTTTTTTTATGCTCAAAGCTAAGAGGTGAATTCTTGCTCGATATTTGATAAATCATACGGTGAAATTCACACCTATGAATCTATCCCTAGCAAAGTTACACGGAGAACAATAAATACATAATACTAAATTATGCAGCAAACTCCATATTCCGATAATGGCACACACTAGTACCATGTAACAATTATAATTTCGGATAAAGACGCGTCAGCTTGGTCCGCGCATCCGAAGTTGTAAATTGCCAGTTAATCTTTTTCAAGCTGT
>JBGSMU010000239.1:0-12062 GCA_041739955.1 Gallionella sp. | reverse complement strand
CTACACGGGCACGAGCTGCTTCTTCCGCCCTCTTAAGCAGAGTTTCTCGTTCTTTTGCCCATTTCGATTTAATATCGTGCTGATAGTCACGGTTTGCCATTTCTACATAACCTTTAGCATAGTTTAGTATCTGCTGTGCTTCATGCTCACTAGCAAGAACATGTGCTTTTTTTCCTGAAAATTGGAAATTCCCTGGGCCCGCTCCCATGATTGAATGCCACGAACCGCTGGGCTGTTTGAATCTCTGTATCCATGCACTTTCAGGATGGCGATCTAGTTCAAGAATTAGCCTTCCTTCGTCCCAATCAGGTGAAATAATTTTTATAGGTATAAATGATTCAGCCTCAAATGCTGGTACAACTGCTTTTGCTATTGCATCAACCTTTTGAAGTGCAATGAAGGTATTTCCGCGAGACATCAGCTCTTTTTTAATGGTTTCGATGGAATCTGGACGTGCTCCCTCATTACTCTGAATCATCCACTCGACAAGCGAGTCAAGATAAGAAAATTCAGGCGCAACTGATGAAATAGTCTTAAAACCCACGCCATGAGGAACAACCCCAGTAAACAACTCATTCAAAATAAGGCCAAGTGAAAATATATCCGCACGATGATTAACTTTAATCCCTTTATTGCGTTGTTCTGGAGCCGAATACCCAAGATTAGCCATTTTCGCGGATACCTTCGTTACCACTTGAGTCGCAATAATATTCTCTTCAAAGTGTGCTATCCCGAAATCTGCGACAACCAATAGGTTTTTGACTGATCATAAAGAATATTTTCGGGCTTAATATCACGGTGAAATGTATTCATTTTATGTGCCGCATCAATTCCATCAAGAATTTGACTAAACAACAGCAAAGTCTTCTCACGTGGTATACCTTCATTCAATAGCTGTCGCAAAGTCGCCGGGAATTTCGGCATCACATAAAAAGGACATTTGGTACTTTTAATAATGGATAAGCCAGAATCTAGTACTTGGATAATGTTTCTATGTTCATAATTACTGCAAAAGGCTATTTCATTTTTAAATCTTTTCCTTCTCTCTGTTGTAATTCGATCTGGCGAGAGGCATTTAAGCGCAAGGCTTTCACCACTTTCATTACTTACAGAAAATACTCTACCAGCACCGCCCTCACCTATAGTCGCAATTACCTTGTACGTATCAAATGCAGTATCAAATTGTTTTGGCCACGCCATTAACGCTCCCAGTTACTTGATGTAATGTTGCCTACGGCTTTTCAGTAACATATTAATTCCGCAACGGCTTGCTGTGCTTAAGCATGTACTCCATCCTCGCCTGGGTCTTGTCTGTGGCGAGCAGTTCCATGAAGTTCTTGCGTTCCAGGTCGAGCAGCCATTGTTCGTCCACGACGCTACCGGCATCCACATCACCGCCGCACATCGTCTCGGCGACGCGGCAGCCAATGTCGTAGTCGTGCTCGGAGATGAAACCGCCCTGCAACATGTTGACCATCGCGGCCTTGAGCGTGGCGATGCCGGTACGCCCGGCGACGGCGATCTGGCGCTGGTGTAGCGGCGGGCGGTAGGCGCTGGCACTCATCGCCCTGGCTTCTTCCTTCGCGATGTGCAGCAGTTCAAAGCGGTTCAGCACGATGCGATCTGATGCCCTGAGGTAGCCCATCTCGCGCGCCAACTCGGCGCTCTTGGCGACCTCGCCCATCGCGATCTGCTGGAAGTAGCGGCGCACGAAGGGGAAGATATCGACGCGGCCGTCACTGGAGAATCGCTGCGCTTCCTGCGCGGCGCGCTGCGCCATCTCCTTGCAGCCGCCGCCCGCGGGCAACACGCCGACGCCGACCTCGACCAGGCCGATGTAGGTCTCCAGCGTGGCGACGATCTTCGAGCAATGGATCGAGAATTCGCAACCGCCGCCGAGCGCCATGCCGTCCACTGCGGCGATGGTGGGCACCAGTGCATACTTGAGGCGCTGCGAGGCCTGCTGGAACTTGGCGACCACGGCCTCGACATGCGGCACGTTGCCTGTGGCGGCGTTGAACAGGTCGCCCATGCTGCCTTTGCCGGCGGCGGTGTATTTGACGCGGTTCACCGCACCCTTGAGCTTGCCTAACAGACCGGCATCCTGAGCCGGCTCCTGGAAGCCCTGCATCAGTTGCAGCAGATTGGCTCCGTAGGAGAACGGCGGCTCGATCTGCCACAGGATGAGCGCCTTGAAACCGGCCTCGGCCTCGTCCACCGCACGCAGCACACCGTCCAGCACCTCATTGTTGACGGTGTGCATCTTGGTCTTGAAGCTGAGTATCGCGATGCCGTCACCCATGTGCCACAGGCGAACTTCGTCGGTCTCGAATACGGTCTCGCCGTAATGCGCGGTTTCACCTTGCAGTCGATCGGGGAAAAGCTGGCGCTGGTAGACGGAAAGTTGTGGACGTGATTGGTTACTCTTGGTACTTGGCGAGTAGGAACCTTGCGCGGTGTGCACGCCGGTGCGCGATGACTCGACGACCCAGACGGGCAGCGGCGTGTCAGCCATCGCCTTGCCTGCGGCGATATCAGCGGCGATCCAGCCAGCCACCTGCTGCCAACCCGCCGCCTGCCAGATCTCGAACGGGCCGCTGTCCCAGCCAAAACCCCAGCGCACCGCAAAATCGAGGTCGCGCGCTTTGTCGGCGATGGTTTCCAGATTCAGCGCACAGTAATGGAACACGTCGCGGAACACGGCCCACAGGAACTGCGCCTGCGGATGCTGGCTGGTGCGTAGCCCGGCGAGTTTCCTTGCCCAGTCGCGCTCGCGCAGTATGTCCTTCACGCCGTCGTCCACTTTCGCTTCGGACAATTTGTACTCTTTCGTATGAAGGTCGAGTACGTGTATCTCCTTGCCGATCTTCTGGTAGATGCCCTTCTTGGATTTCTGCCCCAGCGCACCCTGACCCACCAGGTACTTGAACCACTCCGGCAGGTCGTAATGTTTGTGCCACGGATCTTCGGTGAGGTTCTCGCGCATGGTGTTGACCACGTGCGCGAACACGTCGAGGCCGTCGATATCCAGCGTGCGGAAGGTCGCGCTCTTGGGACGGCCGAGGTAGCGGCCGGTCAGCGCGTCCACGGTATCGAAGCCGAGCTTGAACGCCGCCGCGTGATGCTTGGTGGCGAGCATCGAGAACACGCCGATGCGATTGGCGACAAAGTTGGGGGTGTCCTTGGCGCGCACCACGCCCTTGCCCAGCGTGGAGACGAGGAATTCCTCAAGATTGTCGAGCAGCGATGGCTCGGTACCCCTGCACGGGATCAGTTCGACCAGGTGCATGTAGCGCGGCGGATTGAAAAAGTGCACACCGCAAAAACGGTGGCGCAATGCTTCCGGAAAGGCTTCGGCCAGGGTATTGATCGACAGGCCGGAGGTGTTGGTCGCGAAGATCGCGTTTGCGCCGACATAGGGCGCGACTTTTTTGTACAGGTCGGATTTCCAGTCGATACGCTCGGCGATGGCCTCGATGATCAGGTCGCAATCGCGCAGCTTGTCCAGATGCTGTTCGTAGTTGGCGGGCTGGATATAGGAGATCTTCGCCGGGCTTGAGATCGGTGCGGGATCGAGCTTCTTGAGACTGGCCAGTGCATTGTTCACGTTGCCGTTCGGGTCTCCTGCTTTCGCGGGCAATTCAAACAGCAGCGTCTCGACATTGGCGTTGACCATGTGCGCGGCGATCTGAGCTCCCATCACACCTGCACCGAGAACCGCGACTTTGCGGATTATGAAATTTTCGCTCATTTGCTCTCCCGATTACATTCCGTCATTCCCGCGAAAGCGGGAATGACGGTGACTTCAATTCTTCCCTAATCCCCCGGCGGCACCGAACGCGGCTTGCGATTCTCATCCACCGCGACATAGGTCAGCATCGCATCGGTCACTTTATGACAGGTGGGATTCTCAGGATCGCGCTGCACATAGACTTCGACCTCGACCGTGATCGAGGTTGTGCCGATCTTGACGATACGTGTGTAAAAACTCACCAGGTCGCCGACAAAGATCGGCTGCTTGAATACAAAGGAATTCACCGCAATAGTCGCGACCCGCCCCCTGGCGCGATGCACGGCGGGAATGCTGCCCGCGATATCCACCTGCCCCATCAGCCAGCCGCCGAAGATGTCGCCGGTGTAGTTGGCGTTTGAAGGCATCGCGGCGACGCGCAACGTCGGCTGCCGATCCGGCAGGGTGACTTCAGGCTGCGGCTCGCCCATGATCAACGATTCCCGTAAAGTTCATTGATCTGTGCGAAGTAATGCTCTGCCACCTTTGGCCTTTTAAGTTTGAGCGTCGGTGTCATCAGGCCGTTATCTATGGTCCATGGTTCGGTCAGCAACAGCACGCGCTTCACTTTTGCATAACCCGGGAATCCCTTGATCTGCTCGGCGATCCTCTCCAGCACTTTCTGCTCGACCCGCGAATCATGAAGGGTTTCGGGCATGCCCGGCATCACGTCGAGTTCCTTGGCGAATGCCAGCCACTTTTCCGGATTGACGACTGCCAGCACCACCAGTGTGGGGCGCCCCTCGCCATGAACGATCACCTGGTCGAAAAGATGATCGCGCATGATGGCTTCCTCCATGTCTCCCGGCGGGACCTTCTCGCCGTTGGACATAACGATGATCTCTTTCAGGCGCCCGGTGATGTAGATATGTCCGGTCTTGCTGATGCGTGCGGTATCGCCGGTGTTCAGCCAGCCGTTCTTGTCTATCATCGCCCGCGTCGCATCGTGGTTGTGCCAGTATCCGAGCATGTTCGATGGCCCGCGCACCAGCAGCGCTTCATGATCGCCGAGGCATACTTCTATGCCCTTCAAAGGCAATCCGACGCTGGACGGATAATTCCGGTCAACGGGATTGGCGCTCACCACCGGACTGGTCTCGGTCATCCCATATCCCTGCACCAGCGGGAGGCCGAGCGCAATGAACAAACGCGACACCTTGGGCGGCAATGCCGCCCCGCCGCTGATGGACAAACGCAGACGCCCTCCCAGCTTAGCCATCACTTTTTTCGCCACCAGGATATTGAGCAGCGGCCAAAGCAGCATCTTTGCGGACCAGTGCCCTCGTCCCTGCTGGTGTTCGAAACGATCCCAGCCGACATCCACGGTCAATGTGAAAAGCTTGTGCTTCAACGGCGAACCTTCTTCAAGCTTGGCATGGATCGCGTTATAGATGCGTTCGTAGATGCGCGGCACGGCCACCAGAATTGTCGGGCGGATGAGCTGCAAGTCGTCCGCCAGCAAAGGGATCGACCGCGCATAGGCGATCGTTGCGCCCGCCATCATCAGGTAATAGCCTGCCGTGCGCTCGAAGGTATGTGACAGCGGCAAAAACGACAGGGCGGTATCACCAGGGCCGGCAGGAAACACCTGGTATGCGGCATAGGCGTTGTAGACGATATTGTGGTGCGAAAGCTTCACACCCTTGGGTTTGCCGGTGGTTCCCGAGGTATAGATGATGGTGGCCAGTGAATCGCGGTCGCGCACCCGCTCCCAGCCCAGCGTTGCTTCCGCCGGCAACCATTCATCCGCACATTTCAGGCGCGGCTCATCGGCCGCCTCTATCTTATCCAGGCTGATCATCCGTTTTAAGCAACTGAGCTGGTCGCGCACAGCACTCAGGTCATGCCATTGCTCGGCGGTCTCGAACAGCAATACTTTCACATCCGCGTCGTTGATTATGTAAGCCACGTTATCCGGTCTGTCTACGGTGTATAGCGGCACTACCACCAATCCCAGCGACATCGCCGCCTGCTCATACATGATCCACTGCGGGCAGTTGCGCAGCATCAACGCGACACGATCACCAGGCGTCAGTCCTTCTTTTTGCAAAGCGTCCTGCCAGCACGCCATCTGCTCCAGCGCCTGTGCCCACGTCAGGTTCAGCCATACATCCTTGCCTTCATCGAAATAGCGGTACGCGATGTTCTCGGGCGTGCGCTTGGCCCTTTCGAGAAACAAACCGTGAAGTGTGACTCCCTCTTCCGGCGTGATCACTTGACTATTCTGTTTCATTTTCTCTCCCCTTGCTTGCTGCTTATTCTTTACGTTTATCCAAGAAACAAATCGTTGAACAGCGGCACTCCCGGTGACACCGCGTATTGTTCAAAGTCGGTCACACCGGCGGCACGCAGCACGTCTTCGTCGATGAAAAAATTCCCGCTGCATGAGCGACTATCCTGATTCAGGATCCAGTATGCCGCATCCGACACGATGTCGGGTTTACGCGACGCACGCAATATCGCCTGGGGAAAATTGAATTTTATTGCCGAGGTGGCGATCGTGGTACGCGGCCACAGACAATTTACCGCTATACCGTCGGCCGCGAACTCTTTCGACATCCCGAGTGTACACAGGCTCATGCCGAACTTTGACATCGTGTAAGCGAGATGGGGTGCAAACCATTTGGCATCCAGATTGATCGGCGGCGACAGGGTCAGGATATGCGGATTGGCCGCCTGTTTCAGATGGGGGATGCAGGCCTGCGAGGCCAGAAAAGTCGCGCGCATGTTCACATCCCACATTCTGTCGAGTATTTTCGATGAAGTGTCCAGGGTATCGCTCAGACTGATCGCACTCGCGTTGTTCACCAGCAAGTCGATGCCGCCAAACTTCTCCACCGTTTCCGATACCGCAGACAGCAGGGATTGTTCGTCGCGCACGTCCAGACGTATCGCCAACGACTGCCCCCCTGCCTGCACCGCCTCGGCCGCGACGCTGTGTATCGTGCCGGGCAATTTGGCATGGGGTTCTGCCGTCTTGCCGGTGATCACAACATTTGCGCCATCCCTTGCGCATCGCAACGCGATCTCCCTGCCGATACCACGGCTGGAGCCGGTGATGAAAACAGTTTTGCCCTTCAGGTCACGCATAGTCAAAATCCCGTTAACAATAGTTCATTCGCGAAACCGTACACCCTCACCACGCCAAGACCCCGCTGGATCCTTCGATTCCGAAATATATCCCTCTGCTATCGAGCGCCTGCGGGAAAAACAATCCCGAGCCGTAGGCATTGTAGACATGATGACCGGACCCAACGGAAAACGCCAGATTCAAATTGCTGCGCCCCTTGTATATGAGCTTGAGGTTATTCTCAATCGAATGCCCGCTCAGAAATGCATTGTTGCCGTCAACATTCCACTTGATACGTTCATGGCCTGCGCTCACAACCCATGACGGGTTTAATTTGTATGAAAACCCCGACCGTCCGCGCGAGTTATCGGGTCTCTCATAGCTATAAAGCTCCATATCCAGATGAAAGACGACATCCTCATTGAACCTGTAGGCATAAAGCACCCCCGGAAGCAGGAACGCATCTTTGCCAATCTCGGCATTTTTTCCGGAAGCGTCATTGTAGGCAGATAAAAAACTCCGGTAAAAAGTAAGGAAGGGAAGGAAGGTATAGCTCGAATCTTCTTCGAGGACGGGAAAATAATAGACTCTTCCCACCCCGGTTTGATTGACCAACTGCGAACTCCCGTTGAAAAACATCTTGTTGTCGTAATAGGTGATCCCGCCGAACAACCCGGCGCCCGTTTCCTCGGCGCTTTTGGTCAGGGGGAACTGATATTGCAGGGCAGTTTCCGATAATGACTTGAAATCTTTGGGAGACCTGGTTCCAAGGTATATCTGGCCCAGGCTGACATCAAGATTTTCATTGATAGCACCGTAAGATAGACCGGAAAAGAAAACCGATGCAGCGACAATTGCCAGCCCAAAAAAAGTACCCAACCGTTGCTTCATATTCAATAACATCTCCCCGGCGTTCCTGATCGTTCAATCTTTATCTTGCGGCTGCGCGTAATTGCTCCGAATCGAAGTCATCCACCATGATGACCTTTCTCCTCAGCGCATAGTCACGTTCCAGCTGCAACGCCTCGTCCACGGTGATGATGCCTTTTTCCCGCGCTTCCGATATGCGCGCGAGTTCGTCGAATTCTTTCAACGTCCCGGCCTTGAGTGCCTCGTCCACACGGGACTGTATCGGTTCGCATTGAAGGGTGCTGGCAAGCGCCGATTCCAGCGCGCCCACGGCATCATTCTCGTCATCGGGCAGATATATCCCCTCAGTCAAACGGTCACGTGCCGCACCGGGTTGCATCAGCATCCTGGCAACCTTGTGTCCCAGCTGATCAGATGGCGGGGACAGGTTTTTTCCCGTCGGGAAGATCAATCCACCCAGCAGCTTGCGTACCAACAGGTTCGGGAAATTCTGGATCACCCCGTCGAAGGCCTGCTGAATCTTATACAACGAGTCCTGCATTGCCCAATCCAGCAGGGGAAGGTCTTCCCCGGGACAACCGTCATCCTCAAAACGCTTCAATGTGGCCGAGCAAAGATACAACTGGCTCAATACATCGCCGAGGCGGGCGGACAACTTTTCGCGTCGTTTCAATGCGCCGCCCAGAACGGCCATGGCGATATCCGTACTAAGCGCGAATGCCGCCGAAAAACGGGTCAGATGCTGGTAATAGCGCCTGGTATGGATTCCGACCGGAGTATGGATGCCATGCCCGCCTGTCAGGCCGAACACAAAGCTGCGCGCGGCGTTACTCAGGGCAAAACTGATATGGCCGAACAATGCCTCATCGAACTGGTGTAGTGCGCGACCCCGGTCATGATCCTTGGTAGCCGCGATCTCTTTGAGTACATAGGGATGGGAACGGATCGCGCCCTGCCCGAAAATCATCAGGGTGCGGGTCAGGATGTTCGCTCCCTCGACCGTGATACCTATCGGCATCTGCTGGTAGAAACGCCCCAGGTAATTGTCGGGCCCGAGGCATATGCCTTTGCCGCCATGCACGTCCATCGCGTCATTGATGACGATACGTCCGCGTTCGGTCGCGTGATACTTGATGATGGCCGAAACGACTGATGGCTTTTCGCCCATATCCACCGCCAGCGCGATGAACCGCCTCGCCGCATCAACCATATAGGTGTGCGCGCCGATACGTGCCAGCGGTTCTTCCACACCCTCGAATTTGCCGATAGGCATCTTGAACTGTTTACGCACCCGGCTATAAGCGCCGCAGGTACGCGCCGCCAGCTTCATTCCGCCGATACTGCTGGCAGGCAACGAGATCGAACGGCCCGCCGACAGGCACTCCATCAGCATGCGCCACCCCTGCCCCACCCGCTGGGTGCCGCCTATGATGTATTCCATCGGGACGAACACGTCCTTGCCCGTTGTCGGACCGTTCAGGAATGCGGAGTTCAGCGGGAAATGACGGCGCCCGACTTCCACGCCCGGTGTGTCGGTGGGAATCAATGCGAGCGTGATGCCCAGACTGGCTTCGCCGCCGAGCAGGTGATCGGGATCGTACAGTTTGAATGCGAGCCCGAGCAATGTCGCCTGCGGCGCAAGGGTGATGTAGCGCTTTTCCCAGTTCAGTCTCAATCCGAGCACGTCCTGTTGCCCGGCAAATTCGCCGTGACACACGATGCCGTAATCCGGGATCGCACCGGCATCCGATCCGGCAAACGGGCCGGTCAGTGCGAAGCAAGGCACCTCCTGCCCCTTGGCAAGACGGTGAAGATATTTATCCTTTTGGGCTTCGGTACCGTAATGCAATAACAATTCCGCCGGCCCAAGGGAATTCGGCACCATCACCGTCACTGCTGCGGTACCGCTACGGGACGAGACCTTGGCAACGACAGCGGAATGAGCCTGCGCGGAAAATTCCAGGCCGCCGTATCTCTTCGGAATGATCATTCCGAAAAAACCCTTGTCCTTGATGAATTGCCAGGCTTCGGGCGACAGATCGGCGCGGTTGTGGGTGATATCCCAGTCGTCCAGCATGGAGCACAACTGCTCGACCTCGTTATCAAGGAAGGCCTGCTCTTCAGGCTTCAGGGCGCATTTCGGGAATGCCAGCAATCTGTCCCAATGGGGATTGCCGCTGAACAGTTCGCCATCCCACCACACGGTTCCGGCATCGATCGCTTCCTGCTCGGTCACGGAGATTTGCGGCAGTATCTTGCGGAAAATATTGAGGACTATGCTGCTCACCACGATCCGGCGCACGAATGGAATGCCGAACACAACCACGAACAACACCAGTATCGTGCCGATGACTTTCAGCACGTCGTCGGAAAATCTTGCCTGTATCGCAACAACGGGAACAATCACCAGTACGGCCAATACCCAGCTGGTAATCGAAGCGCGGAAGAATGCCAGCAATACACAAATCGCCAGTATCACCAGAATAGTTAACACCATGATCGCTGCTCCCCAGAATTATTTCTTATTCAGTCCGAATGCACTTTAACTCTATAAAACGAACCGCACAACAATGCCGGGCACAATGTATCGCAGGACTATCTCATCCGTTCTACAGCCTGCTCCACACGTTCCACCGCGATGATCTCCATGCCCGGAATCTTCTGCTTGGGCGCGTTGGCTTTGGGGATGATCGCCTGAGTGAATCCCAGTTTGGCGGCTTCACGCAACCGCTCCTGGCCGCGCTGTACTGGGCGCACTTCGCCCGCCAGTCCAACTTCGCCGAACACCACCAGTTTCTCAGGTAACGGCTTGTTGCGCAGGCTGGACACCATCGCGAGTATCACCGCAAGGTCGGCGCCCGGTTCGGTGATCTTCACGCCACCCACCGCGTTGATGAATACATCCTGATCGAAGCAGGCGATGCCCGCATGGCGGTGCAGCACAGCCAGCAGCATCGCCAGCCGGTTCTGCTCAAGCCCGAGCGACAGCCGCCGCACGTTGGGAGAATGTGCTTCGTCCAGCAGCGCCTGTATCTCCACCAATAAAGGTCGCGTGCCTTCCTGGGTAACCATCACACAGGAACCGGCGACCTGCTGACCATGCTGAGACAAGAACAATGCCGAAGGATTGCTCACCTCGCGCAAACCCTTCTCGGTCATCGCAAACACACCGAGCTCGTTCACCGCACCGAAGCGGTTCTTGAAAGCACGGATCAGGCGGAAACTGGAATGGGTGTCTCCCTCGAAATACAGCACCGTGTCCACGATATGTTCCAGCACGCGCGGACCTGCCAGCGCACCCTCTTTCGTGACATGACCAACCAGTATCATCGTGATGTTCTGGCTCTTGGCGAGGCGGGTAAGTTGTGCGGCACATTCGCGCACCTGCGCCACCGAACCGGGTGCGGAGGTGAGCTGCTCTGAATAAACGGTCTGGATCGAGTCGATCACCACCACGTCGGGCTTGTCGTCTTGTCCCGTGGCAGCAATGGCCGCCTGGATCTTTTCCAGCTGGATCTCGGGCAGCAAGCGCAGTCCCCTAGCATCCAGCGATAATCGTTTTGCCCGTAAAGCGATCTGCTGTGACGATTCTTCACCGCTGACATACAGCGTGTTCTGTTGTTTGGAAAGATGGGCCAGCACTTGCAGCAGCAAGGTGGATTTGCCGATGCCGGGGTCGCCGCCGATCAACACCACCGCACCTTGCACCAGCCCCCCGCCCAGCACACGGTCAAATTCCTCGATCCCGGTCGGTGTGCGCGGCACTTCGGCGGCCTCAACTTCGGAGAGCATCTGCACCTTACCGCTCGCAGCCAGCGCACTGAAACGATTTTTCGCACCGGGAGCGGCAGCCTCGGCCACAGACTCGATCAGCGTGTTCCACTCCAAACAGTGCGGGCACTGCCCCTGCCACTTTGGCGTCTGCCCACCGCACTCGGTACAGCTATAGATCGTTTTTGCTTTTGCCACGCTTCACCCTTATCAACCAAAATTCCGCATTAGAACCACGAAGTACACGAAGACCGTGAAGAAAGACAAATTGTTACCATGTGAAGATGGATCCGTGCTTATCCGGTTGTCACAGACATCCACTAGCGGTAGTATGTTGAGTATCTGCCCCCACGTGGAATAATCATGGTTATCGACGTACTTGAGCGAGACGATCTGCCGTTCCCGCGCTCGCTGCCGGAGTTTCAACGACTTTTTCCTGATGAGGCCGCGTGCGCGGCCTACCTTGAGCGGGCACGAGGGGGCGGGGGTTTCGTGTGTCCTCACGGCGAAACGTCCTGCGAACCTTATCGCTACAGCACACGACCAGGTGTTCTTTGCTGC
>JBGSMU010000191.1:0-2495 GCA_041739955.1 Gallionella sp. | reverse complement strand
CTTCTACCCCTTCAACGCCTTCCGATCCCTGCTCGGGATCGCTAGCGATGTCACTGCCCCGACCTACGCAGAGCTTTACTCCGTAAAATCACGAAACACTACATCTGGTAGGTGTCTGTGACAACCGGATAAGCACGGATCATCGAATATGTGCAGCGCTTTGGGGATTTCGAAGGCTTCTTCACCAAACAGAACGTGGCGGATTTGACCCACGCTGCCGGAGTAGAGGAGAATCTGCGTTTGTTACAAGCAGAAAGTACCTCCTGAAATGGCCATCCGCGTCGCGATCAGCCACAAGACCACCTACCACTATGACCAAGCCGTACAACTGTCGCCGCACATTTTCCGGCTGCGTCCGGCAGTCCATTCACGCACGCCGATAACCGCCTATTCGCTCAGGATCAAACCGGAAAAGCATTTCATCAACTGGCAGCAGGATCCGTTCGGCAACCATCTGGCGCGTATCGTATTCCCTGAGAAGTGCACTGAGTTGACGGTTGAGGTCGATCTGATCGCCGAGATGACGGTGTACAACCCGTTCGATTTCTTTCTCGAAGATTATGCAAAAGATTTTCCGTTCAAATATCCGGATCAATTGCAAAAGGAGCTCTCGCCTTATCTTGAGATTCGCGAGCACGGCGCGTTGCTGCAAAAGTTCCTGGATGAGACCGACCGCAATCCCCAGGGCATCGTGGATTTCCTGGTGGAGATCAACCAGCGTGTGCATCACGCGGTCAATTATTCCGTGCGCATGGAACCCGGCGTACAGACCTGCGAACAGACGCTGGAGAACAAGATCGGTTCCTGTCGCGATTCCGGCTGGCTGCTGGTAGAGATATTGCGCCACCTCGGATTGGCGGCGCGTTTTGTATCGGGCTATCTGGTGAAACTGGTGTCCGACTTGAAATCACTCGACGGGCCTTCAGGCACCGACAAGGACTTCACCGACCTGCATGCATGGACCGAAGTCTATATTCCCGGTGCAGGCTGGATCGGGCTCGACCCGACTTCGGGGTTGTTCGCCGGCGAAGGCCACATACCGCTCGCTTGTGCCGCCGATTACGTCAGTGCCGCGCCGGTCACCGGTGGATTCAGCGGTCAGGCCAGCACCACGTTCACTTTCAGCAACAGCGTGACACGTATCCATGAAGATCCGCGCGTCACCAAGCCCTATTCGGACGAGCAGTGGACTGCCATCAACGCGCTCGGCGAACAGGTCGACGAGGAACTGAAAAAAGGTGACGTGCGCCTGACCATGGGCGGCGAGCCGACCTTCGTCTCCATCGACGACATGGACGCGCCGGAATGGAACACCGATGCCGACGGCAAACAGAAGCGCAAACTCGCCGGAGAACTGATGCGGCGATTGCGCGACGGTTTTGCGCCGGGCGGACTGCTGTATCTGGGCCAGGGAAAATGGTATCCGGGCGAACCGCTGCCGCGCTGGCAACTCGCCGCGTTCTGGCGCAAGGACGGCAAACCGGTGTGGAAGGATCCCGCCTTGCAGGCCGACGAAGGCAAGGATTACGGTTTCAAGCGCGAACACGCCGAGCGCTTCATCCGCGAGCTGGCGAAACGGCTGGGGCTGAAAGGCAGGAATATTCTTCCCGGCTACGAAGACCCGCTCTATTATCTTTTGCAGGAAGGTCTGCTACCCAACAATCTCGATCCGCTCAAGGTTGACTTGAAAGATGATCTCGAGCGCAAGCGACTCGGCAAAGTATTGAGCGCAGATCTGGGCGAGCCGGTCGGTTATGTGCTGCCGCTGCACTGGAGCCACAAGATCGATGCCTGGAGCAGCAGCACGTGGGAATTCCGTCGCGGCGAGATGTTCCTGGTGCCGGGCGATTCGTCTATGGGTCTGCGCCTGCCGCTGAACAGCCTGCCCTGGGTGCCGTACGAAGACCGCGACCACGAGCACGAGCGCAGCCTGTTTGAAGAAGTGGAACCCCTGGGGGATATCGACTCCGAGATCAGCCGCAGATACAGCCAGATCAGCAAAAATTCGCCCGGCAAGAAAACGGTGCATCCCACCGAGATGGAAATAGCCGATGACGAAGACACGCCGGCGTATCCGAAGTACACCCCGCATACCGCACTCACGGTGGAAAACCGCGAGGGTCGTCTGTATATATTCCTGCCGCCCACGAACGCGCTGGAACATTATCTCGACATCATCGCGTCCATCGAGGCTACCGCTAAAGAATTGAAATTGCCCGTCATCATCGATGGCTACCAGCCGCCGCACGATCTGCGCCTTGGCCGCCTGCCTGTCACTCCCGATCCGGGCGTGATCGAAGTCAACATCCATCCGTCCCGCGACTGGCGTGAAACGGTCGCGATCACGACCGCCGTCTATGAAGAGGCACGGCAGACCCGCCTCGGCGCCGAGAAGTTCATGCTCGACGGCCGTCATGCCGGCACGGGCGGGGGCAATCACATCGTGGTCGGTGGCGCGACGCCGCACGACAGTCCGTTCCTGCGTCGCCCGGACC
>JBGSMU010000190.1:0-3306 GCA_041739955.1 Gallionella sp. | reverse complement strand
CTTCTACCCCTTCAACGCCTTCCGATCCCTGCTCGGGATCGCTGGCGATGTCACTGCCCCGACCTACGCAGAGCTTTACTCCGTAAAATCACGAAACACTACATCTGGTAGGTGTCTGTGAAAACCGGATAAGCACGGAATGAACCTATGACCCGTTTTTTTCGAATCGCCCTGTCGCGGCATATTGTTATCAATGCACTAAAGGTTTCGGTTGTGGTCGGAAGTGTGCTGAATTTGGTGAATCAGGGGGGAAGCTTGCTCCATGGCGGTACAATATCGTGGCTTCATTTGTTATTAAATTATCTGGTGCCGTACTGCGTATCAAGTTACAGCGCGGCGAAGAACGAGATCGAATTAGGGGAAAGTAATGAGTGCCAATTCAAACCGACAGGAAAACACTAAGCAGGTCGGGAACCTGTTGGCTGATACATCATTTTTGGAAGATATACGCAAACAGATGATCAGATTCGCCACGTTACAACTCGGAGATGGGCATCTGGCCGAAGATGCGGTGCAAGATGCGTTGATTGGGGCATTGAAAAACGCGACTTCCTTTGGTGGGCGCGCAGCACTGAGGACTTGGGTATTCGCAATTTTGAAGAACAAGATTGCAGATACATTGCGGCACAAGCAGCGTGTAGTGAATGCCAGCAGCTTGCTGCGTGAGGAGGATGAGGACGAGGACTTTTCCGAGTTATTCGACCGCAAAGGTTTTTGGCAGCCCGATGAACGTCCGGTTGCATGGGGCAATCCTGAAGGATCATTGCGTGAGGCACATTTTTGGCGAGTTTTTGAAGCCTGCCTGGACGGCTTGCCACCCAAGCAGGCGCGAGTCTTTATGATGCGCGAGTTTATTGAACTTGATGCCGAGGAAATATGTGTTGCCGTAGATTTAACCACCAGCAATCTGCATGTCTTGCTGCACCGCGCACGCTTACGTTTGCGCGAGTGCCTCGAAAATAAATGGTATTTGCAAGGAGAACGAAATGATGAATTGTCGTGAAGCCACACAGCTGATGTCGGAATCGCAGGAGCGCAAACTTTCGCTTAAGGAGAGTATGTCTCTGGGTATGCACACAATGATGTGCAAAGGATGCCACAACTACAAGCAGCAGATGGGTACACTGCGCAAGATTACGCGAGCTTACGCCAAGGGCAAGAACGAGCAGACCGAAAAGTAGACCGAAGGACTGGGGGTTTTTGATACAGTCCGGACTGTCGTCACTCAGGGTATCAGCGATTGCAACAATCATTTCAAACGGGTGATGGATCCGGTATGCATCTTTTTAGATGCCAGCACTCTGAACGCCTTTCACTCTGTCTGGCAATCCGTTACTGCTTCAATAAAGCATCGAGTTTCCCTTCACGATCGAGTGCGGATAACTCATCAAAGCCGCCTACATGGATATCGCCGACATAAATCTGCGGAACTGTACGACGACCAGTACGTTCGATCATGTTTTTCAGTTCGTCTGGATTCTCGTCAATTCTGATTTTGAGCAGATTCGCTACCCCTTTTCGTTGTAATAACTGTTCGGCGTAAATGCAATATGGGCAGGTTTCCTTGCTATACATAGTGACCGGATTCATGTTTTCCCCTCTATATTTGCCAAGGCAGGATGTCTTGGTACGGCAGTAGTCGCATTCGCCCTCCTGTTCCTTACAATATTTCATTCAATGCCTTGCGAAACTGAGGGTGTAAGGAATTGCTAGCTGCTGCGACTAACCGGCATGAGCGCATTGCAGCCGCGATGCGGAACGACCGGACAAAATATCATGCATGCCACCCTGCCTTTGCTGCAAGCCACCGAGTTTCCCGCGCTGCGCCGCCGCGAACTCGAGATACTGCAGGTCAATCTCGGTTACAAGTGCAACATGAGTTGCATGCACTGCCATGTAAACGCGGGACCCAACCGCACGGAGATGATGGATCGTTCTCTTATTGAGCTGATCCCCCGTGTGCTGGCCGCACGCAATCTGCACACACTGGATTTGACTGGCGGTGCACCGGAGTTGCATGAAGACTTTCGCGACTTGGTGCGTGCAGCGCGAAAACAAGGTTGCAAGGTGATCGATCGGTGCAATCTGACAATCCTGTTCGAGCCGGGGCAGGAAGATTTGGCCGAATTTCTGGCGGAGCAACAGGTTGAGATCGTCGCTTCGCTGCCCTGCTACTCGCTGGATAATGTGGATAAGCAGCGAGGCAAGGGGGCGTTCGATAAAAGCATTCTCGGACTGCAAAAGCTCAATGCATTGGGCTATGGGCAGCCTGGTAGTGGACTGATATTGAACCTCGTGTTCAATCCGCAGGACGCTTCGTTGCCGCCTGACCAAGCAGCATTGCAGATTGACTATCAGCGTGAGTTGTTTACGCACTTCGGTATCGTGTTTGACCAACTGCTCGCTATTGTCAACATGCCCATTCAACGCTTTGGCTCCATGCTCATTTCCAAAGGCAAGTTCAACGACTACATGCGCCTGCTGCACGAGAACTTTACATCGGCCAATCTTGAAACGGTCATGTGCCGCAATCTGATCAGTGTGGATTGGAAAGGGTTTCTATATGACTGCGATTTCAACCAGCAACTGGGACTGACTATTGACGGTCAGGGTCGCCCGCACCTTAAAGACTTGTTACAGCAAGATATGAAAGGAAAATCTATCCGTGTTGCCGATCACTGCTATGGCTGTACGGCTGGGCAGGGCAGCAGCTGTGGCGGTGCCTTGAAGGATGAGAGCGTGCAAAGGTGTGCAGCATGAAGCGAGGCCTGCTTATTCTGCTGATATTCGGGTTGATCGTTGGATTTTTTGTGCTGGATCTGGGGCATTATCTGACTCTGGAATCGCTCAAGCATTGGCAGCAGGATTTCATCACGCTCAAGGCGCAGTCGCCCTGGCTGGTCACTGGTGGTTTCTTTATTGCCTACGTGGTGTCGACCGCTTTGTCACTGCCCGGCGCGGTGATCCTGACGCTGGCGGCGGGTGCATTATTCGGCCTGGGTGTCGGCGTGCTGCTGGTGTCGTTCGCCTCCAGCTTTGGCGCGACGCTGGCCTTCCTCGCTTCGCGTTTCGTGTTGCGCGATGCCGTGCAGCAACGTTTTGGCGACAAACTGAAGGCCATCAATGAAGGCTTCGTACGCGACGGGGCACTTTATCTGTTTACCTTGCGTCTGGTGCCGGTCTTTCCGTTCTTCCTCATCAACCTGTTGCTGGGGCTGACGCCGATGAAGACGCGCACCTTCTACTGGGTGAGCCAGGTTGGCATGCTGGCCGGCACGCTGGTGTTCGTGAATGCGGGCACGCAGT
>JBGSMU010000189.1:0-13657 GCA_041739955.1 Gallionella sp. | reverse complement strand
TCGTTGAAACTCCGGCAGCGAGCGCGGGAACGGCAGATCGTCTCGCTCAAGTACGTCGATAACCATGATTATTCCACTTGGGGGCAGATACTCAACATACTACCGCTAGTGGATGTCTGTGACAACCGGATAAGCACGCATTGTTCATCCTGCTCGGCGCGATCATGGTCTTGGCGATGCACGCCGGATTTGCATTTTTGGAACTGGGCACTGTACGCAAAAAGAACCAGGTGAATGCGCTGGTCAAGATCATCTCTGACTTTGCCATTTCCACGCTTGCCTATTTTTTCATTGGCTATGCGATCGCATATGGAGTGACTTTCTTCAATGGTGCCGAGGAGCTGGCGCAAAAGAACGGATATGAACTGGTGAAATTTTTCTTCCTGCTTACCTTTGCAGCCGCAATACCCGCGATCGTTTCAGGCGGGATCGCCGAGCGCGCACGCTTCAACCCCCAACTTGCGGCGACTGCCTTGCTGGTGGGCTTCGTCTATCCGCTCTTCGAGGGGATAGCCTGGAACGGACGCTTTGGTATACAGGACAACCTTGAATCTATGTTCGGCGCACCTTTTCACGATTTTGCGGGCTCTGTGGTGGTGCATGCGGTAGGCGGGTGGATAGGATTGGCGGCGGTGATGTTGCTGGGAGCACGGCGTGGCCGATACAACAAGGAGGGCCGTATTTCGGCACACCCTCCCTCAAGTATTCCATTCCTTGCTCTGGGTGCATGGATACTGACAGTGGGCTGGTTCGGCTTCAACGTAATGTCTGCGCAGACTATCACCGGTATCAGCGGCCTGGTCGCGGTCAATTCCCTGATGGCGATGGTGGGTGGAACATTGACCGCATTGTGGGCGGGAAAGAATGACCCGGGTTTTGTCCACAACGGACCGCTGGCCGGATTGGTTGCTGTGTGTGCAGGCTCTGATCTTATGCACCCGATAGGCGCATTGGTCGTTGGAGGCGTAGCAGGCGTTTTGTTCGTCGTGATGTTTACGCTTACGCAGAACCGCTGGAAGATAGACGATGTGCTTGGCGTCTGGCCGCTACATGGACTATGCGGCGCATGGGGCGGAATTGCTGCGGGAATCTTCGGGCTTGAAGTGTTGGGCGGAAGGGGCGGTATCAGCTTCATGTCACAGCTTTCCGGTACCTTGCTCGGGGTGATAATCGCTTTTGCGGGTGGTTATATGGTTTATGGCGCATTGAAAAAATTTGTCGGCATCCGCCTTGATCCCGAAGAGGAATTCAACGGCGCAGATCTAAGTATCCACAAGATCACGGCCACACCGGAGAGGGAATCAGGCTGGTGAGTTTGTATTCCTGATCGAAACACTTACAATAAACCGAGATGAGGAATTGATGCTCTTGTGAATTCGTTATTAAGGGGGCTTTGTGATGGGAAGCAGGCTGGCATTGTTATCATGTGCTCTGTTCATACTGAGCGTGGCATCACCTTTGAAAGCGCAGGAGACATCACACTGGGGTGAGACGCTGACAGGGGATTGGGGCGGTTTGCGTACCAGTCTTTCCAATAAGGGTGTCTCTCTGGAATTTTCCCACAAGAGCGATGTGCTATTGAATACTTCCGGCGGTATTAAAACCGGTTCGGTATGGTTGGCAAATACAGGTACAAGAGTCAGGCTGGACATGGGGAAATTGGCAGGTTGGAGCGATACTGCCGCTTTGGTGCAATACCATGCCCAGCACGGCAATCAAGCTAAGGGTTTCAACGGTGGCTATATCGGCAGTTTCTCCGGTATGGACAACATCGAGACTGGTGTCAATGCTGCCCAATTCTATCAAGCCTGGCTTGAAACGAGTATTGCCGATAATTCCTTTTCAGTATTGGCCGGTTTGTATGCAATCGACTCTGAATTTTATGTGACCGATTCTTCAGGTTTGTTTCTACAACCACCCTACGGCATGTCGGCAGAGATGGCGCAGACCGGGCAAAGCGGCCCCTCTGTATTTCCGGTAGGCGCACTGGCGCTACGCTTGAAATATTCAAGTTCGGATATTTATGTTCAGGGTGTTTTGACTGATGGTGTACCGGATAGCACCGCGAGCGGTACATCCATCAAGTTGGACCGGACAGATGGAACGCTTTCAGTCGTCGAGCTGGGCTACAGGCCGCATAATAAAGGCAAACCTATAAACAAGACTTCAGTTGGATTATGGAATTATTCCGCCTCTTCCAGGGATATCCTCACGGGTGAGCCGCGCTCTGACCGGGGATTCTATGTGCTGGCTGAGCGCACATTGATTGTGGAGGATGGCAAGTCTCCCCAAGGGTTGTCGGCTTTTGTTCGTTACGGTGTCGCCAGCAAGGATATCCACCAATCGGATTGGTCGGGCAGCATCGGCTTGCATTACCTTGGATTGATTGACGGGCGCGACAATGATGAGGTTGGTATTGCAATGACTACCAGCCACGCCGGCGATAAATATCAACAGGCAACTCCTGGATCTGAATCGTCAGAGACTGCGGTCGAGCTGACTTACCGTGCGCATATCCTGCCATGGTTATCGGTGCAGCCATCCCTGCAACGCATTTTGAATCCAGGCATGGATAATTCTTTGGGAGATGCTTCTGTTGTGGGTGTGCGGGTCGAGATCGCCCTTTAGGGCCCGAGCAATCCGGAATAGAAAAGGCAGTCCTGATGGACTGCCTTTTTTGAGGACTTCAAAAAAATCGAGGTTAGTTTTTGACTGCCTCAATCTCAAATACCAGATTCACATCATCGCCCACGGCTGGCAGGCCATAATTGACGCCAAAATCAGAACGCTTGATCTGTGTACTTGCACCGGCGCCGCAAACATCTTTTTTACTCATCGGGTGCACGCCGCAGTTGAACGAGTCGATTTTCAGAGTGACCGGCTTGCTGACACCCATAATTGTCAGGTTTCCGTCCACGCTGTCGGGTACATCTCCATTGAAATGCATGGTGGTTGACTTGTAGGTGATAGCCGGGAATTCCGCAGCGTTGAAAAAGTCCGGGCTGCGTAGATGGTCATCGCGTTTGGCAAAGCCTGTGCTGATTGAAGCAGTTTCGATGCTGACTTCAACAGAGCCTTTTTTTGCTGCGCGATCCAGTGTGACGGTCCCGCTGGTCTTGTCAAACCGCCCGTGCATAGTGGAGAACCCCAGATGGCTGATGGTGAAGTTGGGATAGGTGTGTGACGAGTCTATCGTGTAATTGTCTGCGGCCAAGACAGACAGCGGCATCAAGGCGGCAAGTGCGATGTAAATTTTATTGCGCATGTTTGTTCCTTTGTGGGTTGAAGAATGGATATTGCTCGGCGGAAATCAGGCTAGCAATTGATAATGAATTTGTAAAGCCTGGTTGGTGGGTAATAACGTGAAAACATTCAGGGGTTGAGTATTTCAGGTTGTCGGATTCAGCCGAGTTCATCTTCCTTGTGCGACTGACGCTGTTCCGTAAATAGAACCGCTGCCTTGACACGTGAGGATAGATTCAGCTTGTTCAGGATATGTCGCACATGTTGCTTTACAGTGTCGTAACTGATCGACAGGGTCTGGGCAATAGCCTTGTTGCTATCCCCGCGCGATAGCAGTTGTAATATCTCCCGCTCGCGTTCTGTCAGCAGTTTAAGGGAGTTCTTCGGCTCATCATCGGGCTGGTCGCCGCGGAGCATCTCGATCATCTTGACGGTCATGCTTGGCGCGACGACCAATTCCCCACCGGCCACTCGTCGTATCGCATCAACAACTTCTTCCGGAGCCATATCCTTGAGCAGATATCCTCTTACCCCGGCACGAATCGCGCGGGATAGATCCGCTTCAGAGTCGCTCATGGTGAGCATTACCACAGGTATCTCGCAGCCTTCGCTTCGAATCTGTTCAACCATGGATATCCCATCCATCGGTTTCATACGCAGATCCATGATCAGCAATTCCGGTTGCTCTTTCAGCAGCGTTCTTAAGCCCTCGATATTCCCGGTCGCGCCCACTACACTGAATCCGTAACTGCCTGAAAACAGCTCGCACAGTCCGCTTCGGCATAGATTCTGGTCATCAACCAACGCTATTTTCAATTGCTCATCCATTCACATTTCTCCAATTTGCTTCGGGTTCAGGGAAATACAGTTGCAGAAGCGTGCCGAATCCATTGGTGCTCTCAACCTTGATCTCGCCCCCTATCCGCTGTGCCCGTTCACGCATGATCATCATTCCGTAGTGTCCTTCAACCGGTGTAAATGTACATCCCCCGGTTCCGTTATCCTTGATGGTGAAGATGTAGTAATGGTCGGAATATTCCACTATCAGCCGGGCATGGGTCGCCTCGGAATGGTTGGCGATATTCGCGAGTGCTTCCTGAACGATATGGAATACTTGTATTTCATAGTCCAGTGGCAATTCAAGATGTGCCAGGCGATTGATGTATTCAAGCTGGATATCTTTGCGGTGACTAAATTGTTCGGCCAGATTTTGCAAGGCGGTGAGTAGTCCGGAGGGATCGATTGCGCACCTGAAATCCTTGATCAGGTCGCGCACGTTTTTCTGGCTGATCTCCAATGCTTCATCAATATCCTGTACATACTTTGTCGACATGACTTCGTTGCCGGTGCGTATTGCCTCGATCAACAAATTCGAGCGCATCCGGCCATATGCCAAAGTTTGAGCCAGCGAATCATGGATCTCGTTAGAGATCGCCTGCCTTTCTGCCATCTGGTCAACACGTTTGGCGCTGAAGTTCGCTTTATTGCGTTCAATGACGATGCCGATCAATTTAGTAAAAGACTGAATGACTGTTTCGGTATGTTCATCCAGTGACGGTTTTTCTTTGAAAAGCAGGGTTAGTGTTCCAAGCGGGGCGTCTTCCCCATTTCTGTTTGCTATAAGCGCGACAACCAGCGGTTGAAAGGAGTTATTTCCATAAGGGCATACACTTACCGAGCCGCACTGCTTGACATGCTTAATGGAAGTCTTGGTTTCGGTAACAGATTTTTCACAATTCTCGCAAGGAAAATCGTAAGGATTGCTGGCACCATTCCCGGTTGTCGGCAGTCCATAGGAGCTAAGCAATTGCAATTTTTGATCTCGCAGGGGGTGGATCCGAATGATTGCGGCGCTACTTTTTGTCGAGATTGTCAGCGTTTCTAGCAAATCCTCAAGCAATGGCCTGAGATCCCCTGCTCGGGTGGAACTGGAGTCCGATTCAGTCTGCCTGAAACTCTTCTCCCGCTTGGGTGGGACAAAGCGGGAATCCTTCGCCCAAGAAAAGTCGGCAGCTATATCTTTACTCGCAGTTTTTTTTATTTTGTTCATAATTCAATAAGATGCATTCAAAATTCCGCGTAATTCGGGGTAGCAGCACTTCGAAGAATTTAGGCTACGTATATCAGAATATGATAAATTTCTTTTAATATTAACAAAGTTGAGTAAATCCGTTTGGAAATATTTAGATTAGAGTATACCCCTCATTCGGGTCATATGCTTACCACCCCGTCTTGGCTATAGACAGAAAAATCCACCCATAGTGCCTAATAAAGACTGGCTGGCAAGAAAAAAATAACGCCAGCACCCCCCAGTATTTACTATTAATCATGAAAATCCGCATCGTATCTGGTCAGCCATGACCGTGCCACACCGCTTGCTGCGGCATTCACCGAAGCAAAAGAAGAGGGTGCGAAAACCGTGATTCATTGCGGTGATCTGATTGGCGATGCTGTTCTCGCAACTGATGTCAGTGGCCTATGGCGGTAGCCATAAGGATGCCTGCCTTGATGGACACCTATTCCAGCCGCGAAAACTGCAGCAGATAGCGGAACGCAAGAAATATCTATGGGTGCAAAACGACTTTTCCTAGCGGAATAATCATTTGTTCGCTGGACTTGCGGTGCTCTCCGGTACTATCATCACGCTTCCCTGATTCAATCAAGAACCACGTTCCAGGAGCGCGCTATGCAACACATGACACCCAAGCAGACTTTCGATTTTCTTGCGGCCAATCCCGAGGCTGTATTCATTGATGTGCGTAGCGAGATGGAGCACATGTTCGTTGGGCATCCAAAAGGCTCTATATTGATTCCCTGGATTGACGGGCCGGAATGGGATATCAACCCGCATTTTGTTTCTCACGTGAAGAAAGCCGCGAGCGCAAATCGTCCGGTGGTGTTGATTTGCCGTTCAGGTCGTCGCTCTTTGGACGCGGGGATAGCGCTGGAAAAATCCGGGCTTACCGATGTGTATAACGTGCTGCACGGATTCGAGGGTGACCTTGACGATACGCATCATAGAAATTCGCATAGCGGCTGGCGATTTGACGGCTTACCCTGGGCTCAAACCTGATCGGCATTAATTCCATACCGACTTCACCGGCGCAGAACAGAAACCGGTATCAACTCCCCTGCTCGAACGTTACGGTAAGTTGGTTCCGATTCAACTTGCAGATAGTGAGTTGCAACTCGATTCTTCTCACGAACGGCAATTGGCAAAAATCTCCCGGGTATTTCAATTGCCGTTGATGATGAGAAATATCACGGACCGGTAGCTAACTGATTTGGAGTAGAGGCTTTAATGATCAGGCTATCGCAGGGAATGGTTTATGCGATGGCGATTTTGCGTTGAGCTTGTAAATACGAGTCAATGTGTTTCCATGCTTATGGTCTGAATGGAATTCAAAGGCATCAAATCCTACCTGATGCTGGTAAGACAATTTGTCACGCGGCACATCCCCGATGGCACGTAACTCCGCGCGATAACCATAATGTTCACGCAATAACCGGGCGGTCTCGTAGCTCTTGCCATCTGAATATTTATCAAATTCAACCGCAATCACTGTAAAGTCGTCGATGTCATTCCCGATATCTTCGGCACTTTCCTCAGCGGACAGCCAGATGCCGAGTGGCCAGCCATGCTCAAATTCCCGATTTACCAGCTCTGCCCGCCGGGCACGCCAAACTGACAATGGGACAAGAACAGGGCCTGCAGGTAGCTTGATGGTCAGCGGTGTATCGCCCTTTGCAAGGGTTAATCTTTGCCATTTATCCGGTACGATGCTGCCATTCTTGATGAGTTTGTACATGGAGCGCCTTCCTTTCTGAATCCGGGGGAATCAGTCATATGAATAAATATCGATAGCTGATGAAACAAAGTGTAGCTATATTTTATATTCACAATAAATACTTAATAATTACATCTATATTATTTTATGGAATATGGATTCCCGCTTGTTAATTGCATGCCGGTGCTTCGGCAATGAGTCGCTAATCAAGAGGAAACTCTTGCGGGTAATTCTGATGAAATGAGAGATGTCTCAGGTATTGCCGGTAACCGGCGGGAAAGTCAGTCCGGTTGCAATACACCATCCGTGAGCAGTAATCGACGCTGCATCTTGTTGGCCAATTCCATATCGTGAGTCACGACTATGAAACTGGTGCGTAATTTTTCGTTGAGGTTTTGCATCAGGTCAAACAATGCATGGGCACTCGCGCGATCAAGGTTGCCGGTAGGTTCGTCCGCCAGCACGCAGGCGGGCTCGGTCACCAACGCGCGCGCCACGGCTGTGCGTTGGCGTTCGCCGCCGGATAATTCCGAAGGGTGATGGTGTAATCGTTCTGCCAGTCCGACTTGCTCGAGCATCGACGTTGCAACCGGTGCGGCATCTTTGAATTTCAAGCCGCGTATCAAAAGGGGCATGGCAACATTTTCAAGCGCGGTGAATTCCGGCAGCAGGTGATGGAACTGGTAGACGAAACCGAGTGAACTGTTGCGTAATACCCCGCGCTGAGTCTCGGTGAGCGTGTTCATGTCCCGCCCCAATATCCGCGCTTCGCCAGCACTTGCATTATCGAGCCCTCCCAGCAGGTGTAACAGGGTGCTTTTGCCCGAGCCAGACGCGCCGACAATGGCGATACGCTCTCCGTGTTTTACTTCCAGATTAATGTTTTTGAGCACGGGAACATCGGATTTTCCGATTTTGTAAGTTTTACTCAAACCCAGACAGGAAATCACATTGGACGAAGTTGAATCATTCATAGCGCAGTGCCTCCGCTGGCTGGGTCTTGGATGCGCGATAGCTGGGATATAGCGTTGCCAGTATGCTGATCAGGAACGACATCGATGCGACCCATATGACCTCGTCGTAATGCAGATCCGAAGGAAGTTCGCTAATGTAGTAGATATCCTTGGCGAGGAACTGCACCCCAAAGACATGCTCGATGAACGGAACCACCACATCCAGATTCAGGGCCAGTGCTATCCCGCCCAGACTGCCTAGCAATGTTCCGACCAGCCCGATGACCAAACCCTGCACGATGAATATCTTCATGATGCTTTGCGGTGACGAGCCCAGGGTGCGCAGGATAGCGATGTCGGCCTGCTTGTCGGTGACCGCCATAACCAGCGTTGAAACGATATTGAACGCGGCCACCGCGACGATCAGGGAAAGAATGATGAACATCATCTTTTTTTCCATCTGTACCGCACGGAAGTAGTTGCTGTTCTGGTGTGTCCAATCGTTTGCATACAACTCGTCAGGCAAGCCGCTTTGGATTTCCGCCGCCACGCGTGGAGCCAAGTCTATATTTTTCAGCTTTGCGCTGATACCGGTTACGGCGTCCCCAAGGCGAAATAATTTCTGAGCGTCGTCGATATTGATCAGCGCGAGACTGTCGTCATAGGGAGCCATTCCAATTTCGAAGATGCCAGCTACGCGGAATTGCTTCAGGCGAGGCATCATCCCTGCCGGAGTGATTTGCCCCTGTGGTGTGATCAGCATGATTTTCTCGCCGAGCTGAACTCCAAGCGCTCGCGCCAGATCGGAACCCAGGACGATGGCAAATTCGCCATTGCGTAATTCGTTCAGCGAACCCTTCTTGATCTTGTTGTAAAGTTCGGTGATCGAGGTTTCCAGTGATGGATCTATGCCGCGAACCAGTACGCCTTTTACACTTTGTCCGAACGATAACATTCCCTGTCCCGACACGTAGGGCGCAGCAGAGGACACCTGGGGGTGTTGATTGACTTGCTTTAGCACAGCCTGCCAGTCATGCATCATTCCTCCATTCGCTATCACCTCCAGATGAGGCGATGCCCCCAGCATTCGTGCACGAATCTCCTTCTGGAAGCCGTTCATTACCGACAGCACGACGATCAGCGCCATTACTCCCAGCGCCATACCCAGCATGGAGATCAGGGATATGAACGAGATAAAGTGGTTGCGGCGCTTGGCTCGGGTGTAGCGCAGGCCGATAAATAATTCGTAGGGTTGCAAGGCGGGTCGATGGATGTGATGAAAACGGTCGTAAGTGTGCCACAACCTAATGCAGGATGACAGCCTGTAACAACAGGCTGTCGCAACTCGTCTCTCTAGTGACTGTTTGCCATTTCTATGATGGCAGCACGAAGTTCCTGTTTGAGGACGGCATCAGCCTGGTTCAGGGTGCGTTTGGCAGCGCTCTCCTTGTCGGGCGCATTGCCTTTTATGTTCCAGCGCTTGGTGCCGCGAATCCGCTTGTTCGCATTCTCGATCAGGGTGACTTCCATGGTGCCACGCTGCCAGTACCAGCCATCCCGAAATCCCAAGTCGGTCAAGTCCAATTTTGATTGCAATAAAAATTCGGGATTTTGTCCGGTGTCGATCATGAAGCCCGCTTGTGCCAAAGCTCCCGACACGATTTCAGAAAAACCGGTTGGTTCGTTTTCAAGTGTCTGAGGCGCTATCTTGACGCGTTTCAACAGCTCGCTCATGTCGGAGTAGAGCTTTGCACTACTCGTCGGAGACTCGGTCGCGCGTCCGGTGATATCGACCACCTGCAGGGATTTTTGCAATGCTTCCCGCTCCAGCTGGGATTCAACAGCCTGATTCGCGGCGGCAATTTTAAGGAATAGATCCGTACTCTTGCGAGATTGCTCGACGTGGTTGCTGGTTTCACTGTCAAGTTGGCTGATCTGCTGGCGCAAACTGGCAGCCGTCTGTAATCTCGGCAGGATCGCCAGCGCGTGGTGGCTTTGCGTATTCGGGTCTTGCCAAAGCTCCGCGATCTGGATGCCACGAATTATCTGTTCGGTATGGGTGGTTATATGGCGGGAAGACTGGCTTTCATATTGCCCGCCTTCCGCTGCAGTATCCGTCCTGAATTTCTGGATGTCCTCGCTATCCACGGTGACTGCCACCTGAAAAATCTTGGACAGGTCGGCACGAGCCCTGTCTTTGGCTTCTTCCTGCGTTGACGCATGTCCTCGTCCGATCAGGTATTGGTTGCTCTTGTACGATGCGCTATCGCCGACAACCCAGTCGGGTACTGCCGGCTTGCTGGCACAACCCGATATAAGCGAGATCATTAATGCAATGATGGCAAAGGCAGACAGTTTCATTTTTATCACCTCATGATGTATTTAGTTCGGTATCCAATGCTGGCTCAGATAGGTTTTTCGCCCCTTGCTGATGATTACATCCGGGTATTCTCCGGTTGCGATGACTCTTTCGTTCTCGCCCAGCAGTTCAATCTTGACGTTATAACTCCCCGCGGTCATCGGCAATCTGGCCAATTGAACATTGGCTGGCAATGTCAGCCAGCTCCGTGTGTCGGCACGCTCGGTGGCAATCGCAGCCACACGCACGAATAGTGAACCGATTAATTCTGCTGCCGGATCTTTGCCATTATTTTGCCCGACGCGATCTACCGAATTCTGTATTGCCACCTTGGAAACGGCTCTGGCTATCGAGCGTGCAGTTATTGCAGCCATACGCGCATCCAGACTTGCCCTCGCGATTGCATCCACATCTTCCATCATCTGGGTGCGGACATTTTCCCCAGATACGCTGACACGTGCACTCCTAACATTATTTGGGCGGGACTCGTAATAGGGGAGTGCTATGTTCACAAAAACGGGTGGTGACGGATTGACGCGCTTATGATTGGTCGATTCCACCACAATCGAAGGCGAGGGACCGGATGTAGCAATGATCTTTTCACGCTTGATCGGAGCAAGCCCGTTGTTCAGCACGAAAACCAGTTCGCCCTCCTGCTCTGATGTTCTCGGGGAAGTATCGGGTTCAATGCCGAATTCTTCACGGTACAGCTTCTCCTCATCTTTGAGTCCCAGCCTTGAAGAAAGTTTTATCAGGTCGTGCTTGAGCATGTCGGGCACGGACATCCCGTAGTTGGCCTGGTATTTTTGAAAGGCTTCGTAGGATTTGCGGTACGCGATCATGGCGTCACTCCATTCACCCAGTTCCTCATAGATCATTCCGGCGATGTAACGGGAAAGGGCGTCTTCCGAAAACTTGCTATCCGGTATATTTTCATTGATCTCGCGGAGTTTAAGGTCAACCTGGAGGGCCTCAACCCGCGCGTCGCCCAGTTGACCAAGTTCAAGGAAGTTGAGTGCCATGTAGAGGTGCACCAGGACTTGTTCATAGTCATCTCCAGCATAACTGACCGTTGCATCATTTACGATGAAGGACAGTGCATTTTCACTGACGCTGGCTGCGTAGAGCTGCTCCATTTCAATCTTGGCTGCTTCAAGCATCTCATTCGAGCCCCTGAAATCACGCTTCATGCGCAACACCATACCCTTGTTGAGCAGATACAGCACATGACTATTTTTTGATTCCGACTGTTTTTCGATGTCGAGCAAGGCGGCATCGTATTCCCGTTTCGACAGGTTGCGCTCAATGACCCCGAATGAATCGCTATAGGTGGCGCACCCGGTCAGAAACACGGTTGCAAGCAGTAGTGCAATGCCGCATGCCGCACGGCATCCGGCTAGCGATTCTGCCATCCTCAATTGACTAGAACCTCAGGTTGCTGCGCTCCACCAGTTTCTTGATCTTTTTCTGCCCGACCCAGACCTTGCGGTTATCCGCCAGACTGATCAGCGTCAGATCCACCTGATAGAAGCGCAACTGTGTTTTGCCGGAGGCGTCGATGATGGTATTGATGGTACCCTTCAGCATGAAGTCCGCACCTTTTTCCAGTCCCATGGGTTTGCGCGTATCTTCGCTGGAATGGATATCCTGATCCTTGCGCTCGTCACGGATCTCCTGGCGTTCCGTCGAGGAGGCGACGAACTGTACTTTGCCCGAATTGATCAGCGCCCGCTCCATGTCGGCGACAAACGTGTTGACGTTGATATGTTCATGGCTCAGGTTTGATACCTCGCCCACGATTACCGCGGGCTGGCGATTCTGGGCACGCGAGAATTCATTGAACCAGGGACGTTCAAGCACATCCTTGATCATCTCTTCGGATACTTGTTGTGAGTCAGTATCGTTCCACGCGCCACTCAGGTCTTTAACCTCGGCAGCGTCCATGCGGGTCACCGAGGTGGAGCACCCGGCCATGGCCAGCGCCAATACGAACGCCACCAATGCCGGGAATTTGTTATCGGGTAATCTGAATGGCATTATTTGTTCTCCTTTGCAACGCGGTCAAAAATGTTGTCTGCGCTGGTTTCAATATAGCGCCGCAAGTCATCGTTCATGCTTTGGGTACCCGCAAGGGTGCTCTTCACATGCTCCATGTCCAACTCGGCGATGGAGTAGATGATATTGGTTTTGGGGTCGCGCCAATTGCCTATGATTTTTGCGCCGGTCAGATTTACCTTGGTAAGTGACTTGATCTGGCGGGATACGGATTCTTCGGAGGCAGTATCACTGCCTGCTTTGGCGGAAGCCATGTAATCACTGGTAACCACGTCCAGGTAAGACGACAGGACACGCGCCACTTCGGCACGGGCACGGTCATCCGCGACTGATTTTTGCAGAGCCATGTCCCCTGTCGGAGAGGCTGATCCTATACCGTGAAACAGGCGGCCCCCCTTCTCGTTAAGGATGTTGGTGCCTTCGTTTACCCAATCCGGGGCGCCTTTGAGCCCGAGGTCGCTTTCAACCTGGGTAGTACTGGAACATGCCACAAGTGCTACCGCAAAAAGTGTAATAAATGTAAGTTTTGCAAGATCTGAAAGGCGGGTGTTTTTCATGATTTTCTCCTGGAAAGGAAGAGTGGTTTCAAAGTACATATGTCAAAAGATACCTGATAAACCCTAAAGTTCATCATAGGGGAAATGAATCGCACCTGCAACAGCAAGCCCCGATATATTTCAGCCTATTAACCTTGGGGTGAATGCTCTGATAAAGTATATTAAGGAACAATCACTTAAGTGACGCGAAACATGCGTTTTTCATGTGTATTGTTGTTGCACCCGCAGGGCTGATTTATAACTTGCCGTGCTGCGGAAGTTAGTGACAGGGACTGTACATGGGGCAGTAAACGATATGTTTATTTGCTGGTGCATAATTAGTCTTTGTTCTAATATCACCATAGCAAACCAAGTAGCTTAAAAGCAGTTAATTCGACCAGGGAGAAAGCCATGAAATTTGCAATCGGATTGTGCAGTGCTTTGTTATTGAGTGTTTCCTTTTCAGTCTTTGCGGGTCCCATCATCATCAAATACAGTCATGTGGTTGCTGATAGCACTCCCAAGGGACAGGCTGCATTGAAGTTCAAGGAAGTCGCAGAGAAACTATTGCCGGGCAAGGTGGAAGCGTGCTTATCCGGTTGTCACAGACACCTACCAGATGTAGTGTTTCGTGATTTTACGGAGTAAAGCTCTGCGTAGGTCGGGGCAGTGACATCGCCAGCGATCCCGAGCAGGGATCGGAAGGCGTTGAAGGGGTAGAAG
>JBGSMU010000187.1:0-12624 GCA_041739955.1 Gallionella sp. | reverse complement strand
CTTCTACCCCTTCAACGCCTTCCGATCCCTGCTCGGGATCGCTGGCGATGTCACTGCCCCGACCTACGCAGAGCTTTACTCCGTAAAATCACGAAACACTACATCTGGTAGGTGTCTGTGACAACCGGATAAGCACGGAACAAAGCGCACCACCTGCACCACCTTTTGCCACAACTGCGGTAGCCGCAAAGGTAGAATCACCTCCAGTCCCGCCTGCTGCGGAACTCCCAACTGTTCCACCGAGGCCGACGATGATGGGGTAAGCGTTCCCCGGAACAACAGTTACCACTTCTTTTGCATATTGTCCGCCAGCTCCACCACCGCCTTTTGCAGGATTACCGGTACCGGCCCCGCCGCCACCGCCACCTCCCCACGCTTCCACCGTAACCGATGTCACTCCCGCCGGGGCTGTCCAGCTTCCGGGCGCGGTAAAGGTAACCGTCGCCGCATGAGCCGCTCCGGCCAATAATGCCGATGCCAGAAATATCGCTTTTATCGTGTTATTCATTTTGTTCACCCACCCCTCGATACATTGGGGAAAAGACTCATTTATATACCTGCAACAGGTTCTATTCGTTAGCGACGCTTCCGACAACTGGTCAGACGATTCCACGACACTCCCAGTCACCCTCTCGCCACATTTGAGCCGGCTTCAACGTAAGACGCCCAACTCGAAATTTTGCATCAACATCATGAGGATAAATTCATCACAAGAGTTTGGCAACGCACAACAGAGTAGTCGGCTGTTTCTACCTGATAATTGGCAATGGGATAACAGCAAATTACGTACCAAAATCACAAACACGCTGTCATCGCACCCTTTCCGGTGTGAGACTTTGTGGCAGGATGATTCAACCCCGTATAAATTACAGAGAAATCGATACTGTGATCTGCCGCTCGACATAATTCGGCGTACCCAACACACCCTGCGTTGCCGTCGAGGTCAGGTTATAGACTGTTACCACGCCTGTTGATGCATTCACTTCATTGTATGCTGCTGAAGTGCAAGCCACTACGACACCGAATCCGGCCAAAGTTCCTCCCAGTGCCGGAAGCGGTGTTGAAGCCGCACATGCGCCACCGCCCTGTAGTATCTGGTATGCCCCCCACTCTATCCCCGCACGTGCTGCCTGATAGGCACGCGCGCCGGACACATCCAGCGCAGCACCCTGATGCTGGGTGGTAGATAGCGTCATCGCAAACGTGCCCAATGCAGCGATCACGACCAGAAGAAAGATCGCCGAGATCAGGCTGAAACCGCGTTGTATCTTGTGCAGGGTGTTCATGGCTGATTGCTCACATGCGAAGCGTTATATAGGGTCACGGTCTCTGCATCTTGTGTGATCGACAAGCGCATGGTGACCAGACCCGAGCGTTGCGCGACCACGTTGGAATCATAGCTGAAGCTGCAGGCAGTAATATTGCTGGCCAGTATCGGTTGACCAGCCGGCACGGCGATAGGCTGGACCGCCTGAAAACTTGCTTCCTGCCAGCGCACCAGCGTACCAGCAACCGGGTCGCACACATAGGTAACGGGGTTCTGCGCCACCTGGAAGCGACACCCGCCAATGACGAACCCGCCTGTGTCATAGATACAGGAATCAAATGGCAGAACATTCACGGAAGTGATGGAAATAACGCTCCCCGCTACGCCCGAGACAGCGCGGCGATTATGGGTAGCTGCACTTTTGCCTGCATAAGCATCGGCACCCGGGATACCCAGGTTGTACACCACGATCTGGTCGCCAGCGGCAACCGTTGGCATCGTACCCAGCACGTCGAAACTGATGTCAGCCGCAGAAAAAAGCAGCGGGTCTCCCAGACCGCCCCCGTCCACTGAATCGCGGTATCTGCCCCCGCCTATGCTAGGGATGTACTCCAGATAACATGCCTGCGCACCGTTGCACGCCGTACCCGCAGCATTGCGCACGCGCACACTGTTGGGCAAAGCCAGTCTGAGATCGCGCGTAACACGACGCAAGGCGGTATCGGCGATGTCGGTCAACTCCGCCCGCCGGGCAACATCCATATACTGGTCTATCGGCGCCCTTAAAAACACTGCGACGATAGCGCCTATGATGCCGGTAATGACGATCACCATGATCATCTCGATCAGGGTGAAACCCCTTGAGTACACTGGGAAGTGGTGAGTAGTGAGTGGAAAACGGGAAGATCGTAGCGACTGCCCGGAATGCGCTTTTTTCCACTGAGGCGCGTAGCGCCGCTCCACTGAGGCGCGTAGCGCCGCTCCACTTTCAACTATCCACTTCATGGCAGCGCCCTCGGTGAATAGCGGGCACGAATGCCATCGACCACCATATTCGTACCGTTGGGTTCGGTCACGGTCACGGTAATACGCAAGGCGGCATCGTCGGCAGGTAAACCCAGAGCCAACCCCGACCTTGTGATTGCAACGGTGGCTTGATAGTTTGCCAGTCCCGCGATCGGGGTAGTGCAAGTGGCAGTCGTGTTGGTGATGTCACAAATCCCCGCAGCCATTGCAAACCCGCCATAGTCCGCCACGTTGTCAAAAGGATCAGTCGCAGACCAGCGATTCTCTGTTGCGGGTGTAGGCGTGGTCAAAGCCCCCCCACCCTTGTTCTGGTCCAGTCCCGCAGTGCAGTCTGCCGCAGTAACGGCGGTGGATGCGAACGGGTCATTGGGATCGCATAGATTGAACTGCATCAGCTCAACCTCTTCCAGCAGCGATTCGGCGATCGCAAGTGCCTGTTTGTGTATCAAGGGATCGGAACTGGAACGGGTTGTCGTGTTCATCACCAGCATGATGCCGGCCAGCGCCACGCTGACGATCACAATGAACATGATCAGTTCCACCAGGCTGACGCCGCGCTGACTTGTCGAGGCTGCACTTTTCCAGATTGGTAACGGCTCAAGAAGCGGCCGAATACGTTCATCTGCGGTTTTCAGCAGCTCGGGGTTTTGTACGTATACCTGCAACAGAAATCGACGATTCTCTTCGATCTCCTGTAGCAAGCGAAAATTGTGTTCGGCTTTATTCATTGCTCGACTGGATCTTTCTTAATTCTTCGATATCTATTTGATCCTTGCTCCGTCCGGTTCCGGTCTTCATGGTGATCAAATGTTCAATACTCGCGACAGCGACTTGTACTGACCCAATATCAAGCAATGAGGCATCTTTGCGTAACTCTTCAAAAGTAATCACCGGCCTGACCAGAACGTCCAGCACCGTTGCGATGGCTTCCCTGCTTCTCAGACTGAAAGCCAGCATACCTTTTTCCTTGCACCACTGCTCCATCAGCTCGGGTTGCGCCAAAGTTTCCAATGGCACTGGAAGGGTGGGATGTAATCCGGCTTCGGTCGCGACTTCGATGAACCTTCGCAGATTAGCGCCATCCATCGCCAAGACGACATCCACATCCATCGTGAAACGCGAATAACCACGCAAGGCCACGGCAAGACCGCCCACCAAAACAAACTCGACTTTTGCATTCGCCAACAGCTTGAGCAAGTCAAACATATTCATGGCATGACCTCTGGTACGCGATCAATGCACATAGCCGGTCTCCGCCTCGATCGTGATGGTGTTGGCCGAGCCTGTGACACCCAATGTCTGCGATACCGTGGGCCGCCCCGAGGCATCGAAATTGAAATCTGTCGGCAACGCGGTAAAGGCGATCCCGCCGGGCGCGGTGATCACGTAAGCCCCGCCTGTCGGTGCAACCAGAGCGGTATCACAGGCGCTTGCTGACCCCTCCACACTGGCGACACTCAATGTAATGGTGCTTGGCGCAGGAAGCGTGAAAGCCACGCATACATTGCGGCGCTGGGCGATGGCGACTTTCTGCCCGTAGCGCATCGCGGCCTGCACCTGGTCGGAAAAACCGCGCGACTGGAATACATCGTTATCCCAGAATCTGGGCAGGGCAACCACGGCCAGTACGCCGATCACGATCATGATCGTGATCAATTCGATCAGGGTAAAGCCACTTTCCCGAATATTTCTTTGCCTCGGCTGCAGCAATAAAGGGCCACGACATACCGAAGTCTGGCGCACCAGCTTGTCATCTCCTGATCTATCTCCGCGAATTATCCAGCTTCGTCCCATTTTTCCTTGGCCCTTAACCGCCGTCCTCTGTACATGTCGCCAACTATAACAAATCCAAAATTACAGCGAGAGGCTAAATGTATGCGTCATCACCGAACTTACCCGCCACGGGTAAAGGTTTCGGCGCGATAACGCACGATCAGATCGATCTGCCTTTGCGCCTCTTCGGTACAGTAGCCGCTCCGCCTCAATGCCTGCCAGTAGCGTATCGCTTGCTCGGGATTGAAATAGGAAGAGAAACTGCTGTTCCGGGCAAGCCAATCGCTTACCGCAGCATGTTTCCATTCCGGCAAGTTGCCTTTCAATGCTATCGCCTCAAAACGGATGGAAGGCATCAGATAACAGGATGCAGGCTCGGGGTGCAGCGTCGTACTGAACAGTTGCTGATAAATCTCAAATGCACGGTTGCGCATACCCGCGTCGGCCAGTATGCGCGCATAAGTCATCTGCCTATGGATGTCGTCATCTGCATCACATTGCTGCTCGGCGATCTTGATCGCCCGAGTCAGTGCCGCAAAGCGAACCGCAGCAGAAAGGGATGCATCACGCGCGACCAGATAATTCTGGAACAGGGGCAGTTGCATTGCCTGCGTCGCCAAGCCTTGATCACACCTGACGATCTGCGCCGTCATTTCAGGGGTTAACGTACATATGGCCAAATCTGCATCAACGTTCCTCACCAGCAGGTTCGCATCTTCGAGCTGGCGCGCCCTGTCTTCCTTGCAGAAGAACAGGTTCAACAAGTATGAATCGGCTTCCTCATCGGCACTGAACGACGCCAGCACCCCCAGTCCGGGGATCAGGCGGTACATGTCATAGCCCGCAGCGGAAAACTGTTCCAGCATGTCGTAGTTGAAACCGTGACCATGCTTGAACTCTGCCATGATCAGCGGCGAATGATTTTTCATCAACTCGGCTGCCCCGATGACGACATTCGCTTCCTGCCCCTCGGCATCGATCTTGATGAAATCGATCTCCGGCCATGACGATTCGCTCAACCATGCATCCAGCGTGGTGACCTGCACCGAGATCGATGCGCTAGTATCGTCATCGTCCAGCATCCGGTTAAGTTCCGAATTTCCTTCCAGCTTGAAATGGGCGACACCTTCATGATCCGAGACAGCCTTGGCTATGACTTGTGTCTGTCCGTAACGATTTCGATTGAGGCTTTCCAGCAAGTAGCTTGCAGTCGCGTCATCGGGTTCGAATGCGACCACTTTTCCTGTAGCCCCCACCAGCGCTGACAGGCTTAAGGTGTAAACACCGTAATTCGCGCCGATGTCCAGCACATGCTGGCCGGGCTGGATCACCTTGCGAACGAAACGGATCTCGTCCTCGAACCAGTCTCCCTGCTCCTCCAGTACATAACGCGACATCACGCGATAGGTATTCGGTAGATGGATAATGCCTGCATCAGCAAGCGGCAAGTCCGCCGTTTTTTCCTCTACAGGCGCATGCTGGATTGCCGTTTCGCAGTAGCGGTGCCACATGTCAAAGTAGGCAGTTTCCAGTTGCTGGGTAAATCGTTCCTGATCGAGCAAAGTAGAGTTCTTCATCCGGTCACGCAGACCCTGGCGTGTCGCTGCCAGTTTTTCGGTGTCGTACGCCATCCCAACCGCGATACGCACATATTCCTCGGCATCCTGTGCCACCCATTCATCCAGATCAAGCGCATGCAACAGGCTGGCGCTCACCCGGGACGCGTGCCGGTCACCCGCCAGCGCGACGACCGGCACGCCCATCCACAACGCTTCGCAGGTCGTCGTCGTGCCGTTGTAGGGAAAGGTATCGAGTGCGATGTCGGCATCGTTATAGACCGACAGGTGATCCTTGGAATCATCCTTCCAGCCCAGCAATTCGATTCTCCCAGTATCGATCTGCTGCGCTTCGAACAATGACATCACACGATGCCGCCCACGTTCCGACGTGAATCCGAAACTCTTCAGCAACAACCTGGAATCGGGCACATCGCGCAGTATTTGCGCCCACACCGCTATCGTCTGCTCGCTGATCTTGATGCTGTTATTGAAACTACAAAATGTTATGTAACCTTTGACCATTGTGGGCAAGGACATTACGTCAGGTGCCGATTCGGAAGGCTGGTAACACAAAAAACAATCCGGTAACCGGTAAAGCTGCTCGACAAAATGCCCCTGCGAGTACTCTGAATCGACCACCCGGTCACCCAGACGATAGTCTATGCGCGACACGCCCGTCGTAGCGGGGAAACCCAGATAGGTAACCTGCACCGGCGCGGGCTTGTGCGCAAATACCGTCAGCCGGTGCCCGCTGGTATGCCCGGAAAGATCGACCAGTATGTCGATCTCGTCCTCCAGTATCTGTTCAACAATTTTCTTCTCCTGCCAGGTCGAGATATCCCGCCAGTTCGGGATGATCCCCTTGAGGCGCTGAGTCACCCCGTCTTCTTTCAACCGGGTGGAATAACAGTACACCCCGAATTTTTCAGGGTCGTGATGGCACAGGATGGGCTCGAGGAAATACGATACCGAGTGCCCGCCAAAATCTCTGGATACATAACCGACACGCAGGTGCTGCCGTTGTAGGTCTGGTACGACCTTGAACTTGCTTGCCGGCCGTGCGGTATAAGTCTCACCCCAGCAACGCCCGGCATCACAAATATCCTCGCCGCTCCGCTCAGGCAGATAGACCGAATGGAACGCCCTGCTGGATTCGGATTGGGCATTTAGAAGTACAGGAGGCACTAGGTCGAATTCCGCTATCACACCACGCGCATCTCCGATGAACGCGAGATTGACCGCGCGGATATAACGTACATCAGGCTGCGTAGGGTTGATCGCAACTGCCTGCTCCAGCCGTTCAAACGCATCGTCCCATTGGTTCAGCGCCTGCAATGCCTGTGCAATACGCAACAAGGCCAGCGTCGAACCCGGGTGCCGGGACAGTTGTTGCTCGTAAAACTCTATTGTGTTGATCAGGTAGGCCGGCTCTTCCAGGGCCAGGGCCAGGTTGACCGAGGCCTCAGGCATCTGCGGGGAGAGCTCCAGCGCCTTGCGATATTCGGCAATTGCTTCCCCTGCACGCGCCAGGCTCAACAACACATTGCCGAGATTGCAATGCGCACCGGCAAAATCGGGCGCCAGCTCGACTGCACGCCGGCAATATCTTTCCGCTTCTTCGTTGTTGCCGCGCTGGTTGTATACGATGCCCAGATTGGTAAGCGCCTCTACATATTCCGCATCGATGCTTAACGCAGCCGCATAACAGCGCACGGCTTCATCAAGATCGCCCTGCTCCTTGTAGACATTGCCCAGATTGTTATGCGGTGCGGCGTAGTGTGTGTTGTGCGCAATGGCACGCTGAAAGTACGGTACGGCTTCTGTCAATCGCTCATCCTGATACAACAGGACACCGTACAAATTGTTCGCTTCCGAGTGGCCCGGAGCAGCTGACAGGATTTTGTCCAGCGCCAGTTTCGCGTCTTCTGCTTTGCCTGCCTGCCATAACATACGGGCAAATCCGAAATCGGGCACCGGCCTGGGATCGAATTGTTCAGCTGTCTTGAGCAGACCGGGGATCAGCCATGCGTGATTCGACCGGGACAGCTTGCGAGCTGTCCAGCGCAACAATCGTGCGGCTATTTTTTCTGTGACTGACATTAGCTTTAAAAACGGGAATGGAATGCTACTGCCGCAATATGAGCCGACGTAGCCTGTCGGGTACATGATCTCAGACAGGTTCGTTCCATGAACTGAAATTGGGTAACTAAATAAACCGCATCATTGCGGTTTTTTGGCGACCAGCGAATTGAGCGTCACCGCACCGACCACCCTGGATGTCAGCTCTTCGGCATAGCCCTGCTCACGCAGGATGGTTTGCATCGCCTTGGCAAGCCGCGCGCGACCAATGATACCTAGCCGCTTGCGTTTAACCAGCTCGGCGGTTTTCTGATACAGCTCATGCAGGGATTTAGCCACCACCTTTTCCGATATTCGCCGCTTGCCGATTTGTTTGGGGGGCGGGCAGGATATCGCAAAGCCGGCGATCAGCTCGGCCGCCTCGGGCTGCAGGTATTGCTTCGATAAGAATGCGAACATATAGGGAGGCAGAAATGACAAGACCCGCCGCAGCGGGTCTTGATGGGTCAGAGAATACTATGCACCGATAGCAGTAAAGTTGGCAGTTGTGCTATTACCGCCATTTACAGTGCAAACAGAATTTTCACCAGCTGTAATATCAGCTGAGCCTGTAGCTATCGTATACCCGGCTGGCATGTCCTGCATAATTACGGTGCTGTTCACGTCAGTACAGTTGGTCACCGAAATCCCCTTGGCTGTATTGACCTGCATTGTTGCGTAATTGATAGCGGAAGCTGAACCCAGAGCAGCTGCCACACCCTGCGTAGCAGCACCATCAGCTTCTGCGCTTAGATCAACGAATTTCGGCAATGCAGTCGCTGCCAGAATGCCCAGGATGACAATCACCACGATCAGTTCGATCAGGGTAAAACCAGTTTGCTTGTTCATATATATTCTCCAAAGTTTAAAGTTTGAGGCCTGACCTGAACCTCGATTACGGGCGTGGCCCAGTTAAGCAATTAATCAACACTATCCGTCAAGTGCTTGCCACAGCAAGATTTCTACTAGACGGCGCAACTATAAGCAAAATATTTGCGTTACGCAAGCCCTTTAGAAGTGAGGAAACGACCGCTGGTCGTATGTTTCACTCCCTCAAAATGGTATTTCACACCTTCGAAAGGGCGATTATTCACATAACCAGAAACAAATATTCAAAACCATGAGTACGGTTCGACCGGCAAAAATGACGCCCCGGTCAATTGCGGCGGCCTGTTTTGCAGTGAAGGCAAACGTGAATGCTCGTAATCCACCCTGATGTGGAAACGTATCCAGTTATTGCCATCCGTGCCGGTCTGGAAATAAGTTGTATGGCGCGGGACATAGATCAGGTCGCGAGACTTGAGATCGAACATCCAGTTCCCCTTGTCCACGGTCGCCGGGGAGGGATCGAAGTACTCACCCGCATAGTTGCGCGGCTTCTTCTGCAACCAGTTCATCGGATTATCTGCCACCAGCGCTGGCAGATCGGTGGATTTTCCGCGTGTGACCAGTTGCCCGAATTGCATGGTCATCGCGCTCTCAATAGAGCCCACCACCCCTTCCATCGCGGTCTTCTCTGCCTGTTCCTGGTAAAACCTGGCGCGATCGAAGAACATTGCCATTATCACCACGACAATGATGATGACCACGATCAGTTCGAACAGTGTGAAGCCTTGCTGAAAAGCAATGTGTTTGCGTGACATCGCCCGGCGCGCAACGACGGAACGGCTATTTACCCTGCCTGTTGTGTTAACAATGCTCACGATCTTGCCGGGGATGCTTTCTGACTCACTGATGCTCATTTATGCAACGCAGCCTTGCCGAGATCCCACATCGGCAGGAATACGCCCAGCGCAAGGATCAGCACCATAATGCCCAGCGAAATGATCAGGATGGGTTCGATCTGTGCACTCAGCGTCTTGACTTCATATTCAACCTCGCGTTCATACATCCCCGCGATCTCGAACATCAAGCCGTCCATATCTCCCGTCTCCTCTCCGACCGCGATCATCTGCAACACGACAGGGTTGAACACCCCGGTCTCGGAAGCGGTACGCAGGATGCTCTCTCCCCGCTCCACCCCATCGCGCATCTGCTCGATACGGCTGCGCATGTACTCGTTATCTACCACCATCCCGACTACATTCAGCCCCTGCAGTATGGGCATGCCGCTCTTGAAGGACAGCGCCATACTGCGAGCGAAGCGGGAAAGTGTGGCTTTGAGGATGATCTTGCCGGCGATTGGCAACTTTAATTTGATCTTGTCCCAGTTGAACCTGCCATCCACGGTGTTGATGTAGTAACGGAATCCCATCACCGCGGCAACCAGCATGGCCAGCATCAACATCCAGTATTGAACCATGAAGCTGGAGAAGCCGATCAATATCTTGGTCATGATCGGCAGGTCGGCGTGAAAGCCGGCATATACCTTGGCGAAGGAGGGGATGACGAACAGATTGATGACGATGATGGCAATTCCCATCGCCATGATCACAAAAGTGGGGTAACGCATCGCAGACTTGATCCGCTCTTTCATTTCCCGCTCGAATTCGAGATGGTCATACAGGCGGATGAATGTTTGATCGAGCATGCCGGTCATTTCGCCGACGCGCACCATGCTGACATAAAACGACGAAAAAATCTTGGGATGCAGCCGCATCGCCGAACTGAGTTCGCGCCCGCTATCCAGACTCTCGCGCAAATCCTGGATCATTGCGGAAAAAGTCGGATTCTGCGTGGACTCCTGCAAGCCTGCCAGGGCGCGCATGATAGGCACACCCGACTTGAGCAGCGTGTACATCTGGCGGCTGAAAAGCAGCAAGTCCAACTGGGTGACGGGTTTTTCGTTGAACAGCTTTTTCATCCACTCGGGTTTGCCGGCTTTGGAAGTGGAGATGCCGTGGAATGGCTTGATCTCGGTCGGCGTGATACCCAGCCCCATAAGCTGGTCGGCAATTGCACTGCTGTCGGTGCCGTCCAGCGTACCCTCGACCAGATCACCGGGCTTATTGCGCCCCTTGTAGGCAAAGACCCCCATCAGTCCTCAACCTGATTGCTGATGCGCATCACTTCCGAGACCGTAGTGTGCCCAAGCTTCATTTGCTCAAGCGCATGATCAAGTATGTTTTTACCGCGCATATGCTCTCTGGCGACCTGCATAAAATGCGTAACGTCATCGTGTGCCGCCGCCTCGACCATCTCAGTGTTCATTTCCAGCATTTCGTATATGCCCATGCGGCCGCGATATCCTGTTCCATTGCAGTGCGAACAACCGCGACCATGCAGCAAACTTCCCAGATATTCTTCGGGCACACCCTCGATCTTCAACCATTCGGCTTCCTGCGGTGTGGGAACATGTTTCTCGCTGCAACTTTCGCAGACGCGCCGCAACAGCCTCTGTGCGATCACCGCCTGCACCGAAGAGGCGACCATGTAACGAGGCGTCCCCATGTCCACTAGACGGAAGAGGGTGCTGGCAGCATCACGGGTATGCAGTGTGGAAAATACCAAGTGACCCGTCATCGCGGCTCGCAGACCGATCTGAGCAGTTTCGGCGTCACGCATCTCACCCACCAGGATCACGTCCGGATCCTGGCGCAAGGCGGAACGCAATACGCGGGAAAAAGTCAGTTCGATTTTTTCATTGACCTGCACCTGATTGATACCCGGCAGCCGGTATTCGACCGGATCTTCCACAGTGATGATCTTCTGGTCTATCGTGTTTATCTTGGCAAGGGCGGCATACAGCGTCGTGGTTTTGCCGCTGCCGGTCGGGCCGGTGACCAGCACCAGGCCGTTACTGCGTTGAATGATCTCCATGAATCGTTTGAGCATATCCGGCTGCATACCCAGTTTATCGAGCGTTGTCATCCCGCCGTCCTGGCGCAGCAAACGCATCACAACCGATTCTCCATGCTGAGTGGGGCAGCTGGCGATACGCACATCCACTCGCTGGTCACGAACCCTTACCTGGAAACGTCCGTCCTGCGGCAGCCTTTTCTCGGAAATATCCAAACCCGACATCAGCTTCAGGCGAAGCACCAATGCCGGTGCGATCTTGTTGTCAGCCTCCATTTGCAGGTGCAACGCCCCGTCGATACGGAAACGTATCATCAACCTCGCTTCCTGCGGCTCGATATGTATGTCGGATGCACGTATCTGGGTGGCATCGTCGAACATGGTCTGGAGCAACTTGACAACAGGCGCTTCTTCCAGCCCGACAGTGTCTGTCAGCGCGCCAAAATCAACGTAGGTATCCCCCAGATCCTCGCTTAGCTCACGCGCAAGACCGGTAATTTCCTCTGTACGCCGGTAGCCGCGATCGATGCTTTCGAGTAAATTTCCCTCGGTGACCACCGCCACATCGATGTCTCTTTTCAAGGCTCGCGCAATCTCGTCGAAAGCAAACAAGTCGGTCGGGTCGGCCATACCAACCAGCACAGAATTGGCGCGCTCCTCCAGCACAATGGCGCGGAAACGCCGCGCCTGACTTTCCGGCAGCATGCGAACCTGCTCTAAATTTATGTGGTAGAACTTCAGGTTGATATAGGGGATGTTGAGTTGCTTGGCGAGTGCTTCGGAAATATGCTCCTCGGTAACAAAAGCATTATCCACCAGCACACGGCCCAGCTTCCGTCCGTTGCTTTTCTGTTGGTTCAAGGCGAAAGAGAGCTGATCCTGCGTGATGATCTTCTGCTGAATAAGCAGGTCGCCTAAGCGAATTTTCTCCGGACGCGCCATAATTACATCTCCTGATATTTTTCTATGCGTACCAATCTTGACAAGGATGGAAGTTAGCTGTTTGAGCTTCCCTCGGTTTTTCGTCTTCCAAGAAGTGGCGTTCATGCTACCAGCTTTTCTTTCTGCTGAGCAATAAGCCAGTCTTCCAGAAACTTCATTGGTGACTTGTAGCCCAGTGTCGAGTGTTGCCGTTTCCGGTTG
>JBGSMU010000186.1:0-5135 GCA_041739955.1 Gallionella sp. | reverse complement strand
CTTCTACCCCTTCAACGCCTTCCGATCCCTGCTCGGGATCGCTGGCGATGTCACTGCCCCGACCTACGCAGAGCTTTACTCCGTAAAATCACGAAACACTACATCTGGTAGGTGTCTGTGACAACCGGATAAGCACGGATTGAACTTCACCCGCCCCTTCGGGGGTGGGCTTTTCAAAGCACATCGGAAGGTGTGTTTTGCAAAGCGGATTCACACCCGGCGCTTATTGCGCCGAGTTGATATTGGTGGCTGGCCAATCCAAACAAACAGAAGATGCGAAAGCGTCAATGAAGCACCCAAAGCAGCGCTCACCCAAGCGGGGACATCGTTCCCCTTGGGGCATGGTGTCCCTTTTTTCGTTTCACCAAAAAGGAGATTCACCATGTTCGCAGCACTTCAACCATTGCTGGCCAATTTGGCCAGCTTAACTATCGCGCTGGTCAACAATACGGATGGCACCATCACGGTGACGGTTACACCGTATGGGGGCAAAGCGGGCAACGTTCTCGACACCCCATTGTCTCTCACCGGCACTGCCGCTGAGTTCGATGATGGGTTCGTTGAGCATCTCAATAGCTATGTGTCCAAGCGTCAAACCTTGGCCGACCAACTGGCTGCGACAGAAGCGATTCTGGAAGCGGCACAGAAGGAAGCTGCTGACAAAGCGAAAAAGTCGATCGCCAAGCCAGCAAAAACGGCATCTCCCACTACCACGGACAACCCCGAAGGATCGGATGATGACAATGAAGGTGATGATGACACTGGCGCGTGCTGCACTGCACCGGCCTCAACAGAACCGACATCAACAGCCACCACACCTGCGGCCGGAACACCGGCTTCGGACTTGTGGGGTTAAGGGGGGGATGACGAAATGGCTATCCAAACCACAATACTGAATCGCACCTTTGCGTACAGCGGCTTGACCCTTCCTGATCCCGGGAAAGGTTTGTCGCTCGAAGAAGTCCGCGATGTCTATGCAGCCACCTACCCCGAACTGATCTCGGCCTCCATCGAGGGACCGGAAAAGAAGGGGGACAACTTGGTCTACACGTTCAAAAAAGGCGTGGGGACGAAGGGCTGATCATGGGGTCATCACTGAAGGCAAGGATTAAAGTCTTATCCAGGGATGACTCCTCAACCAGGCAGACAGGGCTAGTGATAGCCCCGTTTGTTTCCAAAGAGGAGCAATCATGCGTAACGGCATTGGTTCAACTCGTGCGCTCGTCAAAGAGCGCGCAGAAGGAAGACCTGCTGCCGCCTCCTTCGGGAGCGCTGCCGCTGGTTTTCTGACGCTGCCTTTCATTTCTCGGCACGTACCGGTTACTTCGGTGATTGATGAGGATGACGGGAAGTGGTTGCAGGCGGCCAAGTTGTGCGCCGAGCTGGTTGAGGATGACGAACTCGTTATCGGTGACCAGACATCGGCGCGCGACATCATCGGTCAATCACTATCTGCGTGGGCTTCAAAACACTGCGCAGAGATACAGGTGCTGGATAAATTCGAGCTTGTCGCAAGTCTGGATCGAGATGCTTTCGGTCTGGATTACGAAGGTGAGCCAGAAAAGAAACTTCTGTACATCGGGTTTCAATCACAGCAAACAACGCCATACATCAACGTCAAGGCGAAAGTCGAGAGGTTGGAGGCGGTGCATCCGGGTCTCGGTCGAACCGAAGTCATCATCGCGGAGCTGGCCGGTTATCGGACGTTCACGGCGTTCACGCCGCAAGTGGCTCTTCATCACGCCTCATACCTGTACTGGTGCGGGACGGACAATGATGAGGATTTCAAAGAAGAGATGGGAGCAGCGGGTGATGAGGGCGAGCTTGACGAAGATACATTGTTGCCAAGCCAGTTCTTGGCATCATTTCCAAGCTACCTCGTCAGCGGCGAAAAGCTTGAGCGCGATGTGCTTCAACGCATCGCAACCGGCACGGAAACGGCGCGGATCATCTTGTCCATCCTGGACTTGATCGATCAGGATGCCCGATTGCCTTACCTGGATAACTTCTATGGGGAGCCTGCCTTCTTTTCCTGCTACATGGGGACGGGCGACGACATGCTGGGTCGTGTGATGGATGACTTTTATCAAAACACTGGCAGCGATGGGTACACCGACATGTATGGAGTGGCGGAAGTCGCATTCAACAAGAGGGCTTTTCTGAAATGGAAGGCCGAAATGGAGAAAGGCTTCGCGCTCTACACACAACTTGATCGCCTGATGCGCTGCATCGGCGATGTTCAATAAAGGAGGCATCATGCAAATTCAAGCAGCATGCGTGTCTGGCGCACAGAAGGTGTACGGAATGTCACACGCGATCCTGTTGTATGGCGAACGCGGCGGGCAGACGGTATTCGCTTCGGTGCATGACATTCAAACAAGCAAAGAGGGCGTAGCAACCATCGCAGCGGGTACACCGGTCTCCAAGACCGGCCTCGTGAAAATGATGCAAACCCTCGTGCCGGAGGATTACGCACCGGCAGAATTGCTGGGGAATCATATCCTCGCCAAAGGGAGCGACTACCTTGTGTGGTACTGCAAACCCCAGAAGCGTCAGGTGTGGTTCAAAAATGATGAGATTGGGCAAGATGTAAGCGCAAATACCCATCAACCCGGGCTGGTGTTCATCATCGGCAAGGGACATTGGTATGTGTTCGCCGTCAAAGGCAACAAGCGTCCAACATCGAGCACGCCACTGTATGTAGCTCCATACCTCAACGTGTGGGCAGGTGGCCACATCTGTACTGGCAACATCGAAACGCCGAAGGGCGGATTGAAGTTCAGTACGGAAGCATGGGAAGAGGCTTTTTTCAGAAGCTACTTCACCCATCCGAACGTCCACGAAAAAGATGCGCTGACAAAATATCGCGGCGGCATCTTTGCGTTGTGGCGTGCGCTGATGAAAGGTCTGGCATTTCCGACTGAATCATTGGTGCGCGCCGGAGAGACGCTGGGGCAGGCATTTGAAAGGACGGTGAGCCATGGACAGCCGTGACGTTGCGCTGCAAAGCGTGATGCCAACGGTGATGGTGCCACGCTACGCCCAACTGGAAGAACTGGACACCCCGGGCAATCGAATCCTGATGGCCGCAAACGGTGTCTGGCTGGAAGTTTGCCGCGCATGGCTGTATGTGCGCGTGCCGATCGCATTACCTCCGCGTATCCCGGTTCCTTACGGGCTGGTGCGCGAAGAGTTGCGATTCGGCTTTGGCAAATTGCCGAAGGAGATGGTGGCTCAGTTCATCGAGCAGGCCAGAGCGCGTTGCCCGAACGAGTGTGCCGCGTGGGTCGTCTGGAACCAACGGACGGACGCGTGGAAGATGATGATGCTTGAAGAGCGCTCAGTCGGCCCAGGACATGTCGAATTCAACCGGCCAACATTGGCGGAAGACGAACACATGGTCTTGGATATGCACTCACACGGACTGCTGGACGCTTTCTTTTCCAGTACGGACAACCACGATGATGGCCGAGGCGAGGTAAAAATTGCCGGAGTCATTGGAAATCTTGATAAGCCGGAGGTGACGACATCATTTCGCCTCTGTGCGAACGGGATGTTTGTGCCGCTTCCATTTGATAGCTCGCAAGGGCAGGAAGGAAACACATGATCCATAACATCGAATCACGCCTGCTTACGCGGGCGGTAAAGGTGGTGTTGGTCGGCGCAGGTGGCACAGGTTCGCACGTCTTGCGACGGCTGGCCAACATGCACCTTGCGATGGTCGAGCTGGGGCATCCTGAAGGTTTGGATGTCTTGGTGGTAGATCTGGACACCGTGTCTAAAACCAACGTCGGTCGGCAGAATTTTTGGCCGTCCGATGTAGGGCAGCCCAAGGCCGAAATACTGGTCAATCGCTGCAATATGTTGATGCGGACGGGATGGCAGGCTGAAATTGCGAAAGTCACTGACGATTCGCGGTTCAACTCCCAGCCGGACATCGTGATCGGGTGCGTCGATAACAGAAAGGGCAGGGCAGCGATACTCAAAGCGCTCAAGCGCAGCGTTTACCGCGCATCCTGCTACTACCTGGACATCGGCAATCGTGAACATGATGGCCAAGTGGTGCTGGGCGAGATCTTCGGTGGGAGCTTCAAACGGGAACATCGTTTGCCTCACATCGCCGATCTTTACCCTGACATCATCGACGGGTCGCTGGATGCTGCAGACGATACGCCCAGTTGCAGTTTGGCGGAAGCGTTGGAGAAACAGTCACTGTTCATCAACGACACGATGGCGAATGCGGCTTGCAACTTGTTGTGGGAGCTTTTCCGTTATGGACGGCTCACGCATCACGGCCAATTCGTCAACATCAAGTCAGGGCGCGTAACGCCCCTGGCCATCGATCCAAAAGCGTGGAAGCGCTTTGGCTACGATGAGAATGCAAAACCAATGCGGCGCAGTAAGGCCGCGAAGAAGTAGGTAGTTAGCAACGAGTCCCATCCGCGACGTTTGCGGATAGGGACACGATGAATCCCCTTGTTGGAAATAGCCATCAGGGGGCTTCACTAAGTCATTGCAGGCTTAGTGAAGCCCCTTTTTGGCTTCTTTTACCAACAACACAAAGGAGATTCATCATGCCGTTATCTGCTGAAATGTATGTATTTTTTGACAAGGTGGCCAGGAAGAACTTCAGCTTGGCTTGTGATGTGTACCATGCTCTAGCAACCGGGAAGGAAATCACGCCCAGCCTGCGAGCCAAGGTACAAGAGGCATTGCGTCTTTCACGTTAATGTGGGGCGCAACGAAAAAAAGAAGAGCCAGCGCATTCGTGCGCTGGTTTTTTTTCGAATGTTTTTCAATCAGCTCTGCTCGATCACTCGCGCAACATCTCCACGGCAATCCGAACAAACACCGACCAGCAGCAAGTCTCCGGCTCTGACTACGCCGGAAAAATTGGTGATCGTGACAGCGTGACCACATTTGCCGCACCAGACATTGGAGAGCAGTTTTTTTCGGGTGTCAGGTGGAATAGCTACCCACAGCCTGGCTGCGGGTTCAGTAAATTTCGGGATGGATTCGGTGGCCATGGCAAATTATAGAGAAAATATCCTTTAATGCTAAGGAAGGTCTGAATAAGTAGCACTAAATGAAAACGACGAGCGCACATTCTGTTGCAGATGTTCGAGTTGGCCGGA
>JBGSMU010000185.1:0-9147 GCA_041739955.1 Gallionella sp. | reverse complement strand
CTTCTACCCCTTCAACGCCTTCCGATCCCTGCTCGGGATCGCTGGCGATGTCACTGCCCCGACCTACGCAGAGCTTTACTCCGTAAAATCACGAAACACTACATCTGGTAGGTGTCTGTGACAACCGGATAAGCACGGTTCCGTTAATAAAAAAGCCCTACCTTACGATAGGGCTGATTCGATCCAGGTTGAGCTGTTTAAGCCGCTACTATGGATACTGTCCTGCGCTTCTGCGCACCCTTTATGGCGAATACGACTTTGCCGGTGATTTTGGCAAAAAGCGTGTGATCCTTGCCCATGCCGACGTTTTCGCCAGGATGGTATTCAGTGCCGCGCTGGCGCACGATGATGCTACCCGCGTTGATCAGTTCGCCGCCGTAGCTTTTTACGCCAAGTCGTTTTGAGTGTGAGTCGCGTCCGTTACTGGTACTGCCGCCGCCCTTTTTTGATGCCATGTTAGTAGCTCCTTACTGATTGCTTTATGCGGAGATGCCGTCGATACGGATCTCTGTGTAGTTTTGACGATGACCTTGGTTCTTCTGGTAGTGTTTGCGACGACGCATCTTGAAAATGCGTACTTTGTCGCCACGACCGTGAGCAACAATTGTTGCTTTTACAGAAGCGCCAGTCAGTAGCGGCTTCCCAACGGACAGTTTGTCACCATCAGCGACCATCAGCACTTTGTCCAGTACGATGGCACTGCCAACGTCACCAGGAATGATTTCAACTTTTAAAGTTTCGCCGGAAGTGACTCGGTACTGTTTTCCACCGGTTTTAATAACTGCGTACATAACAACCTCGATTTATTGCGTTTTTCGCGAAGGCGCGAATTATACATAAATATCCCAATCGGTCAAAATCCTTTTTATGGGGATTATCGCCTCATGGAATCGAAAAACTCTGCATTGTTTTTGGTGGCCTTGATCTTGTCGAGTAAAAACTCCATCGCTTCCAGTTCATCCATGGGGTATAGCAATTTGCGTAACAGCCAGATTCTTTGCAGGATATCCTGCTTGATCAGCAATTCCTCCTTGCGTGTTCCGGAACGGTTGACATTGATTGCCGGGTAGATGCGTTTCTCGGCCATACGGCGATCCAGGTGGATCTCCATGTTGCCTGTGCCTTTGAATTCCTCGTAAATCACATCATCCATGCGTGATCCGGTATCGACCAGCGCCGTGGCGATAATTGTCAGTGAACCGCCTTCCTCGATGTTGCGCGCTGCACCGAAGAAGCGTTTGGGACGATGTAATGCGTTGGCATCTACACCGCCGGTTAATACCTTGCCGGAAGATGGAATCACTGTGTTATAGGCGCGGGCCAGGCGGGTGATGGAATCCAGCAGGATGACGACATCCTTCTTGTGTTCAACCAGTCGTTTGGCTTTTTCCAGAACCATTTCTGCAACCTGTACGTGTCTGGTTGCCGGTTCATCGAAAGTGGAAGCTACAACTTCGCCGCGTACAGTGCGGCTCATCTCTGTCACTTCTTCAGGGCGCTCGTCAATCAGCAATACGATCAGCGTGGCATCTGGATTATTCGATGATATGGAGTGCGCGATGTGTTGCAGCATCACGGTCTTGCCGGACTTAGGCGAGGCAACCAAGAGGCCGCGTTGCCCTTTACCAATGGGGGCAACGATGTCGATGATGCGCCCGGTGATATTTTCTTCAGCCTTGATGTCTCGCTCAAGGATCAGGGGTACTGTCGGAAATAACGGGGTGAGGTTCTCGAACAGTATCTTGTTCTTTGCATTCTCGGGTGGCTCACCATTGACTTTATCAACCTTCACCAGCGCGACATAACGCTCACCGTCCTTTGGCGTCCTGATCTCACCTTCGATGGTGTCCCCGGTGTGCAGGTTGAAGCGGCGTATCTGACTGGGGCTGACATAGATATCATCAGGGCCGGCCAGATATGAGGTGTCGGGCGATCGCAGGAATCCGAAGCCGTCCGGCAGGATTTCCAGCGTACCATCACCAAAAATGCTCTCGCCTTTTTTTGCATGGCTTTTCAAAAGCGCAAACATCACATCTTGCTTACGCATCCTGTTGGCATTATCAATCTGGTTGGCCGCAGCCATTTCAACGAGTTCGGTAACGTGTTTGGTCTTTAGGTCGGATAGGTGCATAGCGATGCAGGGATGGTGGTTAAAGGAAGAATAATTGAAATACGTGAATGAAAGGAATTGGTTCGGGATGGTGAAGCCATCCACATTGCCTGAAATTTTTTATTTTTTAGCTGCCAAGAGGCAATACTGGAGAGGCGATGCGGATGGGACAGTAAACGCTTTAGATGTGGCTGTCAATAAATGCCGTTAATTGGGACTTTGACAATGCGCCAACTTTTGTCGCTTCGATGTTGCCATTCTTGAACAGCATCAATGTCGGAATGCCCCGAATGCCGAATTTTGCAGGTGTCTGCTGATTTTCATCTACGTTCAGTTTTGCAATATTCAGTCGGCCTGCATATTCTTGCGCAATCTCATCCAGGATGGGGGCAATCATACGGCATGGGCCGCACCATTCTGCCCAGTAATCCACCAACACTGGCAAAGGCGCTTGTAATACTTCCGCCTCAAAAGTGGCATCGGAAACGTAATGAATATGTTCGCTCATGTTTTATTCTCGCTATTAGGGGTTGATTCCAGGGTGCTACGTAGGGTAGTTGGGGTGATTCATAAGAATCTCAAGTGCCATCCTAACTAAAAACGGACAATCTGTGAAGAGCATTAAATCTTCTTTGCTCTGTTAAAATAGTCCAATATGGAATTCACTGGAGTATCACTATGACCTATGTTGTATCCGAGCCCTGTATCAAATGCAAATTTACTGATTGTGTAGATGTTTGCCCCGTTGACTGTTTTAGGGAAGGGCCGAATTTTCTGGTCATTGATCCAGACGAATGCATTGATTGTACGCTATGTGTAGCTGAATGTCCGGTGGAGGCGATTTTTGCGGAAGACGACCTGCCGGAGAATCAGCGCCATTTTACAGAGCTGAACGCGGAGTTGTCTAAAAAGTGGAAGCCTATTGTCGAGAAGGCAGAACAGCTGCCGGATGCAGATGATTGGCGCGATGTGAAGGAAAAGCTTCATCTCCTTGAACGTTGATCCCAAAATTCATTGATCAAGTAGCTCAACATATCTTGTCCTGCCACGCGCAGGACTTGCCGAATCTTCGTGGTGCAACTGTGTTGTTGCCCAATTACCATGTAGCTCAATCATTGGCGCATGCCTTGATTCATGCTTCAGACCTTCCCGCTTTACTGCTTCCGCGAATGGTAACCCTCAACGAATGGGCCCTTACTATCCCCTTGGGCTCTCCTAGTATTGCTGAAAGCCAGCGTAGCACCTTGTTGTACCAGCATCTGCGCAAACAAAAGTGGTTCGAGAATGCAGATATGTGGAGCATGACGCAGGAGCTGCTCAAGCTGTTTGACGAGTTGACCCATACACTCGATGAATTACCAGGAGATCCCGAAGCGTTCGCTGCTTCAGTTCAACGAGCATATCAGGTCAGGCATAACGAAACGCTGCAGCTTGAAGCGCGGCTGGTATTCGAGCTGTGGCACGCGATGCAAAGCGGTGAAGAGCTGGATGCGGCACGCGCTTACCAGCAGCGTTTGGCTAAACTCGCCGCGCAAGCCGACGGGCCCCTTTATGTATTGCGTTCTTCGGATTGGGATACTGTCGAACAAGGATTTCTGGAAGAATATTCCACGCGGGGCGAGGTGACAGTTTTTGACCTGCGTGAGATGGAGAAGCAGGATGTTGCGTCCCGCTTTTTCGCTGCAACCAGTCTGGAACAGGAAGCACGAGCCGCCGCGATGCAAGTACGTCGCTGGTTGCATGAGGGTAAGCGAGACATTGCGGTCGTGGCACAGGACAGGGTGGTGGCGCGGCGCATGAGGGCGTTGCTGGAGCGTGCAGAAGTGATGGTCGCCGACGAGACCGGATGGACTTTTGCAACGCTGTCGGTGAGCACAGTACTGGAACGCTGGCTTACCGCATTGCAAAGTGACTTCTATCATCATGATCTGCTCGATCTGCTCAAGTCACCGTTCATACTGAGTGACATGGCGGCAAGTGAGCGCAAGGCCGCGGTTTATCAACTGGAAAAATTGCTGCGCAAACTGGGTGTTGTTTCGGGTCTGGATAACTTTCTCGGGCTGGTTGAAGGAAATATCGTTTTACAACAGACACTGGAACGCCTGCAGAAGGCCTCGGTATTGCTGGAGTCGAGCAAACGCAAGACATTGGCTGCCTGGCTGGCTTCGTTGCAAAGCAGCTTGTCGGTCCTTGGCATTGATAAGGCATTGCAACAAGACGATGCGGGAGTGCAATTGCTGCATGCTTTATTCCAGTGGCAACAGGAATTGAAGGATGACAGGGGGCAATATTCATTTATGGAATGGCGGCGCTGGCTGGCGCAACAGCTGGACAGCCAAACCTATCACGACAGCAGTACCGATAGCCCGGTGCGTTTTACACACCTTGCGGCTACACGATGGCGAACCTTCGATGCAGTGTTACTGCTTGGGTGCGATGCGGATCACCTGCCCAGTGTTGCGGATGGCGGGCGCTGGTTCAACGATGCGGTGCGCGGTAGTTTGAATCTGCCAACCCGTAGCGCTCAAGCCAAGCGACAGCATGACGATTTGCTGGGCTTGTTGGCAATGAATGATTGTGTGCTGGTTACCTGGCAAAGTGAGCATGATGGTGAAACCCGGTTGTTGAGCCCGTACATGCAAATCCTGCGTGACGAGCTTGAACGCCAGCAAGGCGCTGACCTGGGTGATACTGAACTCCATGCTTTTCTTGCAGCAGAGGATGCTTGCGGGGGGGCGTCTTCTCAGGCTGTGCAGCCTGCGCCGAGCATCACCCCGGAATTTTTCCCTCCTGGTGTTTCGATCAGCGCCTACAACAGCCTGGTGGCATGCCCCTATCAGTTTTACGGACGGTACCTTCTGCGCCTCAATGAATTGGATGAAGTTCAGGAGTCGATCGAGAAGCGCGACTATGGCGAACGGGTGCATGACATCTTGCAGCGCTTCCATGCCGGCTATCCACGTGTTAGCGACTACGTTGCCGATGAGCTGGAGTCAGCCCTGCGCCGGATTAGTGTGGAAGTCTTTGCCGATTTGCTGGAGCACGATTTTTCTGCTCGCGCATGGCTGGCGCGCTGGTATAAGTCGTTGCCGGCCTATCTTGAATGGCAGGCTGCGAATGAAGCCGATGGTTGGCAATATGCGGAAGCAGAGAGCAAATTCGACCTGGAGCTGGAAGGAATACATCTGCGCGGCCGTATCGACCGGCTGGATGTGCGTTCAGAAGAAAGGATCGTGCTGGATTACAAGACGCAAAGTGACCAAGTGCTGCGTAACAAACTGAGGGAGCCGGGAGAGGATGTGCAGCTTGCCTGCTACGCCCACGCGTTCAAGGCTGGCGAAGCAGGCATTATCAGTATTGAAAACGGCAAGGTGAGATTCATCAAGTCGCCGCATGATATTGGGCAATTGGCGCAACTCAATGCCGAGAGACTGGTTCAGGTGACGGAGCAAATCCGTAACGGGGCAGGGTTGCCGGCAAACGGAATCAATGCTGTATGCACTTATTGTGAGATGAGGGGTGTATGCAGGAAGGGAGAGTGGGCATGACCAACCACATCGCACTTGATCCCAAACGGAGTGTCGTCGTCGAAGCATGTGCGGGAAGCGGCAAGACCTGGCTGCTGGTGTCGCGCATCGTGCGCCTGCTGATGGATGGCGCGCAACCTTCGCAGATCCTCGCCATTACTTTCACCCGCAAGGCTGCGCAAGAGATGCGGGCGCGCTTGCAACTATGGCTGCGTGATCTGGCGATGAATGACGGGGCCTATACACGCCGGTTCTTTGCAGAACGTGGCCTGGATGATTTGAATGCGGCGCAAATTCTGCGAGCGCGCTCGTTGTATAAGGAAGTATTGCTGGCACAACCCGGCATCACCATAGGCACCTTCCACGGCTGGTTCATGCAGGTATTGCAGCGCGCGCCGCTGAATGCCGAAGTGATGCAGGGTTCGTCACTGCTGGAGCGTGCCGGTAACGAGCAGGAAGAGGCATGGGAAGAGTTGCTGGAGCAGCTGCGCAAGCAGCCGGATAGCGATACTGCCCGATACATGCAATGGTTGTTTGAGGAGTGCGGCTTGTCCAATACACGCAAGCTCCTGTTCAACTTCATCGCCAAACGTGCCGAGTGGTGGGCGTATACCCAGGGTCAGCCAAACCCTCTGGCCTTCGCGCTGGATACCCTGCTAGCCGATCTCGAAGTGGATATGGCTTTCGATCCCGTCGCCGACTGGGGGATGTGCGGCAACAGTGAGGAAATACTGCTTGCGTTCATTCATCAGCTCGCAGACAACGGTACGCCGACGCAACAAGACAAAGCGAGCGAGATGGAGCGCACTTGGACAGATATAGTGCCTGAAGCGCGTTGGGAAGCCATGTCGCCGTTGTTTTTCACCCAGGCTGGAGAGCCGCGCAGTTTCAAGCCGACAAAAAAGCAGGATGCGGAAACATTCCTCATCACCCGCGATGCCCTGTTTGAAGGCCTGCAAGAAGTGCGTGACACGCTCTCCGAGCAGCAGGCCTATCGCTTGAATACTGCTGTCCTGCATTGCGGCGTTGCCTTCCTGAAGCGTTATCAATCGCTCAAGCAACAAAAGCAGCAGATGGATTTTTCAGACCTGGAATGGCAGCTCTGCCGGTTGCTGCAGCAGAGCGAGCATGCCGAGACCATGCAGTACAAGCTCGACAGCCGTTACCGGCATGTGCTGCTGGACGAGTTTCAGGACACCAACCCGTTGCAATGGCAGATCATGCGCGCCTGGTTCGACGCGGCGGTGGCGGTGGAATCGCAGCCCACCGTGTTCGTCGTGGGTGACCCCAAGCAATCCATCTATCGCTTTCGCCGGGCAGATGCGCGTTTGTTCGGTGTGGCGCGCGAGTATCTAAAAGAACATTTTTCAGCCCATGAACTGCACAATCACCATACCCGCCGGAACGCATTGCCTATCGTAGATGCTGTTAATGCAGTGTTTCGCGAACAACCTGAAGGCTTCGAATTCATCGAACACGGAACGCATCAGCTTGAACTTCCCGGTCATGTAATGGTGCTCCCGCTGGCAGTTGCAGCGCCGGAAGCAGCAGAGCAAGAGAGCCCGGCAATGACCTTGCGAGATCCGCTGACCACACCTCGCGAGGAGCTTGCGGACGGGGCACGACACATCGAGGCGATACAGTTTGCTGAATTGCTGAATATCATTGCCAGAGACTGGGCGGTAACTGAGGATGGCAAGGAGCGCCGCGCGACATACGGCGACATCATGGTGCTGGTGCGCAGTCGCACCCACCTTGTGGTTTACGAAGACGCGTTGCGTGCATGCCACATTCCCTTTATCAGCTCGCGGCGGGGCGGTCTGCTGGACACGCTGGAGGCGGAAGATGTGCAGGCGCTGCTGATGTTCCTCATCACGCCTTTCGCCGATCTTGCCCTGGCGCAGGTGCTGCGTACGCCTATCTTCGCGTGCAGCGATACTGACTTGATGCGCTTGGCAGTTGGCGAAGAGACGAATTGGTGGTCACGCCTTCAACAGCTCACCGACCCGTCTCCCTCACTTGATCGTGCAGCCAGGTTACTGGAGGACTGGCTTGCACTGGCAGACAAACTGCCGGTACATGACCTGCTGGATCGCATCTATTTCGAGGGGGATGTGCTTGCCCGCTATGCTGCCGTTTTGCCCATCGAGAAGCGTACCAAAGTCATCGCCAACCTGCATGCTTTCATGGAGATCGCCTTGAGCGTGGATGCAGGCAGGTATCCCAGCTTGCCGCGTTTTTTGCAGGAACTCGGCGAATTGCGGGGTAGTCCGGACGATGCACCGGACGAAGGAAAGCTCGGCAACCTAGGCAACGCCGTGCGCATCTACACCGTGCATGAGGCGAAGGGACTGGAAGCTCCTATCGTCTGGCTGCTTGATGCGAATGCCGAGCAGAAACACAAGGAAGGCAATGACGTGTTGATCGACTGGCCGACACATGAACCCAAACCTTTGCATTTTTCTTTTTATGCCGACTTGGCTTCACGCGGCAGGCAGCGTGCCGGGTTGTTCGAGCAGGAAGCTGCACAACAAGCACGGGAGGAAATGAATCTGCTATACGTCGCGATGACCCGTGCGCAACAGGCATTGATCGTCAGTGGTAATGGCAAGGGTGCAGAGAAGAAGAGTTTGTCGTGGTATGACCGTATCGCGGTGGCAGCGTTAGAACAGGGTAATCCCTTGGTTAAGCCGGTGTCTTCTTCAGCAGAGGAGAACCAGCGGGATTTGAACCAGATAATACTGCCCGGCATCATCCCCATCGGGAAACGTATTTCCCGCATCACTGCACCGCAACAACGCGGTATCTGGCTGCATGCCCTTTTGCAACACCTTACCGATGGCGATGCAGTGGAACAGGCAGTGCTACAGCAACGCCTTGGAATCCCTGCCGAAGAGATCGAAATCCTCTGGCAGCAGGCTCAACACCTGCTTGCCTCACCGCAACTCTCGCATTTTTTCGATGAAGGACAATACCAAACCGCCTGCAACGAAATACCCTATGCCAACTCGGCGGGTGAAATGAAACGTATCGACAGACTGGTCGAATTCGCTGACGAGGTGTGGGTGCTGGATTACAAGCTGGGCGATGCTAAAGATGCGTCACGTTACCGTGCCCAGATGCTGGAATATCGGGAAGCGATGCAAACGGTATATGCGGGCAAGACAGTCAGGTGCGCACTACTCTTTTCTGACGGGGAATTGAGCGAAGTCGTTCGATAGGGATGTCATGAGACTGAACTTGCAGCATGCAGAATTGACTTGAATCCCACATACCTGAAAAATCACACCAGCGATGTGCTGGAACATTGACTGATAGACAACACAACATGACTCGAAACACATCAACTCTTATAGCCGCATGCATGCTTCCGTGCTTATCCGGTTGTCACAGACACCTACCAGATGTAGTGTTTCGTGATTTTACGGAGTAAAGCTCTGCGTAGGTCGGGGCAGTGACATCGCTAGCGATCCCGAGCAGGGATCGGAAGGCGTTGAAGGGGTAGAAGCG
>JBGSMU010000184.1:0-8751 GCA_041739955.1 Gallionella sp. | reverse complement strand
GGTCTTCACCTTGGCGTTGTGCGGCATCAGGTTGCTGGCAACGAAAAGTTTCTTGCCCAGCGCGTGTGCCTCCGAGATACCGGTACGCAACTCTTCCATCTTGAATTCGTTGTTGCGCGCGCGCAGCGAATATCGCGGCTGCCCGGCGTATACCGCATCCGCGCCAAAGGCGTAGGCGGTGCGCATCTTGTCGAGCGTGCCTGCCGGCAGCAGCAACTCGGGTGTGCGCGGCTGACTCATAGCCCCAGCCGTTTGCAGATCGCCAATACCTGCGCGGACTGGTTCAGCGTATAGAAATGCAATCCCGGTGCGCCGCCCGCGAGCAATCTTTCGCACAACTTGGCAACCACCTCCTGGCCAAAGGCCTGTACTGCTTCGGTGTCGTCTCCATAGCCTTCCAGCGTCTTGCGCATCCAGCGCGGGATCTCGGCGCCGCACATGTCCGAAAATCGGGCCAGCTGCGAGTATTTCATGATGGGCATGATGCCGGGCACGACAGGTACGCCGACACCCAGCTTGCGAATTTCGTCGACAAAACGGAAATAGGCATCCGCATTGAAAAAATATTGCGTGATCGCGGAATCCGCTCCCGCATCGATCTTGCGCTTGAAGTTCAGCATGTCGTCGCGTGCGGACCTGGCCTGCGGATGAAACTCGGGATAGGCGGCCACTTCGATGTGAAAGTGATCGCCGGTCTCGGCGCGGATAAATGACACCAGCTCGTTGGCATACTGGAATTCGCCCGTGGTTGCCATGCCGGAAGGCAGGTCGCCGCGTAGCGCGACGATGCGCTTGATGCCCGCGCCTTTATAGGTATGCAGCAATGCGCTGATGTTCTTCCGGGTCGATCCGACACATGACAGGTGGGGTGCGGCATCAAAGCCTTCGCCCTTGATACGCAATACCGTTTCAAGCGTGCGCTCCTGCGTGGATCCGCCGGCACCAAAAGTGACCGAAAAGAATTCCGGGTTCAGTGCGGCCAATTGTTTGCGTGTGACCGCCAGCTTTTCGACGCCTTCCGGTGTCTGCGGTGGGAAAAACTCAAAACTGAAATGTGATTTCATGCCGTTCTCGCTTAATGTTTAGGCCGCATCAACTGGGCTGCAGCCGAAGATAGCGCCCATGAGAATATACTGTAAAGCACCGCGCCCATTACGCCATGCCAGAAGCTGTCGACGATAAATCCGCGCAGCACCGATCCGACAAACCAGAACAGGAAACCGTTGATACACAGGATGAACAGGCCCAGTGTCAGCAATGTCACGGGCAGTGTCAATACGATCAGCAACGGGCGTATCAATGTGTTGACCAGCCCGAGAAAGAAAGCCGCAAGCAGCGCGGCAGCAAAGCCTTCCACCTGTATTCCCGGGACGAAGTTGGCCACAGCTATCAGCGCTATCGCGTTCAAAATCCAGATCAGCAGAAGGTACATGACTCTCTTTCAAGTAAAGCGGGGGCGGAAAAACCGCCCCCGCTGTTTCGACCGGCCCTATGGCCTGACCGATCAGTAGCGGTAGTGTTCTGCCTTGTAAGGACCATTCTTGGGCACGCCGATATAGGCAGCTTGCTGGTCGGTCAGTTCACTCAATTGTGCATTCAGCGTGGTCAGTTGCAGGCGCGCGACCTTCTCGTCCAGATGCTTCGGCAGCGTGTAAACGCCCACCGGGTAATCCTTGGTGCGCGTGAACAGTTCGATCTGCGCGATGGTCTGGTTGGCAAAAGAAGAGCTCATCACATAGGACGGATGACCCGTGCCGCAACCCAGATTCACCAGACGGCCTTTGGCCAGCAGGATGATGCGCTTTTCGGGTTTTCCGTTCATGGGAGGGAAGATCACGTGATCGACCTGGGGCTTGATCTCTTCCCACTGGTATTTCTCCAGCGAGGCGACGTCGATCTCGTTATCGAAGTGACCGATGTTGCACACGATGGCCTGGTTCTTCATCACCTTCATGTGGTCATGGGTGATCACGTGGAAGTTGCCGGTGGTGGTGACGAAGATGTCGGCCTTGTCGGCGGCATATTCCATGGTCACTACGCGGTAGCCTTCCATCGCAGCCTGTAGCGCGCAGATCGGATCGATCTCGGTGACCCATACCTGTGCGGACAGCGCGCGCATGGCTTGTGCGGAACCCTTGCCCACATCGCCGTAACCCGCGATCACCGCGATCTTGCCGGCGATCATCACGTCGGTAGCGCGCTTGATACCGTCTACCAGAGACTCGCGGCAACCATACAGATTGTCGAACTTGGACTTGGTGACCGAATCGTTAACATTGATCGCGGGGAATTTCAGATCGCCGCGTTCATGCATCTGGTACAGGCGATGCACGCCTGTGGTGGTTTCTTCGGTCACGCCCTTGATCTGTGCCAGACGGGTGGAATACCAGGTCTTGTCGGTTGCCAATTTGGCCTTGATCGATGCGAACAGACAGGTCTCTTCTTCGGAACCCGGCTTGCTGATCAGTGTGGCGTCTTTCTCGGCACGCGCACCCAGATGCAGCAACAAAGTGGCATCGCCGCCGTCGTCAAGGATCATATTGGAATAGCCGCCGTCAGCCCATTCGAAGATGCGGTGGGTGTAGTCCCAGTAATCCGTCAGCGATTCGCCTTTTACCGCGAACACCGGAGTACCGCCGGCTGCGATAGCTGCCGCAGCGTGATCCTGGGTCGAGTAAATATTGCAGGAAGCCCAGCGCACTTCCGCACCCAATGCCGTCAGTGTTTCGATCAACACCGCGGTCTGGATCGTCATGTGCAGCGAGCCGGTGATACGCGCGCCCTTCAGCGGCTGTGTCTTGGCGAATTCATTGCGGATGGCCATCAAACCGGGCATTTCGGTTTCGGCGATGGCGATTTCCTTGCGCCCCCATCCGGCCAGGTTGATATCGGCGATAACGTAGTCTTTGTTTGCGGTACTCATATGCATCTCCATTCACAAGTGGTTAATGAATGGGTGCAGTTGAAACGTTGAACCACTGATCCCGAGCCTGACGGGGGACTGAAGTCCAGCCCCGCTGCAGCACCCCTCGGAAGGTGGGTAATACTTGTTAAGGCAAATTGCCCTGACTATTTGCTCGCATCCTCGCGCAAGGCATCTGCGCGATCCGTGGCCTCCCAGGTGAACCCCGGCTCTTCACGGCCGAAGTGGCCGTAGGCTGCGGTGTTCTCATAGATGGGACGCAACAGATCCAGCATCTGCACGATTCCTTTCGGACGCAGATCGAAGTGGCGCAACACCAGTTCGGTCAGCTTCTCGTTGGATATCTTGCCGGTGCCATAGGTATCCACCATCACGCTGGTCGGCTTGGCAACACCGATCGCGTAGGAAACCTGCACCAGACACTTGGTTGCCAGACCTGCCGCGACGATATTCTTGGCGACATAACGGCCGGCATAAGCGGCAGAGCGGTCAACCTTGGAGGGATCCTTGCCTGAGAAAGCGCCGCCGCCGTGTGGCGCAGCTCCACCATAGGTATCGACGATGATCTTGCGACCGGTCAGGCCGCAATCACCCTGAGGACCGCCGACAACAAAACGTCCGGTCGGATTGACCAGGTAATTGATTTTCCCTTTGATCAGTTCCTTGGGTAACATCGGCTTGATGATCTCCTCGATCGCGGCCTCACGGATCTGCTCCAGTGTCATTTCCGGCGCATGCTGAGTCGATAGAACCACGGTATCGATAGAGTGCGGCTTGTCGTCCACGTAACGAATGGTTACCTGAGATTTTGCATCCGGGCGCAGCCAGGGCAGCCGACCGTCATGACGCAATTCTGCCTGGCGCTCCACCACGCGGTGAGCAAGGTAGATCGGCAACGGCATCAGCGTCGGCGTCTCATCACAGGCATAGCCAAACATCAACCCCTGGTCACCGGCGCCCTGGTTCAGGAAGTCATCGGAAGCGCGATCCACACCCTGCGCGATATCCGGGCTTTGCTTGTCGTAGGCCACCAGTACGGCACAGCCTTTGTAGTCGATACCGTATTCAGTGTTGTCGTAGCCGATACGCTTGATGGTATTGCGGGCCACGTGGATATAGTCGACATTTGCCGTCGTTGTGATCTCACCCGCCAGAACCACCAGCCCGGTGTTGGTCAGCGTCTCGGCTGCAACACGCGCATACGGGTCTTGCGTTAGAATGGCGTCCAGAATGGCATCGGAAATTTGATCCGATACTTTATCGGGATGGCCTTCCGAGACGGACTCGGATGTAAACAGATAATCGCTCATGGTTCTCCGCTCAATCGACAAAAAATTAAAGACGCGCATTGTATCAAATAGTTCGCCCCGATGCAGATGACGCCTATATTGTTCAAAATGATCTTCCACCTGCTTGCGAGCCTGCCCTTGCGGTGGCTGCATGCCCTGGGCGCATTGCTGGGCCGTGTCACTTACGCCCTGTCCCGTCCTTATGCCGCGCGCACCATGGCAAACCTGAGGCAGGCCAATGTCGCAAAGGATGAAGCGCACTTTGCCGAACTGCTGAAACAGACAGTCAGCGAAGCGGGGAAAGGTATCGTCGAGCTCCCCTGGGTTTGGCTCAGGCCCCTGGAGCAGGTGTGCGCCACCGTCACAAGTTGCCACGGCTGGGAACATATGGAAGCGGCCCATGCGCAAGGCAAGGGCATCATCCTGCTCACCCCCCATTGGGGCTGCTTTGAAGTCGTCGGCCTCTACGTCGGCCAGCGCATGCCATTGACCAACCTGTACCGCTCGCCCAAACAGGACTGGCTGGAAACTATCATGCGGGGCGGACGCGAACGCGGGCTGGCCAAGCTGGCGACAGCAGATATCAAGGGCGTACGCATACTGTTCAAGGCGCTCAAGCGGGGCGAGGCGATCGGCCTGTTGCCCGACCATGTTCCCGGCAACGGCGAGGGGGAGTGGATAGACTTCTACGGTCGCGCCGCCTACACCATGACACTGAGCGGAAGACTTGCGCAGACCAGCGATGCGACCGTGCTGATGTCTTTCGCTGAAAGGTTGCCGCACGGCAAGGGTTATGTATTGCGCTTCGAGCCTTTGACACTGGATCACTCCCAGCCCATACCCGCGCAGATCAATGCCGCACTGGAACGGGTGATCGCGATCTCCCCGGCCCAGTATCTGTGGAGTTATAACCGCTACAAAGTCCCTGCAGGCGTTGAGCCTCCCGATACCGCAAAGGAGCGGCAATGCTGACACGCCTTGGCGTTTTCATCCTGTGGCTGGTTCACCTGCTACCGTTTCGTGTCATCGTTGCACTCGGCAACGGACTGGGCTGGCTGCTTTATCACCTGGCATCCGCGCGACGCAAGATAGGTGAAACCAATCTCCGGCTCTGCTTTCCCGCAATGAACGAGGATGAGCGAAATAAGCTGCTACGCGCGCATTTCAAGATGTTCACCCGCGGCCTGATCGAACGCACCATCCTGTGGTGGTCCAGCGGCGAACGCATCAGCAGCCTGATCCGCGTTGAGGGAATCGAACACTTCGAAGCCATCAAGGACAAGCCGTCCATTCTGCTCACACCTCATTTCGTCGGCATGGATGCCGGCGGGCAATGGGTGGCGCAACATACCGACACGGTCTGCATGTACGCGAACCAGAAGAGCCTCTACCTGACGAAATTATTGCTGGAAAAACGCGCTCGCTTCCGCAACCAGCGCCTGTATGCGCGCCAGGAGGGTCTGCGCCCGATCATCAAGGGTATGCGCGCGGGCATGCCGTTCATCTACCCGCCCGACCAGGATCAGGGCGTGAAGGACGGCGCGTTCATCCCGTTCTTCGGCATACCCGCAGCGACGATGGCCTCGGTGCCGCGGATCGCCAAGATGACCGGCGCAAAGGTCGTCCCCAGCATCACGCGCGTGTTGCCCGGCGCACAGGGTTACGTGCTGACCTTCTACCCGGCATGGGAGAATTATCCCAGTGGCGACGATATCGCCGATGCGCGTCGCATGAACGAATTCATCGAGCAGCGTGTCCTGGAAATGCCGGAGCAGTATTTCTGGCTGCATAAACGGTTCAAGACACGTCCGCCCGGAGAGGAGAGTTTCTACAAGTGAACCTTACAAAACACTATTCACCACGAAGCGCACGAAGATCACGAAGCTTATTCGGGGCGTTGTCAGATATTAAAGTGTCACCCCAAAGGTTGAAATGCGAAATAACACCTGGTTTTTCTTCGCGTGTTTCGTGCGCTTCGTGGTGCTAAAAAGGGATCTAGGATGAAATACCACGACCTGCGCGACTTTATCGCCCAACTGGAAAAGATCGGCGAACTCAAACGAGTGACCGCACCGGTCTCAACTCATCTGGAAATGACCGAGATCTGCGACCGCGTGCTGCGCGCGCAGGGCCCGGCCATCCTGTTCGAGAATGTGACCGATCACAACATGCCTGTGCTTGCCAATCTGTTCGGCACACCGCGACGTGTGGCGCTGGGCATGGGTGAAGAGAACATCGAGGCCTTGCGCGAAGTCGGCAAGTTGCTCGCTTATCTTAAGGAACCCGAACCGCCCAAGGGGCTGAAAGACGCATGGGACAAATGGCCGGTCCTCAAACAGGTACTCACGATGTCGCCCAAGGTGTTGTCTTCGGCGCCCTGTCAGGAGATCGTCCGGGAAGGCAAGGAAGTCGATCTCGGCAAACTGCCGATCCAGACTTGCTGGCCCGGTGATGTCGCACCGCTGATCACCTGGGGACTGGTGGTCACGCGCGGGCCGCACAAGGCGCGCCAGAATCTCGGCATCTATCGCCAGCAAGTCATCGCGCCCAACAAAGTCATCATGCGCTGGCTGGCGCATCGCGGCGGCGCGCTTGATTTCCGCGACCATTGCGCAAAAAATCCCGGCCAGCCCTTTCCCATCGCGGTTGTACTGGGTGCCGATCCGGCAACCATACTGGGTGCGGTCACACCGGTACCCGATTCATTGTCCGAATACCAGTTCGCCGGCTTGCTGCGCGGCAGCAAGACAGAACTGGTCAAGTGCCTGGGCAGCGACCTTCAAGTCCCCGCTTCCGCCGAGATCGTGCTGGAGGGCGTGATCCATCCCGACGAGACCGCGCTTGAGGGGCCATATGGCGACCACACCGGTTACTACAACGAACAGGACAGGTTCCCCGTATTCACGATAGAACGCATCACGATGCGGCGCGACCCGATCTATCACACCACCTACACCGGCAAGCCGCCCGACGAACCCGCCATGCTGGGTGTCGCGCTGAACGAGGTGTTCGTGCCGCTGCTGCAAAAACAATTCCCCGAGATCGCCGATTTCTACCTGCCGCCAGAAGGCTGCTCCTACCGTATGGCGGTCGTCAGCATCAAAAAACAATATGCCGGCCATGCCAAGCGTGTGATGTTCGGTATCTGGAGTTTTTTACGCCAGTTCATGTATACCAAGTTCATCATCGTGGTCGACGACGACATCGACATACGCGACTGGAAGGAAGTCATCTGGGCGATCACTACCCGTGTCGACCCGGTACGCGACACGCTGCTGGTGGAAAACACACCTATCGACTACCTTGATTTCGCCAGCCCTGTATCGGGCCTGGGCGGCAAGATGGGACTGGATGCCACCAACAAGTGGCCGGGCGAGACACAGCGCGAATGGGGCACGCCTATCGAGATGGATGCCGGGGTCAAAGCCAGGGTGGATGCGATGTGGAACGAGCTGGGTTTGTGATCAGCCTGAGTTTGTGATCAGAAGGACTGGCGCAACTCGAAGCCGAATTCCGTCGTCGTGTTGTGCGGCTCCAGGCCGTAACCATTTAACACACCGTAACGGTAAACCGGCATGACTTCGGAATCCGCGATATTCCAGTAGTAAAGATACGGCCCCAGCGTCAATCTCTCTTTGGTATACAGCAGGCCCAGTTTCATACCCCGCCCCGCACGCTGTTTGTTGGTGAGATCGGAATAGCCGAGATTGGTATCGGATAATTGGGTGAACTGCAAACCGGTCAGCAGATGGTCGTATTCGATCGATGCGACCAGTCCGCTTCCATCGCTTAAGGATTTCCGGAAAATGATGCCGATCGGCAGATACAGGTAATTGCTTGCACGGCGGTATCCCGCAGCCCCCAGAGAGGTCACCCCCCGCGCGTCGTTACTGAGATAGCGATAGCCGATCCCGAAGTAGGATGCGACCGAGTCGTATTGCGGCCAGACCTGACCGATCAGCGCCCTGCCCTCGAAATAAAAATCCGGCTCGCCATAACTGTCCCCGGACGTACCACCGTGATAATCAACCGCCCCGCCGGAAAAACGCACCTCACCGCGGATAAAAACAAGCCGTTCTGGGTATGTCATCGTCGAACGGATATCCACGCCGGCCTTGATGCCCTGTAGCGACATGAGCCCGGGTTCTGCGTAGCGGTAAGTGCCCAGCGTAAGGCCGATCTCATTACCCGGCTGGATCAGGCTGTCAGCCGCTTGGCATGTCTGGATGCCACTGACAGACAACAACAAAAGTGCAAGCAACGCCTTCGCCAACGACTCGAATCTCATCGGTTCCCGGTATTGGTTGCCGTGCCGCATGGTGCGTCTCCCGTTTTGAATTAAGGAATCTCTGATTAAGTCCTGAACGATTTCGTTTCATGATGTCAGAAGCGAAGATCGAACCGTGCTTATCCGGTTGTCACAGACACCTACCAGATGTAGTGTTTCGTGATTTTACGGAGTAAAGCTCTGCGTAGGTCGGGGCAGTGACATCGCCAGCGATCCCGAGCAGGGATCGGAAGGCGTTGAAGGGGTAGAAG
>JBGSMU010000167.1:0-5332 GCA_041739955.1 Gallionella sp. | reverse complement strand
ACGCTTCTACCCCTTCAACGCCTTCCGATCCCTGCTCGGGATCGCTGGCGATGTCACTGCCCCGACCTACGCAGAGCTTTACTCCGTAAAATCACGAAACACTACATCTGGTAGGTGTCTGCGACAACCGGATAAGCACGGATCGTTTCGGCTTCATCGACAGGTTGTCGGTGGCAATCTATGACGCGAAGACGGATCTGTTGAAAACCTTTGTGCAAAGTACCGACGGGGAGAATCCACTGTCTTTGTACTCCGCAAAATTATCCGATTCGAAGTCGATGCAGGAGATCCTCAGGTTGGGCCGCCCGCGTGTAGTGAATGATCTCGAGATATTCAGCAATACATCGAGAGTACACTCGCACAGAATAGCGTCTCAGTTGTTCAAGTCCAGCTATACCATGCCGATGTTCATGAACGGTGAATTCTTCGGTTTTATTTTTTTTAATTCATACCGCAAAAATATCTTCGATGAGGCTACCCTCCATTATCTTGATATGGTTGGGCACCTTCTGTCTTTGCTGGTGATCCACGAGCTTTCGACATCGCGTAATCTGCTTGCGATCGTAAAGACGGCAGCCAATATAACCGGGCGACGCGATGTCGAGACCGGTGCGCATCTGGACAGAATGTCCAACTACGTTCGCTTGATCGCAAATGAATTAGCGAAAAAATACCAGCTCAATGATGAGTTGGTTGAGCATATTTTTCTTTTTTCACCCCTGCACGACATTGGCAAGATCGGGATATCCGACAGCATTCTGCTCAAGCCGGGAAAGTTGACAGAGTCCGAGTTCGATACCATGAAGACCCATGCAGCCAAGGGAGGGGAAATAGTGGATATGATGTTGAACAACATGGGGCTATCTGAATTTCCCCATGCCGAAATATTGCGCAATATCGCGCTCTATCATCACGAAGCTGTCAACGGTAGCGGTTATTACGGGATGATGGATGATGACATCCCCATTGAAGCCAAGATCGTTGCTGTTGCCGATGTATTCGATGCGTTGACCAGTGTGCGCCCCTATAAAGAGGCATGGAGTAACGACAGGGCGTTCATCTTCCTGAAGTCAATGGAAGGAACCAAATTCGATAGCGATTGTGTTTCGGCGCTGATCAAGTATCGTGAACAGGTAGAAGAAATTCAGAAGAGATTCAGAGAGGATGAATTAGGCTAATGGTATATTTTCCCTGGTATGTGTTGTTGAATGGATAATCACAGCGAGCATTCCGGATTTGGAAATGGAGAGGAGGGAGATCGCCGTTCAAGCCACAATTTACGCCTGATTTTTGAGAGGGCATGTGAGATCACAGCGCCATTCTTCGATTCGCAGCAAAGCTGGGGTGGCTCATCATTGACCATGTATGCGCGTCAATCATTGCGTGAAGCCTACCCGGAATTGTCCCAACAGGAAGTCGCGATCCTGTATTCGGGAGTGGCGAGGCATCACAGGGAAGAGGCCAGGAAAGCATGACAGTGCCGGCGGATATCTTCAAAGTTTATTCACGGATGAGCAGTGCTCCCCTTCTTTGTGCAACAATTCGTATCTGACCAGAAATCCACAATATTTTCAGCATGAATCCAACACTAGTTTTTGATATCGAAACCGTTCCGGACATCTCCGGATTGAGGGCTTTGAACGAGCTTGATGCGCGAGTCAGTGACGCGGAGGTCGCCGAGATGGCATTTCAACTCCGTCGCCAAAAGACCGGCAGTGACTTTCTGCAGCATCATCTGCAACGTATCGTGGCGATCTCATGCGTGCTGAGGGAAGGTGACAATTTTAAAGTATGGTCGCTGGGAGACAAGGATGAAGATGAAGGTACCATCATTCAGAGATTCTTTGACGGCATCGAGAAATATACCCCGCAGATCGTTTCATGGAACGGCAGCGGATTTGACCTTCCCGTTCTGCATTACCGGGGATTGATACACGGTGTAGTGTCTCCGCGCTACTGGGATCAGGGTGAAGACGACCGTGATTTCAAGTGGAACAACTACATCAGCCGTTATCACTCGCGCCATCTCGACCTGATGGACTTGCTGGCGATGTATACAGGCAGGGCCAATGCGCCGCTCGACGAACTGGCAAAACTGATCGGTTGTCCCGGCAAGCTCGGCATGGATGGCAGCAAGGTATGGGATGCGTTTCAGCAAGGACAGATTGAAGAGATTCGCAATTATTGCGAGACGGATGTGGCTAACACGTGGCTGGTTTTCCTCAGGTTCCAGATGATGCGGGGAATTTTGACCCGCGCCGATTACCAAAAAGAATGCGAGCTGGTTCGCTCCGAGCTGGGGAAGATCGACCAGCCTCACTGGAAAGAGTTTCTGGCTGCCTGGCCTGACCGGAATAAACAATAAATCCTGAATGACTATTCTCCCTTGATTTAGCCAAGGGTGGCTCGATTATGACCACAGAAAACACAGTTAAGATTGAATCCCTGGATCAGGAAGGTCGCGGTGTTGCGCGATTTGATGGCAAGGTGATCTTCATTGAGGGCGCGCTGACAGGCGAGGTGGTCAGTTATAACTCCTACAGGAAAAAACCATCTTTCGAGCAGGCGCAAGTCACACAGATACACAGGCCATCTTCTTTGCGTGTGCAACCCAAGTGCGTTCATTTCGGTGTATGCGGCGGTTGTTCCATGCAACATCTGGATGCCAGAGCCCAGGTCGCGGTAAAGCAACGTATCCTTGAAGACAGCCTCTGGCACATCGGGAAAGTCAAAGCGGAAACCATACTCCGCCCTATCTACGGACAGACCTGGGGATATCGTGAACGCGCCCGGCTCTCTGTCAGGCATGTAATCAAAAAAGGCAAAACGCTGGTGGGTTTTCACGAACGGCGCAGCAGTTTTGTCGCCGATATGCAGCACTGTGAGATCCTCACTCCCAAGATAGCCAGACTTTTACCTTTGCTCGCGGAATTGATCGAGGGTTTGTCCATACGCGAAAGATTGCCGCAGATCGAGGTCGCGGTGGGAGAGCAGGTGGATGCCCTTGTGCTTCGTGTTATGGAGGCGCCGTCCAGTGAAGATAACGCCAAGCTCCGTGCTTTTGCCGAGCTACACGATATCCAGTTCTGGATGCAAACCAAGGGTCCGGAAACCATCGTTCCCTTTCATCCGCTGAATGCGCCGGCATTGTCATACAGTTTGCCGGAATTCGGCATTACCATGCCTTTCGCGCCAAGTGAATTCACGCAGGTCAACAGTGCCCTGAACAGGGTGATGATCAGCCGTGCCATGCGCTTGCTGAATCCCCAGCCGGGTGAGCGCATTGCGGATTTATTCTGCGGGCTAGGCAATTTCACTTTGCCGATCGCACGCAGCGGAGCGCAGGTGCTTGGTATCGAAGGAAACGCAGCGCTGATAGAAAGAGCCCGGCAGAATGCGGCTGTCAATGGTCTGGCAGGAAACACAGATTACATTGCGATGAATCTGTTTGAAATGACCGAAGCGACGTTTACCAAACTGGGACGATTCGATAAATTGCTGATCGATCCGCCTCGTGACGGTGCATTAGAACTGGTGAAGTCCCTGACTGGTGAACATGCCCCGGGACGCATTGTTTATGTTTCCTGCAATCCGGCCACACTGGCGCGCGATGCAGCCGAACTTGTACAGCGGGGCTATGTATTAAGATTGGCCGGGGTGATGAATATGTTCCCGCATACATCGCACGTGGAATCCATCGCGCTGTTTGAAAAGTCGCATGCATAAGGTACTTCCCGCGTCTAGGCCGTACGGAAGGTGAATGAGATGAAACGATATGATGATCTTGTTGCAGACGCCCTTCTGCGCGTAAAGGAGGTCTTGCCGTGGGATCTTGGCAGAGCTATGGCTTCGGGTTCCAAACCGGTATTGCTTGATGTCCGCGAACCTGCCGAATTCGCAATGTTGCGCATACCCGGCTCGATCAATGTGCCGCGCGGTGTGCTGGAACAATCATGCGAGTGGGAATATGACGAGACTGTCCCTGAACTGGTTACTGGGCACGGGCTTGAGATCGTGTTGATCTGCCGCTCGGGAAAGCGCTCGATATTGGCGGCAGACGTGATGCAGCAGATGGGCTACTCAGACGTGGTGTCACTCAAACTCGGCATTCGCGGATGGAACGATGCTGAATTGCCGCTGGAGGATGCAAATGGCAATACGCTTGATGCTGATACGGGAGATGAATTGCTGGCATCGCGTGTACGTCCCGAGCAGCGCACGCCCAAGTCTTGAGATGCGTTAGTTCCTGGCTTTCAGTGCTGCACCTTTGAATTCGATCCCATCCCATCCTGACTTGATGAAGTTGCGGATGTTCTGGTGGTCTTTCCCCTCAGGGTTACCGCACACATCCTTGCGGTAATAATCTCCGAAGCAGTGCAGTGTCTGCTGTTGCGAAAATCCATGCAGGCCGGCAAACGAGAAAATCTTGCATGAGCCGTTGTTCTGGCCCGCCTCGTTGAATAAATTGCCGTTTCTGAACGGGGTGGGGGTGAACTCATAGGCAGATTCGATAGCGGCCATGGTGTCGCTAAAGGAAACACTTTCTGGCGAAGCCTCCAGTTTCTTTAGAAATATATCCAGTTCCATCGTTGCTCCCAGTGAGAATATCAGGCAACAAAAAGGCGGCTCAGGCCGCCTTTTTGTTTGTTGTATTTACAGGATCAGTCCCGTTCCCCGGCAAAAGCCATCAGCAAGCTTAGCAAGTTGATGAACAGGTTGTAGATGTCAAGGAACAACGCCAGGGTTGCCATTACATAATTGGTCTCACCGCCGTTCACGATGAGGCTGACATCGAACAGGATATAAGCCGAGAAGATCAGCACGGCGATAGCGGAGATGGTCAACGACAGCGCCGGAATCTGGAAGAACATGTTTGCCAGCGATGCGACGATAATCAAAATCAGGCCGATGAACAGGAATTTACCCATGAAGCTGAAGTCCTTCTTGGTCACGGTGGCAATCGTCGCCAGTGAGAAGAAGATGATGCCTGTTCCGCCGGCTGCCAGACCTATCAATTGGGCGCCATTCCTGAAATTCAACGCAACCTGAAGGATAGGACCGAGGAAAACGCCGGCCACGAAGGTGAATCCCAGCAATGCGACGACGCCCCATACACTGTTGCGCAAAGCGGTAACAGCGAACAGCATGCCCATCATCGCAGCGAACATCAGCAAGGAACTCATTATCGGGCTCGCAGCCATGAACGAGAAGTTCATCGAGGTGCCAACCAAGGCGCCGATCACGGTAGGAATCATGGTCAGCGCAAGCATCATGTAGGTGTTGCGAAGTACCTTGTTCTGCTCTGCAGAATAAGTGCCGATCCGGCCTGTGG
>JBGSMU010000107.1:0-4925 GCA_041739955.1 Gallionella sp. | reverse complement strand
AGCAACGAGGCGATCAAGCATGCGGTGGCAGGCGGGCTGGGCATCGCGGTATTGTCGGCACATACCATGGCGCTCGATCGTAACCAGGGCGAACTGGCGATCCTTGACGTCAAGGGTTTCCCGATCCAGCGCCACTGGTATCTGGCCCATCCGCGCGAAAAACAATTGTCGGTCGTGGCGCAGGCATTCCTCAAGTTCATGCACGAGGAAGGCAAGGTACTGGGCGAAAAGTATCTGCTGGGCATCACGGATTTCCCGGCTCCCGAATCGGCGAAGAAGAAAAAATGACCGGGTTCAGACTACCTGTTATCGATAACCATTGAGGCTGGCAGATGTTTGTGTAGGCCTGCATCAATATAGGGCGAACCCTGCAATCGACGCCCCATTAGGGTGCGAGCGGGCATGTATTTGAGGGGCGATCGTTTTTAACGGGATGAATTAACGCAACTAATCCGCTTGGCACGACCATTGCTGATGTTATCGGTATCATGACAAACAACATCATCAATGCTTACGACGAGATGCGTGACCCCGGGGGAAATGTCCGCGAGGTTTACGAGAATTTCGCCGCCTGGCTGCAAAACTCCAGTCATGCACACCTGAAACAAAAAACCCTCGAAGCCGAACTGCTGTTCAGGCGGGTCGGTATCACCTTCAATGTCTATGGCGAGGAGGCGGGCGCAGAGCGCCTGATCCCGTTCGATGTCATCCCGCGCATCCTGTCCGCAAGCGAATGGAAACTCCTTTCCGCCGGAGCCATGCAGCGCGTCAAGGCGCTCAATGCTTTTCTCAACGATATTTACCACGGACAGGACATCATCAAGGCCGGCATCATCCCGCCCTCGATCCTGACCAACGAAATGTACCATCCGGAAATGCAGGGCGTGGATGTGCCGGATGGGATCTACGCCCACATCGCGGGTGTCGACATCGTGCGCACCGGCGAGAACCAGTTTTACGTGCTGGAAGACAATCTGCGCACGCCGTCGGGTGTCTCCTACATGCTGGAAGACCGCAAGATGATGATGCGGTTGTTCCCGGAATTGTTCCGCCGTTATTCCGTCGCTCCCGTAGAACATTATCCGCAGGTGCTGCTCAATAATCTGCGCGCCGTGGCCCAGCCCGGCGTGCAGGATCCGACCGTGGTGGTGCTGACACCGGGGGCATACAACAGCGCCTATTTCGAGCATGCGTTCCTTGCGCAACACATGGGCGTCGAACTGGTTGAAGGCCAGGACCTGTTCGTCAAGGGCAACGCGGTGTACATGCGCACCACCGAGGGGCCTGTGCGTGTGGATGTCATCTATCGCCGCCTGGATGACGATTTCCTCGATCCGCTCGCCTTCCGCAAGGATTCCATGCTGGGCGTGCCGGGGCTGGTTTCGGTCTATCGAAACGGAGGCGTGACCCTGGCGAACGCTATCGGTACCGGCGTGGCTGATGACAAGGCTACCTATACCTACGTGCCGGAAATGGTGCGGTTCTATCTGGGAGAAGAGCCGATCCTTTCCAATGTCCCGACCTACAAGGCATCTGCCAAAGATGACTGCAAATATATCCTTGAGCACCTGGAGGAACTGGTCGTCAAGGAAGTGCACGGCTCGGGAGGTTACGGCATGCTGGTGGGTCCGACCGCCAGCAAGGCGCAGATCGAGGAATTTCGGACGCGCATTCTGGCCAATCCGGACAATTACATCGCCCAGCCCACGCTGGCACTGTCCACCTGTCCTACGCTGGTGGAGCAGGGGGTGGCACCGCGCCATGTTGACCTGCGCCCGTTCGTACTGTCGGGCAAGACGGTCACGCTGGTTCCCGGAGCACTGTGCCGGGTAGCGTTGGAGGATGGCTCGCTGGTGGTCAATTCCTCACAGGGCGGCGGCACCAAAGATACCTGGGTGTTGAACGATGCTTAGTAGAACAGCCGATCATCTTTACTGGATGGCCCGCTACATCGAGCGGGCAGAGAACATCGCCCGCGTGCTGGATGTCACCAACCACATGTCGCTGATGCCGCGCGCGTCGCACAGCGAGGCCGACCAGTGGCGGCCGGCGGTATTGATCGCCGATACCGCCGCGGCATTCGAGGAACATTATGGCAATTACAGCGCGGCCAACGTGATCCGGTTTCTGGCACTGGACGTGCGCAACCAGTCGAGTATCGTCAGCTGCCTCAACAGTGCGCGCGAAAATGCCCGCGCCGTGCGCGCGGCGTTGTCCACCGAGATGTGGGAGAACATCAACGCGTTGTGGATCGAGTTCCACGTCATCACCAGCGAGAGCAAAGTGCTGGAGCAGCCGGACGAATTCTGCGACTGGGTGAAATCACGCTCGCACCTGTTTCGCGGGGTGACCTACGGCACCATGCTGCGCGACGATGCCTACCATTTCGTGCGCCTGGGCACCTTTATGGAACGTGCCGACAACACCGCCCGGCTGCTGGATGTGAAATACCATCTGTTGCTTCCGTCGGCGGCGGAAGTGGGCGGCGCGATGGATTACTACGAATGGAGCGCGATACTAAGCTCGGTCAGTGCGCTGGCGGCCTACCAGAAAGTATTCAGCGACACGATAGAGTCATGGCGCGTGGCGGAGCTGCTGGTACTGCGCCACGACATGCCGCGATCGCTGCACGCATGTATGGACGAAGTCACGAAGATACTCGAACACCTGTGCTCGACCCTAGGCTGGGAGTGCCTGCGGCTGGCCGGCGAACTGCACGCACGGCTGCATTACGGGCGCATGGAAGACATCTTCCAGCAGGGCCTGCACGAATTCCTGCAGGAATTCATCGAATCCACCTACACGCTGGGCAGCGAGATCCAGCGCGCCTTCCTCAACCCACCTTCGAGCACAATCTGACATGAGACTGAATATCGAACATCACATCCATTACGCCTATCCCGGCGCGGTCGACTACACCATCCAGCAATTGCACCTTACGCCGCAGGATGGATTCGGTCAGCGCGTCAGGCGCTGGGAGATCCGCGTCAACGGCAGGATGCAGCCCTATGCCGACACCTACGGTAACCTGACGCACACGCTGGTCGTCGACGGCCCCCACAGCACTATCGACATCACGGCTTGCGGCGAGGTGGAAACCGAGATGGATGTCCTGTCGCCTCCCGACCTGTTGCCGCTGCCGGTCTACTTGCGCGCAACGCAATACACCACCATGGATGCGAAACTGGAAGGATTTGCGCGCCAGTTCGGCAAGCAGGGCGCAGGTCTGGATGCCAACGGTGTCCAGAGATTGATGCACGCGGTCCGCAACCATGTCATTGAGAGCAAGTCCCGCGATGAACAGGAGGTCACTGCTGCCGTATCCTTTGCCGCTGCAACCGGCAACAACCGGGATCGCACCCATGTCTTCATCGCATGCTGCCGCCATCTCGGCGTACCCGCACGCTATGTCAGCGGCTATGTATTCAGCGCCGGCCGCAAGAAGCTGGACAACCATAGTTGGGCCGATGTATGGATAAATGGCGCATGGTTGAGTTACGACATCGACAGGGGGCAGTCCGCCAACGGTATCCATGTCAGGCTGGCTGTCGGACTGGATGGACGGGATGCCGGCCCGATCTGCGCGGTACAGTGCGCAAGCAGCACGTCGACATCGTTCGGGGTGCTTACCCAGGGTATGGAACAACACCAGCAATGAGCTTTTTGAGAGCCCTATGAATTCACTTATCCACCCCAAGCAAGGCGACAAGGCCAACTCGCCCTGGTTCGAAGAATACCTGGTCAAGCTGCTGGAAGACCGCGACCGCATCGGCCTGACCGACATGATCCGCCAGATGGATGCGATGATGATCACTGTCGAGCCCGGCTGTTCAGTAGCCTATGTCAGCGAACTGGCGCTGATGACCCCCTATCATTATCTGGTCACGCTGGAGTCGGAGACGCATTGGACGCATGTGCTGCGCATCGGCATGGAATCGCCGGACCTGCTGATACGCGAAGTGCGCGATCCCGACGTGCGCGGCATCTTTCGCAGCCTGAACGAGGTCTACCCGATCGGTGCGCACAAGCCGAACTCGCGCTATATGGGCGAGATATTCCGTGTCGAGAACCTGCATGAAGTGGTCGAGTTGCAAAAGGGACGCGCAGTGCGTTTTTTCAACCAGGACCAGGTTCGCAAGCTGGAATTGCCGGGCAACATGGCGATCGTCAAGCCGTCGCCCTATACCCACAATATTATCGGCTACTGGGAACGCCCCGCAAAAGATATCCGCGTATACGCGCTCGGCAACAGCGTGATCCGCGACGACGTCAACCGCGGCTACATGGAAGCGAAGGAGACCCAAACCCTGCTCGGTTTGGACAAACTGATCCTGCCGATCGACCACCTCGCCACGCGCGTATACAGCCAGAACCGAGAAGTAGCGATCCTCCAGTACCTGACCCTGTCCAGTTACTATTATTGGGGTTCCTACGATATCGCCGACCAGAATTCTTCCACCAACGTCACCAAGAGCATCCATTACGAGGATGAGAGTATCAGCCCGGCCAAGGTGTTCACGGCCGCCAACCATCCGCATTTCGTCAATCACCTGATCGGCCTGCCGTCGCCGACCGAAGACTTCGTGCGCAATTACGGGCCGCGCCTGCACCACATCGCGCTGGCGGTCGCGGACGGCGACAGGAATGGTAAGGCCAACATCGATTATGTGGTCGAATCGATCAAGTCCAAGGGCAAGGATTTTTTGCTGGACGTGATCGGCTCGCGCGAGGAAGGGCTGAAACAGATATTTTCCAGCGCATCGGAGCACTCTTCATTGATCATCGCGTGCTTATCCGGTTGTCACAGACATCCACTAGCGGTAGTATGTTGAGTATCTGCCCCCAAGTGGAATAATCATGGTTATCGACGTACTTGAGCGAGACGATCTGCCGTTCCCGCGCTCGCTGCCGGAGTTTCAACGACT
>JBGSMU010000051.1:0-8932 GCA_041739955.1 Gallionella sp. | reverse complement strand
GCAACCGCCTGTTCGTCGTGGCGGCACTGGCAAATCTGTTCATGGCGCGACGGCATCTGTTGCGACTTCCGCAGGGAAGGTGCGTCTGATGAACGGGAAATCGACCGGTATGGCCGACGAAATGGCCCTTGCCAGGGCCGTGTATGGTTATTTCGAATATCCAAAGCAAAATGTGTGGGTGTCGTTCTCATTTTCTGCTACTTATTCAGACCTTCCTTAACGTAAAACGATGGGTATCGCTGCGCTCAACCCATCCTGCAAGCTACAAGCCATGTCCGAATTCGACCTGATACGACGTCATTTCACGAGGGCATCGCCCAATGCACTGCTTGGTATCGGTGATGATGCGGCATTGTTGAAGATCAACGAAGGTAACGTGCTGGTGGTGTCTTCCGACATGCTGGTGTGCGGCACCCATTTCTTTCCGGATGCCGACCCATGCATGCTGGGATACAAAACGCTGGCGGTCAACCTCTCGGACATGGCGGCGATGGGAGCAAAGCCCCGTTGGGTGACCCTGGCGATCTCTTTGCCCGAGGCGGATGAAGAGTGGCTGGAACGATTCAGCGCGGGATTCTTCTCGTTGGCCGAACAGCACGGCGTTGAGTTGGTGGGCGGCGATACAACGCGCGGCCCACTCAACATGTGCGTCACCATCATGGGCGAAGTCCCGCAAGGAAAGGCATTGCTCCGCAGCGGCGCGCGCCTTGGCGATGAGATATGGGTTTCCGGTCATCTGGGCGATGCGGCGTTGGCGTTGTCCAGTCTGCAGGGCCACATCGTTTTGAGCGATGCGGAATTCGCGGCCTGCGCTCGGGCGTTGCATCAACCGCAGCCGCGTGTGGAGTTGGGCCTGGCATTGCGCGGTGTCGCCAACAGTGCGATCGATATTTCCGACGGGCTTTATGCCGATCTGGGCCATATTCTCTGGGCTTCGCGTGTTGCCGCGCAGCTTGAGTTCCCGTCATTGCCGGTATCAGACGCGCTGCGCGGATGGTTGTCACAACCGCCGGGCAAGCAATGTGTCCTGTCCGGCGGCGATGATTACGAATTGTGTTTCACTGCGGACAGAATGCGTCATGAAGAGATCGAGGCTATCGGTACCCGGCTTGGTTTGAAATTGACATGCATCGGGAAGACCGTTGCCGGTGAAGGCTGTGTCGTGCATGATGCTTCGGGAGATATTATCGATGTGAAAGGCGGGGGATATGACCACTTTGGATAAACCCGCAGTAAAGCCAGATTTGAAATTTTTGCTCAGTCATCCAGCCCATATGCTGTCATTCGGATTTGGCAGCGGACTGGCGCGCAAAGCGCCCGGTACATTCGGTACGCTGGTCGCATTCCCGATCTACTGGTATCTGGCACCGCGACTTTCCGATGCGCTATTTATCCTGGTGCTAATCTGGGCATATGCGATCGGTGTCTGGGCGTGCGACATCACCGGCAAGGTGTTGGGTGTGCCCGACCACAGCGGTATGGTGTGGGACGAGATCGTCGCCTTCGTGCTGGTGCTGTTCTTTACGCCACCTGGTTGGGAGTGGTCATTACTTGCTTTCGCGTTGTTTCGCTTCTTCGATATCGTAAAGCCGCAACCGATCAGTTATTTCGACAGCAATCTTCATGGCGGTCAGGGTGTGATGTTCGATGACCTTTTGGCTGCGGGCTATGCCTTGCTGTGTCTGGCCACCATCAAAAGTGTATTGATATGAGTTTTACCCGTTATCTGCTGTTACTCGGATTATCGTGTACGGCAGGCCTGACTCAGGCAGCGGATCTTTGCGAGTTGCCGCCCTGCAACGGCATCCCTGCCAGAACCTTTTCAGGAAAAGTCATCGCAGTGATGGATGGCGATACATTGCTTGTGTTACAGGACGGCAAGCCGGTAAAGATCCGGCTGGCAGATGTGGATGCGCCGGAAGTGGGGCATGCAGTGATGGGCGGCAAGTCGCCCAACTCGCAAAAGGCACAGCCCTACGGTGATGCTTCGAAACTGTCGCTCAGTGAAATGGTCATGGGCAAGCAGGTGCAGGTTTCCAGTCGTGCCATCGATGTTTACGGGCGTATGGTTGCGATGGTCAGCATCGGTGGCATGAACGTGAATCATGAGCAGGTGCGACGAGGCTTGGCGTGGGATTATTCCCGCTTCCACAGCAACCGCGATGTGATGGCATTGCAACAGGAGGCCAGGCAGGCCAGGATCGGTTTGTGGGCGGGTGACGTGATCATCGAGCCTGCACAATGGCGCAAGCTCCATCCCTCCCCGTTGCCTGTGCCGATGCCGGCCGATCCATCATGCGCCAAGACGCAATGTTCGCAAATGGTTTCCTGTGAAGAGGCGAAAGATTACCTGGCTCGCTGTGGCATATTGCAACTGGATGGTGACGGAGATGGCATCCCGTGCGAAGCGTTATGCGGGCCGCAATCTGTCAAACAGTGACCCGACTGCAGCCGTTCTTGTCGCAACGCAACGCGGTTGGCTGCTGATCCCAGTCGCTTAATACCCAGCGTTCGCAGGGATGCCCGTCCACCAGATGCTCGTGACGGTCGGGGCGGTGAGTGTGGCCGTGGATAAGGCGAGGGTAGCCGTGTTCCCGTAACAGTGAGACGACGGCATCGTTGTTCACATCCATGATCGCGCTGTCCTTCACCTGTTTGGCCGCGATACTCTGTTGACGCAATTGCGTGATATAGGCTTTGCGCTCCGCGAGCGGTTGCGCGAGGAATTTCCCCTGGAATTTTTTGCTGTGCACCATGGCGCGAAATTGCTGGTACTCGACGTCGTCGGTGCATAGCGTGTCGCCGTGGCTGAGCAATGTGGCTGTGCCATACAGTTCGAGGAGGGTCGGGTCTTGCAACAGTGTCGCGCCGGCGGTTTGCGCGAGCGCTTCGCCCATCAGCAGGTCGCGGTTGCCGTGCATCAGATACAACTTTGTGCCTTGCGATGAAAGATCACGCAGGGCAGTTGTTACTTCGGCGTGGAACGGGTCGTCCCTGTCATCATCCCCCGCCCAGTATTCGAACAGGTCACCGAGGATATACAGCGCCTCCGCCTGTGGTGCCAGCGTGGCGATGAAGCGTTTGAACGCCGCCATGCTGTGCGGATGATCGGTACTGAGATGCAGGTCGGAGATGAAAAGAGTGTGCGGCATAAAGGAAAACGGCGCTTGAAGCGCCGCTGTCTTGATTATTTAACGACTTCCGCGCTGGTGATGATGACATCTTCCAGTGGTACATCCTGATGGCCGGACTTATTGCCGGTCTTGACCTGGCGTATCGCGTCGACGACTTCCTTGCCTTCCACGACCTTGCCGAACACGCAGTAGCCCCAGCCGTCCTGCCCCGGATAGTTCAGGAAGCCGTTGTCCTTGACGTTGATGAAGAATTGCGCGGTTGCGGAATGCGGATCGCCGGTGCGTGCCATTGCGATCGTGTAATTGTCGTTCTTCAGGCCGTTGGCAGCCTCGTTCTTGACAGGCGCGTTGGTTTTCTTCTGCTTCATGCCGGGCTCGAATCCCCCGCCCTGGATCATGAAGTTGCCGATCACGCGATGGAAAATGGTGTTCGAGTAAAAGCCGCTGTTCACGTACTCGAGGAAATTCTTGACTGTATTCGGCGCTTTTTCGGCATCCAGTTGCAGTGTGAAGGTGCCTTTGTTTGTGTGCAGTTTGACCATGGGGTTATTTCCTTGTGTTGAAGAGTGGGAAGATTGCATTGTCAGGCACAGGAGTAGTGCAAACAGTGCGGTGAATAGTTGTTTCATCATGCTGCTCCTTCGAAAATGATTTTCCAGCGATTATCCTGCCTGATCCAGTATTGCCTTTTTTTAAGTCGGTTGGAAAGGTTGTTGCTTCGGTAGTCCTGTTCGAAGTTTACGACTACCAGCCCCGGTTGGTCGGGGTAAGTGATCATGCCGATATTGGACAGGCCCACGTCGATCCAGGACTTTCTGCTGTTGACAAGTTGCTTGTGTTTCGACCATGAGTTGATATCGCTGTTTTCGCTGGAAAAATCGCGAGAGTAGTGGGCGAGATAAGCGCCGGTATCAAGGCTGGCCCAGTCGCTACGCCATTGTTCGATTGCCTGCAACAGGCTGTCGCGCTGGTCCAGATCTGCTTTGCTGATCCAGTGCATGTCGTTGGTGATGACCACGGGCGTGACACCCACTTGCAGGTAGGGGGCGAGTCTGTCCAGATCCTCGTTTGAAAGTACCACGCAACCGTTGCTGTCGCGGGGCGGGCGGCTATAGGTATCGCTTGCCGTGCCGTGCAGCCAGATCCCGCTGCCGGTGCGCCGGTTCTTGCGGTCCCATTCGTTCGGATAATTGAGCGGAAAAGCACCATTGCCATAAAAATCCGAAAGCTTGTTTTTTGGCAGGCTGGATTTCACGAAATATACGCCGATGGGGGTGCGCTGATCCCCCTCGTAAGTTTTATCAGTACCAAGCTTGCCGATGGTGACATAGAAATCGGTGACATAGCGCGGCTCGCCATTTACGTTTTCATAGACGAACAGCGTGGATCGAGATGTGTCCACTACCAATGCAAATTTCTGCGCGGGATCCAGTTGCCACAAAAAGCCCGGGGTAAGCTGTGTGTCAGTCTGGGATAGCACACGCTGCAAGCGAACACGCGCTTCATCGCGTAACCCCTCGATCTTGTCCGGGGAGGCATTTGCCGCATCGCCGAAATTATCGATGGCACCGGCGCGCGCCATCAGCAGATCACCTTTGACCAACTGGGCCAGTTTGAAATTCGGGTAGGTTAGCAACAGGCTGTCAACTTCATTCAGGGCAATATCCAGATGATTGTCGTTTATCGCCTGCAGGCTTTTAACCAGACGGGCCTCGGAATTTTGTACCGCAGGCTCGGCATATGCACTGGTGATTGCCAGAATGCACAAGGCGGTAGAGATGAAAGCGCGAGGCGACATGGCTTACTTGGAGCGCTCCATCTGGATCCGCCATTTGCCGTCATTCTTCACCATCACCAGGGTTTTGCTATTGGTGGATTTGAGATGGCTGGCACGGTAAGTCTGGCGAAATTTGACCGTCGCACGTTCATTGTCATCGAATATGACGGTGGGTTTGCCAACCGCCACCTTGATCGACTTCGGAAAACTGACACGCGCACTGCGTGTGGATCGCCATTCTTCAAGGGTTTGATCGTCCTCGGGCCTGAAATCGGCGGCGTAGTAGGAAAGATATTCTTTGACGTTCTGGGCCGACCATGCCGCAGCCCAGGCATTTACGGTATTCAAAATCTCGGTGAGATTTTTTGACGGGTCTTCCTTGGCAACTACCGTTGCGGGTGTCTGTGTCACCGGTTCTGTTTTCGCAACTACCGGTTGCGCCGGTTTTGGCTCGGCAGGCGCTGTCTTCGCCGGTGCGGGTTTTGCGGGTTCGGGTTTGACAGGTTCGGGTGGCGTTGCAATTGGGGTGCCTGCCACTTTTACTGTTTCGGATGGCTGCCGAACCTGGCTGGCTTGAACTGCGGGTACTTGCTTGTTGCTGTCGAACAGATCCTGAATCATCGCAAGCTTGGTCTGCATGGCGGTATTGCCGCGATCCAGTTGCAAAGCACGGTCATAGGCCTGGCTGGCCATCTTGGCATAGATGTCGCCGAGGTTTTCGTGTGCGGTGGAATAACTGGGATGAGTGCGTATCGCTTTTTCCAGCGACAAGCGGGCTTTGTCATATTCTCCCTGGCTGGCATAAAGCACGGCGAGGTTATTGTATGGTTCGGGCAGCTCGGGATAGTCCTCGGTAAGTGCCGAGAACACGCTTACCGCATCCGGCACCTTGCCTTGCTCTGTCAATATCAGGCCTTTCAGAAAACGTGCCTGCGCATCCTTGGGCTTGTCCGCAAGAAACGCATCCGTCTTTTCCAACGCCTGAGCGTATTGTCCTTTTCGAAAAAGCTGGTTTGCTTCCGTCAGGTCAGCGGCTAGACTGAGGTAACTGGCACTCAGCAGCAATGCGCCGGTGAGCGCCACGAAAAGGCGGTTGATACGCTCGAACTGATTCATTGTCGTTGGGCTCCTATAATGGTGCGATGCTCGCGTGGCCTAATAGCTTGAGAGGGGTCGGATTCTACCAAATATCCCGTGTGTTTTCATTGCTAATGTCATAAGTGGGTGGGGAAGTTGGCCAATGTTTTCGGGTAGAATCCAAAGCTGGTATCGGTAATACACAGATCAACACAGATAAATCGAGAATATCCAGCATGAGCAACACGGAACAACCAGCGGTCTCCAACTTCATACGCACCATCATCGACACCGATCTTGCTGGCGGAAAACATAACGGTATCGTCACGCGCTTTCCACCCGAACCCAATGGGTATCTGCATATAGGCCATGCCAAGTCGATCTGCCTGAATTTCGGTTTAGCCCTGGACTACAAAGGGAAATGCAACCTGCGCTTCGACGATACCAACCCCGAAAAGGAAAGCGAGGAGTACGCGCTATCCATACAGGAAGACGTGCGCTGGCTGGGATTCAAGTGGGACGGCGAGGTGCATTGGGCCTCGGATTATTTCGAGCAACTCTATGGATATGCGGTCGAGTTGATCAGAAAAGGGCTGGCGTATGTTGATGACCTGACGCCCGAGCAAATGCGCGAATATCGCGGCACACTGACCCAACCCGGCAGACCCAGCCCCAATCGTGACCGCCCGGTTGACGAGAATATCGATCTGTTTGCGCGGATGAGGAACGGGGAATTTGCGGATGGCGCGATGGTGCTGCGGGCAAAAATAGACATGGCTTCGCCAAACATGAACATGCGTGATCCCGCCATCTACCGCATCCGCCGCGCGCACCACATCCGCACCGGCGACCAGTGGTGCATCTATCCGATGTACGACTACACCCACTGCATCTCCGACGCGCTGGAAGGCATCACCCATTCGTTGTGTACGCTTGAATTCGAAGATCACCGCCCGTTGTACGACTGGGTGCTGGACAACATCACGATACCCTGCCATCCCCGCCAGTACGAGTTCTCGCGGCTGGAATTGCACTACACCATCACCAGCAAGCGCAAGCTGCTGCAATTGGTGAACGACAAGCATGTGACCGGCTGGGACGATCCGCGTATGCCCACTATCAGCGGCATGCGCCGCAGGGGTTATACGCCGGAAGGGCTGCGGGATTTCTCGCGCCGTATCGGAGTGTCCAAGAGCGAGAACATCGTCGACATGGCCGTACTGGAATCGGCCATACGCGACGACCTTGAGTCGCGCGCGCCGCGCGTGTTGGCAATCATCAATCCGCTCAAGGTGACGATCACCAATGCGGAACATGCCCAGGCCAGAGAGGCCGGCTTCCATCCCAACCATCCGGAATTCGGCAGTCGACTGGTAGCGTTCTCGGGAGAGTTGTTCATCGAGGCGGACGATTTTTCCGAAACGCCGCCGCCGGGCTGGCAAAGGCTGGTGCCGGGCGGTGAGATCCGCCTGCGATACAGCTATGTGATGCGTTGCGATGAAGTGGTCAAGGACGCGGCAGGCAAGGTGGTCGAGCTGAAATGCAGCATAGACCACAATACCCTGGGCAAGAATCCGGAAGGCCGCAAGGTCAAGGGCGTCATCCATTTTCTTTCACGCGAGCATGCCCTGCCTGCCGAGATACGCCTGTACGACAGACTGTTCAATGTGCCCGAGCCGGATGCGGACCGGGATGTCGATTTCTGCGAATACCTGAATCCGGAATCGTTGGCGGTAGTGCAGGGTTGGGTCGAAGCCGCCGCGCGAGACGCTGCGCCGGAAACACGTTACCAATTCGAACGCCTTGGATATTTCTGCGCAGACAGGCGTGACCATCATCCGGATCGGCTGGTTTTTAATCGCACCGTTACCCTGAAAGACGTCTGGGCAAGATAAGCAAGGTCCCATAACTAGGGTAGACTTCAAATTCAAATAATATTTTTTCTATAAGGTATTTCCATGCAACATTCCAAAGGTTTCATTGCTTACCTGATCGTGACAGCGGCGCTATGCGGCGCGCTGGTCATGGTGATCGAGGTGCTAGGCTCGCGCGTCATCGGCCCCTTCTTCGGCGTCAGCCTGTTTGTCTGGACTTCACTGATCACGGTGACCATGGTTGCGTTGGCCGCCGGCTATGCAATCGGCGGTCACTGGTCGGATCGCAAGAGCTCACCGGACTGGCTTTACGGCATCATCATGCTTTCCGGCGTGCTGGTTATCCTGACCCCTGCTCTGAAAGGCACGATACTGCAGTTGTGTTTGCCTATGGGATTGCGCTGGGGATCGCTGACCAGCGCCTTTTTGCTGTTCGGCCCCGGATTGTTCCTGCTGGGATGTGTATCGCCTTATGTCGTCAAGATCGCCGCGCGCGAGATGCATAACATCGGGCGGACGGTGGGCAGTTTCTACGCGATATCCACCGTCGGTAGCGTGGTCGGAACGATGCTTACCGGTTTTGTGCTGATCGCCTATCTCGGTATCAACCAGATATTCCTGCTGACCGGATCGTTGCTGATCCTGCTGGGGGTTTACCCGCAGCCGGTGCTCGATACGTCCGCCGCCAGCATGCAAGGCGTGCAGCAGTGGCTAGGTAACGCCCTCAATCAACCTGTTCTGGCCCGGTGAGCGGCTTAATGGAAAGCCATGCTATGCAACTGACGACTCAACATTTCATCGCACTGCTGCCGTTGCTGATCACCAGCGCCACTGTGGTGTTGGTGATGCTCGCCATCGCCTGGAAGCGCCACCACACCCTGACCTTTGGCTTGTCGGTGCTGGGCCTCAACCTGGCCTTGCTGTCACTGCTGCCGGCGCTTGAAGTGACGCCTATTCAGGTCACGCCGCTGTTGCTGGTGGATAAATTCGCCTGCTACTACATGGCGCTGGTACTGGCCGCGACGCTGGCCTGTGTGACGCTGACTCACGCCTATTTGGGCGGCGAGTCC